>DASWDF010000190.1:0-10387 GCA_036395475.1 Casimicrobiaceae bacterium
TTGCCATCGCGGTCGGCATACGCGATGCCGACGGAGGCAAGTGCGATAGCGAACACAACGATCGTCGTCTTCAGGTGCCTGTTCATCGTCCTCTCCCTTGTTTAGTTGCTGCTTTGACCGAGCGGTACGGCACTGTCGGCCGCTTCTCGCCGGCGAACTCGACGAACGCCGGTGTGCTGTTTTCGGTGGTTGCGCGTCGCCGCGGCGTTGCGAACCCGGCGATCTGCAGACGCTTCGCTCGCTCCGAGCACGCGTTGCAGCCACGAGAGCAGGCGTTGCACGGCAAGTGCACACAGGACGGCGACCAAAAGGCGAAGCATCAATAACGCTGCGACCCAGTCGAAGAGCTGTCGGCCCATCCGGTCGGCCCCTTGGTGTGCGCTACTGCCGATGCATCACACGATAGGGAGCGCAGCGCGTCGGTTCATCACCCGGACGAGTGGGATCCCGCGAAGGTGCAGGGCTGTGCGAGGCCGTGGGTGACCCGTTTGGGTGGGAGTTTCAGCAGAGGCAAACGTCCGGAAGCCCGGCCGCTGTTGCGCTCGCTCCTGCTTGCGTACAATCGGGCGGACACCGCAGTGGTCGCGGTGACATCGAACGCGATCGGAAAATGGCACGGGCCCGCGACATCGCCTTCATTCGCAAGCTGTGCGGATTGAACGTGCCTGCTCAGGCGCTCGTGCAGTCGCTGTTGCCGGCGCTGCGCGTGCTCATTCCATCGCATTCAGCGGGCGTTTTCTGGGTCGATGCGCAAGGCGAGATGGTGAGTCTCTATGCGGAGCGCATGCTGCCACCCGAAGCGATGACACGTTATTACGAGCGGCACTACCAAACGGCGCGCGAAGGGTTTGCGAGTGCGTTTCTGCATCGTGCACTCGCGCCGGATCCCGTCTCGTTACATTCGTTCAGCAAGGCCGAGCAGCAATCCGAGTATTTCCAGGACGTGATGCGCCCGCTCGATGCGTATCACGTGATGTACGGCATGCTCGCCAACGGACCCGAAGCGTTCGCGCAGATCAGCTTCTACCGCGGTCGTACCGATCGCGGGTTCGGACGCGACAACGCCGACATGCTGCGCGGGCTGCTGCGCTATCTGGCGGGCGGGCTCGCGAGGCAGCTTCCGGCGACGGACGGCCAAGATCCGTCCGTCGTCATCGAAGAGCACCTTGGAATCGTCAACGCCAACGGCACCATACTGAGCGCGCCCGAGCCATGGCATCGCCTGCTCCGTCTGGCGGCGCTGTCCGAAGTTTCGCCGCGTAACGCGCGCAACGAAGCATCGATCATCGAAGGCTTTCTGCGCCAGATCTGCAACGATTCGACGCGCCAGAACCAGCAGGGCGAGCAGTGGCAGCTGCATCGCGCGTCGCCGTGGGGACGCTTCGCGCTACGCGCCTTTCTGTTGCCCGACGCGCGAGGGCGTCGCGCGGGTCAAATCGGGCTATTGATTCGCCGCGAGGAGTCGCGATCGATCTCGCTGGTGCGCGGCACCGGCCTGGCGGACCTTTCGCCGCAACAGCGCGAGGTCGCGGTGCTGCTTGCCCAAGGCAAGAGCAACCGCGAGATCGCGCAAGAGATGGGGCTGACGTTCAACACCGCGAGCTACCACGTCAAGCAGGTTTACGCGCGACTCGAAGTGAACGACCGCAATGCAGTGAGCGGAAGGTTGCTGGCGCTCGCTCAGCTGGCGGCGGCAGCGGTTTGATTGGAAGCGCCGCGTTGCGCACCGTACGTCCGATCAAAGGCATCGTACTGGGATTGCTGATCGGTTTGGTCGGCGTCGTGATCAGCGCGACCCCCGATGGAATGGCGCTCGAGGATGACGTCGGCCTCCATTGGCTGTTCAACTTGCGCGGTCCCGTAGCACCGCCGCTCGATGTTGTAATCGTCGCGATCGACGAACAGGCCCGGAAGGAGCTGCGCCTGCCGCCCAAGCCGAGCGACTGGCCGCGCGCAACTCATGCCCGGCTCGTGCGTACTCTCGCGGCCGCGCATCCCACTGTCATCGTGTTCGACCTTGCATTCGAGATCCCGCACGAGCCGCAAGGGGATGCGCAATTTGCAGACGCAATCCAGGAAGCCGGCAACGTCATCATCGCCGAAACCCTGCGGCGCGATTCCGCCGGCCAATTCGTCCTCGATCAACGCATTTCTCCGATCGAGGTCCTGGAGAAGGCATCGACAAGACGCGCCGCTTTTGCACTGCCGAAATCGTCGCGCGTCGATACGTACTGGGCATTCATCGCGGCTGGGTCAACTCGGCCTACCTTGCCGGCGATGGCGTTCCAGATCCATGCGCTGCCCGCCTATCATCATTTTGTCCGTCTTTGGCAGGGCGGATCGGCGTCGCCCGCGCCGTTGGAGTCGTTCGGTTCTGCCTCGCACATCGAAGCTGCGATGACCGCCACTCGGAGGGCGGTGCTGGCAAATCCGTCGGCTGCACAGAAAGTCTTCCACGCGATCGATGCTGGCGAAGACGGGGCGATGACTGCGCGCGACAGACGCCTGGTCAAAGGGCTGATTGGGCTCTACGCCGGCAGCGACGAGCGCTACCTGAATTTTTACGGGCCCCCTCGAACGATCAGGACGATTTCCTATAACGAGCTGTTGCAAGTGGCGCCGTCGATCGCGCAAGGCCAAGTGGGCAACATGCCGGCAAACGAGCTCGAAGGCAAGGCGATATTCATAGGCTATTCGGCGCTGACGCCGGACGCACAGGATGTCGTGCGGGACGATTACAACACGGTCTACAACGCGCCGAGCAGGTTGCGTATCAGCGGCGTCGAGGTTGCAGCGACAGCTTTCGCGAACTTGTTGGAAGGCAACGAGCTCCGGCCAATCCCGGCCGGCTGGCATTTTGCCGCCATTTTGCTCTGGGGTACGGTGCTGGGTGTCGGCGCTCGAATGTTTCGACCATCGCTCGCCATCGTCATCGTCGCGCTGTTGACGGGCATCTACTTCGTGATCGCGGTCGGACTGTTCGACGTGTACGCGTGGATGGTGCCGCTGCTCATTCCGGCGGCCTTGCAGGCGCCGTTAGCGTTATTCGGCGGTATCGCGTTGAACTATCGGGACGTGCGAAAGGAGCGCGAGGTCATCAAGCAGGCATTCGGCTATTTCCTGCCCAACTCGGTCGTCGATCAGCTCGCGAAGGGGATAGGGCCTGCGAAGTCGGACAACCAGCTCGTTTACGGCGCTTGTCTGTACACGGACGTCGAGCGATACAGCACGATTTCCGAAACGATGGGCCCGCGCGAGCTCGCTCGACTGATGAACGATTATTTCGCCGAGGTCTTCAAACCGGTCGCACAACGCAACGGCGTCGTTTCCGATGTCGTCGGCGATGCCGTGCTCGCGATATGGGCGTCGTCGGTTTCCGATATCTCGCTTCGGCGAAACGCGTGCCATGCCGCGCTGGAAATCGCGGAAGCGCTCGAGCATTTCAACGGCGCGGTTCCCGGCCGTCCGAAGCTTCGGACCCGCATCGGACTGCATTCGGGCGAGTTGCTGCTCGGAAGCATCGGAGCCGGCCAGCACTTCGAGTACCGAGCCGTCGGCGATATCGTCAATACCGCGACTCGCATCGAAGGTCTCAACAAATACTTGGCAACGACGGTCCTCGCATCCCAGGACATCGTCGAAGGGCTCGACGAGTTCGTCGTTCGGCCGATCGGCAGCTTCCTTTTTGCCGGCAAGACGAGGCCTCTGACCGTGTGCGAGCTCGTTGCGCGCAAGCAGGCGGACGCGCATCCTGCCCGCTGGTTGCGCGAACGGTTTGCCGAAGCGCTTGCCGCCTACCGGGGCGCGCGGTTCGACGATGCACAAGCGAGATTCGCGGAAATCCTGCGTGAATGCCCGGACGACGGCCCGTCGCGCTTCTATCTCACGCGCGCGCAGCAGTTCGTTGCGGCTCCGCCAATCGGCGCGTGGGATTGGACCGTGGTGCTGGAAAAGAAATAGCGAATAACCCCTTTACGACAGCGCTATGGCAGTGCAATATCGGCGCGAATCGACCAGTACAGCATGTAGACGACGTCGGAGTCCTCACCTAAGCGGGTGAGTTTTAAGGGGAATCCCAGCGGTATCCTCGGTCGATGCAAACCCGGCGCCTGGGTGGGATCAGGTCGACCGACGGGGTTGGTATGCGACGGTTGCGCGGCTGCTTCTCGCGGACAGGCGCGGTCGGCGTGGTCATCATGACCGTCGCCGCGTGGCTTCCGGCCGCGCATGCTCAGCATAAATGCACACCGGCGGTTGCTCGACTCGTCTCGCTCGAGGGCAAGGTCGAGGTTCTCGATGCCCAAGGTAGGCGGGTCGACGACGTCGCGCCGAATGCCGATCTTTGCGCGCGCTACGTCGTCAACGTTTCGGAACGCAGTCGCGCCGCGCTCCTTTTACTCAGCAACGAGACGACGCTGCGGCTCGACCAGAAGTCGAGCCTCACGCTGCGAGGCGTCGAAAATGCCGGTCAGGAGACGACCTGGGTGATGAGGCTCAACCGCGGAGCCCTGCATGTCATCACTCGAACGAGGCCCAGGTCGTTCACCGTGGAAACGCCGTTCATCAACGCGAACGTAGACGGCACCGAATTCACGGTGACCGTCACGGAAAGCGAGGCCGCAGTCGCGCTGCAGGAAGGGCGCGTTTGCGCATCCAATGCAGGTCGCTCGGCCCGAATCGACGGGGCGAGCGCGACGGTCGCGTTGTATGACGACGAGAAATGCGAAGTCGGCGAAAAATCGCGGGTCGCGGCGATGGCCGTCAGCGGGCGCGCCGGCCAACCGCCGATCGCGAGAGGCGACATCGTCGTCGAGCCCGTCGATCAAGTTAAGTGGGCGCTCTATTACCCGGCCGTCTTCGACTACGCGTCTGTGCAGGCCGACCTCGCGGCGCTCGCGCAGCCCGGGACGACGCCGGAGCGATTGAACGATCCGCAGCTGCTCACGCGCTACGCGGGCGCGCTGCTGTCGGTCGGCCGGCTCGATGAGGCTCAGCGGTTCATCGATCGAGCGTTGCGCATCGATGCGAGCAACAGCAACGCGCACGCGCTGCTCGCGATCGTCGCGGTCGTGAGGAACGAAAAAGACAAGGCGATCGACGAGGCGACCAAGGCGACGGAGGCCGATCCGAAGTCGCCGGCTGCGTGGATCGCGCTTTCGTATGCGCAGCAAGCTGCGTTTCGGATCGAGGACGCGGTCAGAACGATGGAAAAGGCGCGATCCACGGTCGCTCCGAGCGCGCTGTTCCTCGCGCGGCTGGCCGAGCTTTACATGTCCGTCGGCGAGCTCGAGAAGGCGCGCGCGACGGCGGAGGATGCGCGAGCTCGCAATCCCGACCTCGGCAAGGTTCAGACCGTATTCGGTTTCGCGAATTTGATCAGTATCCAAATCGCGAAGGCGAAGAAAGCATTCAAGGAGGCGATCAGGCTCGATCAGGGCGATCCGCTGCCTCGGTTGGGATTGGGACTCGCCAGGATTCGGGAGGGCGACTTGAGTGGGGGGCGCGAAGAGCTCGAGATCGCGGCGGTCCTCGATCCTGCGAATTCGCTGATACGCAGTTATCTGGGCAAGGCGTATTACGAAGAGAAGCGCGATGCGCTTGCTTCGAAACAATTCGAGCTCGCCAAGCAGCGCGACCCGCACGATCCAACGCCGTGGTTCTACGACGCCATTGTGGCGTACGTCGACAACCGCCCCGTGGACGCGCTCGACAACCTCACGAGATCCATCGAGAAGAACAACAACCGCGCCGTCTACCGCTCCAGTCTGCTGCTCGACGACGACAGGGCGGCACGCACGACCGAGGTTGCGGCAATCTACCGGGAGCTCGGCTTCGAAAAGCTGGCGATCTCCGAGAGCACGAAGGCGCTGGCAGACAACTTTGCGAACGATTCCGCACATCGAGAGCTCGCGGTTGCCTATGCCAATATGCCGCGTCACGACATCGCGCGCGTCAGCGAGGCGCTGCAGGCGCAGCTGAGACAGCCGCTGACGAGCTCGCCGATCCCACCGCTGATCAGTAGCGACAATCTCGTGATACTGCGCCAGGCCGGGCCGACGCGGCTCGGAACGAACGAGTTCAACCAGCTCTTCAGCCGAGACCAGCTTCGGCTGCAATTCGATGGCATCGGCGGAACGCGCGGCACTTTCGGCGATCAGCTGATCGCAAGCGGGCTCAGCGGAAACGTCGCTTACGCGGCGAGCCAGTTGCATTACGAGACGGACGGCTTCGCGGAGAACAACTCGGCCAGGAAGAACGCGTACGACATGTTCGTGCAGGCCGAGTTCTCTCCCAGGACATCGGTGCAGGCGGATGTGCGCAGAACCGAGTTCGACCTCGACCAAACGTTCTTCAATTTCGACCCGAATCTCGTCTTCCCGGCAAGAATCAAAGAGAAGAGCGATGCGGCCCGCTTGGGTGGACGGCAAGTGGAAAGCTCCAACGCGGACTGGATATGGATGGTGCTTCACGAAGAACGCACGAGATCGGCATCCATCCTTCCGGACGATTCGGTTTTCACCCAGACCGACACCAGGGCGGACACCGCCGAACTCCAGCGGACGGCAAAGTACGACTTCGGCCAGATCGTCGCCGGGTTCGCACACATCGTCGAAAAGAACCGCTTGCCGATCGAGGAGCGGGACATTCGGACGAAGGCGACGACTGCCTACGTCTATGCGTCCTGGGCGCCGCGCAGCGTCCCCATCGTCGTCGAGGCGGGCATTTCAAGAGACTGGTTCTACCTTACGAATACGATCTTCGGCGACAAGGACGTGCGCTATCGGTGGAACCCGAAGCTCGGAATCATCTGGTCGCCCGATCCGCGCGTGACGATACGCGGGGCATTTACGTCGTCGATCAAGCGTCCATTCATAGGAAGCCAGACACTGGAGCCGACCGAGGTGGCGGGCTTCAATCAGTTCTTCACCGGATTCGATCTGCTGTACGGCGACCGCGATGGAACGCTGTCCCGTCGTGCGGGGTTCGGCATCGACACCAAGATCGCATTGGACGCGTTCGCCGGGTTCGAAGTCACCGGTCGCAAGCTGCGGGTACCCAACTTCAACGTCGGCGAGATGGAGTGGAAGGAGCGCGCCGCCAACGCTTATTACTACAAGACTTTCCGCCTGAGTCCCGCATCGGACTATCAGCTCGCGGCGTCCGCGGAGTACGAGTACGAGCGAATCATGCGCCCGGACGATTTGACAGGGCCGGAGGGTATCGTCGACGTAAGCACGCAGCGCTTGCCTTTGGGCCTGGCGTTCTTTGCAGGCCGTTCGCTAATGCTCCGAGCAGCCGTGAGCTACGTCAGGCAGAGCGGTACCTTCTCTGCCGACCCGAGCACCGGCAGGTTCGACGTGTCCGACAGCGCCTGGATAACGGACGTCTCTCTCGAGTACCGGCTGCCCAAGCGCTACGGAATCCTGGCGGTCGGGGCGCGGAACCTGTTCGACAACTCCATAAACGTGTTCGAAACCGATCCCGTCAATCCGCGCATCGCGAAGCGGCGTCTCGTGTTCGGACGAATCAGTCTCGTGTTCTAGCGCACTCGCGCAAGCCGGCTTCACGGACCTGGTACATCGCTTCTTGAACGTGTCTCGATCGCGAAAGGAAAACCCATGAAAACGCTGCTTCTCAGAGCCGTAGCTGCAGTAATCGCGACCGCCGCTTCTCTGTCGGTTTGCTCCGCAAACGAAACGGTCGCAACCGAGCGCAATCCAATGATCCTCAAGACATACCATGCCGTCGTTAAGGGAGACATCGGCTTCCTGCAGGCCTTCGATGCGAGCCTCCGACAGGTGGAAGGGACGAAGGAGCTGCTCGATGCCTTCATCAAGTGTGGCAATTGCGACAAACTGAACGACACCCCGCCGCCGACAAGCCTCGAGTACTGGTTCTTTGCCGAGCACGTGCAGAAGCCGCGGCGGATGTTCGAGGCAATGGAAATGGCGACCCGAATGTCGCCGTCGGTAACTATCAAGTCGGAGCTGACGTTCGACGACAGCAAGCCGGCTCCCGGATCCGCGGTTTGTCCGTCTCCGAAGCCCGCGAAATGCGGAGTGCAGCCGCTGTGTCCCGACGGCTGCGACGGCGACGTTTACACGGGCGGCTGCCAAAAGTGCACGACGCCGTAATGCGACCCGGCTACACGCGCGGTATTCGCCCGGGACGCGCGGTGCGGCTTGTCAAGTTATCGTTGGCGCTGCTGCTGGCCGCGGTGCAGACCGCCGAGGCGCAGCAAGAACCGTTGTGGCGAACGATCGCAGAGTGTCCGGTTCCGGCGAGATCAAGGGGCGCATTGTCGTGCCAGGGCATTGCGCCGCTTCTGGACAAGTTCGTCGCCACGACCCCGGAGATCCTGCTGCCGATGACAAAAGACAAGGCAGCGCTGGTCGCAAAGTTGATCAAAGCCTACGAGCTCGGACCGCGAGAATTCGTTTGGCGCGGGCAGGTCGGCTCGAAGGGCACCGTGACGATTACGGTGCGTAATCGCGCGTTCAGCGCGGAGCTAATGACCGATGACCGTGAGCTTTTCAGAGCCCGCATCAGCAAAGGGACCGGCTTTATCTTGGAACAGCTCGATCGTACGGCGCCTCTCGGTGATGAAACGGACACCTGCCCGCCGCTCGACGACCTGACAAAGCCTGCCGCAGAACAGGCGTGCGACGCGGACCGCGGCGACACGGTCGATGTTTTGGTCCTCTACACGCCCGCGGTTCGCAACGCGTTGGCCCAACCGCCCGATACCGGTGACGATCAAGTAATCAGCGACGTTCGGAACGCAATCGACATAGCGAACGCCGCGTTCACGGCGAGCGGCATCACGATGAGCCTCAATGTGGTGGGCGTGTTGCCCACCGAGTATGCCGGCGACGCCGAGTTGGCGTGCAAGACCTGGGTGGCGCTCAGAGACGGGGTCGATCCCGAAATGGCGCGAATTCGCCGCCTGCGCCGGGAACACAAGGCCGACATTGTCGTGCTACTGGTGGACAAGCCGTCGCTCGGCGGATACGTCGGTTTTACGATGCAGGCTCAGCACGTTGGCCATCCAGAGTCCTTCGCCGGTCAAGCGTTCGCAGTGGTCAACTACCAAAAGATCTCCGGCCCCACCTATGGAATCGCGCACGAAATCGGACACTTGATGGGTGCCGAGCACGACATCACGGAGGGCCGCAGAGGGGCATTCACGTTCAGCGCGGGATTTGTCCGCCCGACGCAATTCCGGAGTCCGGGCTGGCGGACGATCATGGCGGGTCCGAATCAGTGCGGAACGTGCATCGCCGAACCATTCTGGTCGACTCCGCGCATACCGGCACCGAACGGCGAAGGCGCGTCAAGCGGTCTGGAAGACAACGTGCAAACGTTGCAGAACACACGCGTTACGGCCGCTCGATTCATGTGTTCGACGCCGTAGATGCCACCGATTCATGGCGCGAGCGGTCTGCAAGGCAGCATCGGCGTTGCGCTTTAACGGAAGACATCACCATGCGACAAGGCGCAACGATGGTTCTCGCGATCGCTGCGCTGCTTACTGGATGCGCGTCGTTTCCATCGATCCCCGAAGACCGGGTAAACATCTCAACGCTGGTCAAGAAAATCGAGTGTGAAATCTATCAATCGAGCCAGAAGCACCCGCAATTGACGGAGCACGGCTGGCTCGCCGTTGCCGACTTGACGCTCCAAGTCGACGATGAGGCCGGCATCAAACCTTCTTTGAGCTACCTGCAGCCCACGCATTTTCTGCTCGGCTATCGGGTAGCCACGACCGTACCCAGCAGAACATTTTCGTGCTCAGCCTCACGATTCACATAAAAGAGCTCGATGGTACCGCCTGTGAAAAACCAGTGCGATGGCCTTTCTCGACGGCGACCTCGGATTGGAAGATGCCATAGCCAAATCGTTCTCCGCGGTCTCGGCCGATAACAAGGCTGCGAAGTTCGATCCGGAACATACCGGGTTCAGCACGTCGCTGAAGTTCGTCATAACGAACAGCGTCTCGGCTGGACCGAATTGGACGCTGACACGATTTACGGGCCCGGGAGCCGAGCTATTTGGATTCAGTCGGACTGTTACGCACCAGCTGCTGATTTCGTTCACTCCGAAGGGCGCTTCCAAGGAGCTCGCCATCGGACAAGCCCAGGGCAGGAACCTATTCATGCTGCTCCAATCGCTAAGGACGCTACCCTTCGATCGCATCCGATAGCGTGTGCGCTTGGATACTTTCGCTTCGCGCGAAAGCTCGTCGGCGTGACGATGCGCGTTGTCACCAATAGCTCATCGCCGCGCCGAACAACGCCCGCAAATCCTCCCTCGACACATCCTTCGGCGCGTTCTTGATGACGCGGTATTGAGGCTCCGCACCGGTGGCGAGCGCATCGACGTCGCT
>DASWDF010000191.1:0-11944 GCA_036395475.1 Casimicrobiaceae bacterium
CAGGATCGACGGCGGAATGATCGGCCCGAGTGTCGCGACCGAGGCGGACAGTGCGGCGGCGAAACCTTGCCCGTAGCCCTCGCGCGTGAGCTGCGGCACGAACACCCGCGCCGTCGCCGCACAATCGGCGACCGACGATCCCGAGATGCCCGCGAGGAACACGTTGCTGACGACCGCCGTCTGCGCGAGGCCGCCGCGGATATGTCCGACGAACGCGCGGGTGAACGCGAACAGCCGATCGCTGATGCCCGATTCGTTCATCAACGCGCCGGCGAGCGTGAACAGGAGCACGGCGAGCAGCGGGAACGATTGGACGCCGGTGATGATGCGCTGCGCGACGACGCCGAGCGGAATGCCTTCGGAGGCCACCGCCGCGAGCGCCGAGCCCGCCATCGCGAGAAAGATCGGCAGCCCGAGTACGAGCAGCGCAACGAAGGCCACGAAGAGCACGATCATCGCGCTACCTTAGTCGAGCTTCTCGAGCTGGCCGGCGAATACCGCCGCGGGCCCGCGCTCGATGACGATGCGCGCGACGTGCAGCAGCAGCAGCGCGAGCGCGGCGGGCAGCGCCGAGTCGAACCACGCCTGCGCGATGTCGAGCATCGGCGTTTTCACCCCCGCGATGTCGCTCGTGTTGACGAGCGCGGCCCAAAGCAGCGCAACGACGACGATCGTGCCCACTACAACGCTGACCGTGTTCATGAAGGACAGTCGCGGGCGCAGGAACAATGCGCCGATGGCGTCGATACGGATGTGCATACGATGCCGCAAAGCCCCGGCCGCACCGATGAAGATGAGCCAGGTGAAAAGTCCGACGATGAACTCCTGGCCCCAGACGAGCGGATCGTGGAAGACGTAGCGCAAGACGACCGCGGCGACGACGAGGCCCGCGATCGCCGCATGCGCGAAGATCAGGAACAGGTCCTCGAGCCTGGCGGTCGCGTCGTCCAGCCGGATCAGCGCGAGCCGCAGCGTCTCCACGGCGACCTCAGCGCTTGCGACCGGAATCGATGGCCGCGCGGACACGCTTCAGGTTGTCAGCGCCCCAGCGTGCTTCGAGGTTCTTGTAAACCGGCGCCATGCGCGCCGCGAATGCCGCGCGATCCGGGTTGTCGATGATCTTGGTCTTGCCGCTCTTGCGAATGTCCTCGAGCATCGACTGCTCGCGCGCCTGCTGCATTTGCGAGTTCTTCGCCGAAAGCGCCGCCGCTTCTTCCAGCAGCACCTTGCGCTGCTCGGGCGTGAGCTTGTCGAGCGAGCGTTTGTTGATGACGATCGTGTTGTTCTGCAGCATGTGCCGGCTCACCGTCAGATAAGCCTGCACTTCGTAGAACTTGCGCGAGAAGATCGTCGGCACCGGATTTTCCTGGCCGTCGACCGTTTTCTGTTGCAAGGCGGTGTAGACCTCGCCGAAAGGAATGGGTGTCGGTGCTGCGCCCAGCGCCTTGATCATTTCCACCCAGACGGGCGATTCCGGAACCCGGATCTTGAGACCCGCCATGTCATCGGGCTTCACGACTTCCTTCGTCGAAAAAGTGAAATCGCGCCAGCCCCAATACCAGATCTTGCTCACCATCGCGATGTTGTGCTTGTCGGCGAGCTCCTGGAACAGCGGCTCGAACGCCGGTCCGCGAATGATCGCTTCGGCTTCGTTCCAGTCGTTCCACATGAAGGGTCCGCTCGCGATCTCGAGGCCGGGCACCAGCGACGAGAGCACCGGCATCGACGGCGCCGACATGTCGAGCGCTCCCGATTTGACCTGCTGCACGAGATCGGCTTCCTTGCCGAGCTGCTCCGACGGGAACACGCGGATGACGAGATCGCCTCCGGTGCGCTTGCTCACGCGATCGGCCAATTCGGCAAACAGGTCGTGGGCGATCTCGCCCGGACTGTTGGCGTGGCCGAAACGAAGCGTCGTGGCCGCATGAGCGGGTGCCGCGCCGATCATTGCAGCGGCGCACACCGCCAACGCAAGGCGGTACAGGGTTTTCATCGTCGGTTGCTCCTGGGTGGGCGCGCCGCACGTCTTTGCAGACATTCACGGACGCTGGGAATCTTCGCGCGGGCCTTTTTGCACTTGGTATGCGAAGTGCAAAAAAATGCTACGCTGCTCCTCGCCGGCCGTCAAGGGCGAGCCTCGTTCAGCAGGGACGCACGTACGCCGGTCGTCTCGGTTCGCGCCGATCGGCGAGACGCTCGAGCCGCGCGACCAACGGCTCGATCGACCGCTCGAGATGTTCGTACAGTGCATGTGCGGAGGCCTCGTGACGGCCGGACCGGGCGAGCGAGACGACGCGTCGATGCTCGCGCAGCGCAGCCTCGGATATGCCCAGTGGCGCGCCGAGGTAGTCGTCGACCATGTAACGGTTGGAGATCAGCAGCAGCTGCGTTTGTCGCAGCACGCGCACCAGTTCGTGGTTTCGACATCCTGCGAGAAGCGAAACGTGCAGCTGCTGCTCCGCCAGATCGACATCAGCGCCGCGGACGTTCGGAAACGCGCGTGCGATGGCATCCAGATGAGCCAGCATCTCCGACCACGTCGCGGACGGTACGCGCGGCGCTACGTCCAGAAGCGCGGTCGGTTCGAGCAGACAGCGTATCTCGTAAAGATCGCGAATGCGGGCGGCCGTGATCCGCTCCGCGCGCCAATGGCCGGTCCGGTCCTTGGTGATCAGGCCGGTCGCATGCATTCGACTCAGCACGTCTCGGGCGACCGTGCGGCTCACGCCGAAGTGATCGGCGAGGCGTTCCTCGTGAATCCGGAAGGAGCGGAACAGGATGCGCGTTGCGACTTCGTGCTCGACCTGCGCGTAGATTCGCTGCCAGCCCGGCTCGGAAACGATCGCCTCGGTCGTGACCTTCGCCCGCGGCGCCAGGGTGGCCGTCCGCTTCGATCGACCGACAACATATCCGCGCCCCGATGCACGCGCCAGATAACCCTCCTTTGACAGCGACTCGAGCGCGAACTGCACCGGAGAGCGGCTCACGCCGTACGCACGCACGATGTCGGCCTCGAGCAGCCGTTCTCCCTGCTGGAGCCGTCCATCGCGGAGCATCGCGCGCAGTTCATCGAGAACGCGCTGTCGGATCAGGTGACGGGAGCTGCTCATGACGCACGGATCAGCGTTCGGGGGGACTTTCGTCCAGCACGCGATGCCGATAGGGGTGGTTCGAGGCCACCACTTTACCTGACCTGGAATATGGGGTGGTCCTGGTGCGAAACGTATCGCGCTTCCGCCGTTCGCCCGAGTCATCCTCGCAGCGCTAATATGTTGACCGAGTTCCAAACGCAGGAGAAGTGACAGATGCCCACGCGAAAGTCCGGACCCGACAATGCGCGCCTCGATCGCGTCGTCGCGGAAGCACGACGAGCGCGCGAAGAGCGTGCTCAAGGCTACCGCGACCGCGCGCTGAAGATGTATCCGTGGATTTGCGGACGCTGTGGCCGGGAATTCACCCATGCCAATCTGCGCCTGCTCGAGGTGCACCACAGGGACCACAATCACGACAACAATCCGGAAGACGGCAGCAACTGGGAGCTGTTGTGCACCTACTGCCACGAGAACGAGCATCAGCGCTTCATGACGGAGCATGGTCGGGATCCGCAGGCGCCGAACACAGCGCCGGCGACTTACCACCCGTTCGCGGATTTGAAAGCGCGGTTGAAAAGATCCGAGTGATCGGTCGGGTCGAGCGCGCACGGTGCAAAAGTCCCGCACTCTCCGATAGGGATCAGCAGGCAATCGTCGACGTCCTGCGCTCGTTGTAATATGACCGGCAGGCGGGCGAGACCTTCGTACGCAACTGTTCGGCGGCTTGTTCTGTTGGCTGCCGATGGAGACTTCCGGTGCGCATGGCATTGGGGTTCCGGCTCTCGATCGGTGTCACGCTGCTCGTGGTGTGCGCGGGCGCCGCGCTCGCTGCGCCGCTCAATGTCGGCTCGAAGCGCTTTACCGAGTCGTACATCCTCGGAGAAATCATCAAGCAGGTGGCACAGACCGCCGGCGAAACGAGCGCCGTGCATCAGCAAGGACTCGGGAATACGGCGATCGTTCTTGGCGCGCTCACGTCCGGCAACATCGACATTTATCCTGAATATACCGGGACGATCGCCAAGGAAATCCTCAAGCTCGATGCCGTTCCGACGCTCGCCGAGCTCAACGCCGCGCTCGCGCCGAAAGGTCTCGCCGTCGCGGTGCCGCTGGGCTTCAACAACACCTACGCGCTCGCGCTGCGCGGCGACGATGCGCGCGCGAAGGGCATCACGCGTCTTTCCGATCTCAAGGCGCACCCGGAGCTGCGGCTGGGACTGTCTCAGGAGTTCATCGGCCGCGCCGACGGCTGGCCGGGGCTGAAGCAGACTTACGATCTGCCGTTCGCGACACCCAGAGGTCTCGACCACGGGCTCGCGTACGAAGCGATCGCGCAGAAGCAGGTCGACGTCATCGACATCTACTCGACCGACGCCAAGATCGACAAGTACGGCTTGACCGTGCTCACCGACGACAAGCAATACTTTCCGCGCTACGACGCCGTGCTCCTTTATCGAGCGGATCTGCCGCAACGACTGCCGAAAACGTGGCAGGCGCTCGTTCGGCTCGAGGGCAGCATCGACGACGCGTCGATGCGGCGCATGAACGCGGCGGCCGAGCTCGAAGGCAAGGACTTCGCGTCGATCGCCGCAGCCTTCGTTGCGCAACGATTCGCGGCCTCGGCCAAAGGTGCCACGGCAGGCGTGACCAAGGCACCCGCAGGCAGCTTCTGGGAGAAGCTTTTCGGTCCCGACTTCGGTCGCTTGACGCTCGAGCATCTCGGTCTCGTGTTCCTGTCGCTTGCCGCGAGCATCGTCGTGGGCATTCCGCTGGGCATTCTCGCCGCCAAGCGTCCCGCGACCGAAGGGTTGATCCTCGGTGCAACCGGCGTTGTGCAGACCGTTCCTTCGCTCGCGCTGCTGGCTGTCCTCATTCCGCTGACCGGGCGCATCGGCATCGTGCCGGCGTTCATCGCGCTCGCCTTGTACGCATTGCTGCCGATCGTGCGCAACACGCATGCGGCACTGACGCAGATTACTCGCGGAATGAAAGACGCGGCGCGATCGCTCGGCATGCGGGAGGGAACGATCCTGCGCAAGATCGAGCTGCCGCTCGCGGCCACTACGATCATGGCGGGGATCAAGACGTCGGCGGTGATCAACGTCGGAACGGCGACGATCGCCGCGTTCATCGGGGCGGGCGGGTACGGCGAGCGCATCGTGACGGGACTTGCGCTGAACGACCACGCGATGCTGCTTGCCGGCGCCCTGCCTGCAGCCGTGCTCGCGTTGCTGATCGAGGGCGCGTTCCGCGTCGGCGAGCGGTGGGTGGTCCCCGAAGGACTGCGCTATGTGTCGTGAATCGCCGTGGGTGTGCGCATCGCCTGACTTCGGCAGCCGATGACGGCGTTTGCGTCATCTCCTTCCGATACGGCGTCCATCCGCGCGGCGCCATGCATTGCGCCGTGCGCGGCCTCCGAGGCCCGATGGGTGCTCGCCGCAACCATTCTTGCGTCGAGCATGGTCTTCATCGACGGAACGCTGGTGAACGTCGCGCTGCCGGCGTTGCAACGAGAGCTCGGCGCGAGCCTCGCCGACGTCCAATGGGTCGTCGAATCCTATGCGCTGTTCCTCGCCGCATTGCTGCTCGTCGGCGGCGCGGCGGGCGATCGGTTCGGGCGCCGTCGCGTGTTCTCGCTGGGCGTAATGCTGTTCACGGCCGCGTCGATCGGATGCGGGCTCGCCGCGAATGTTGGCGAGCTGATCGTCGCCCGCGCGATTCAGGGCGTCGGTGGCGCAATGCTCGTTCCCGGCAGTCTGGCGATCATCAGTGCGTCGTTCGAAGAGCGCGAGCGCGGCAAGGCCATTGGGACGTGGTCGGCCGCAACGTCGCTGATGATGGCGTTCGGACCCGTGGTCGGCGGCTGGCTGATCGACCACGGTTCGTGGCGTGCCGCGTTCTTCGTCAATGTTCCGCTGGCGGCGATCGTTCTCGTGCTGACGCGGCGTCACGTGCCGGAAAGCCGCAACGCGCAGGCGCAGGGGCGCCTCGATTGGCCGGGCGCGCTGCTCGTCACGCTGGGACTTGGCGCGGTCGTTTACGGTCTCATCGAATCGTCCGCCAAGGGCTGGGCGATTGCGCCCGTCGTGACGCCTATCGGACTGGGCGTATTGGCGCTGACAGGCTTCGTCTTCGTGGAAATGCGCCATTCGGCGCCGATGCTTCCGCTGCAACTGTTTCGCTCGCGCGCATTTACCGGCGCGAATCTGCTCACGCTTCTGCTTTATGCCGCGCTCGGCGGCAGCCTGTTCTTCGTTCCGCTGAATCTCATCCAGGTGCAGCATTACTCGACGACCGCGGCCGGCGCCGCGTTGCTGCCGCTGGTCCTGTTGCTCGGCGGGCTCTCTCGCTGGACGGGCGGTCTGGTCGATCGGTATGGCGCCCGCGTGCCGCTCGCCGTCGGTCCGATCGTGGCCGCGTGCGGCTTTGCGCTTTTTGCCGTGCCCGGCGTCGGAAGTCGCTATTGGCTCACGTTTTTTCCGGCGATCGTCGTGCTGGGAATGGGACTCGCGATCACCGTTGCGCCGTTGACGACGACGGTGATGAATTCGGTTGACACCGCCAACGCGGGGGCCGCCTCGGGAATCAACAACGCGGCATCGAGAATCGCCGGGCTGCTCGCTGTCGCCTTGTTCGGCATCATCATGGTCCCGATCTTCAATCGCGGTTTGCATCATCAGCTGAGCGGCGTCGCAATCGCGCCCGCAGTGATGGAGGCGGTCGAGGGACAACGAAACAAGCTCGCTGCAATCGAAATACCTGCAGGTATCGATGCCCGTAACAGGGAAGCGGCCGAGCATGCAATCGCGCAAGCGTTCGTCACCGGGTTCCGCTGGATCATGCTCGTCTCGGCCGTATTCGCGCTCGCGGGCGCGGCGAGCGCCTGGATCCTGGTGCGAAATCCGCCGAGTGCCACGCCGTCGCCGTGACGAACGTCCTGGTCGGAACGTCGTCCTGGACCGACAAGTCGCTGATCGAGTCCGGCCGCTTCTATCCGCCGAGCGTCACAACGCCCGAAGCGCGGCTGCGCTACTACTCGGCGCAGTTCCCGATTGTCGAGATCGACAGCAGCTATTACGGCATCCCGGTCGAGGCGAACGCACGGCTATGGATCGAGCGCACGCCGCCCGGCTTCGTGTTCAACATCAAGGCGTATCGGCTGTTCACCCGGCATCAGACGCCGGTCGCGAGCCTCGCGAAGGACATCCGCGCCGCGCTCGTCCCGCTCGGCAAGGCCAACATCTACGAAGAGGACGTGCCGGCTGAGATCGCGCTCGAGCTCTGGCGAGCGTTTCGCGCCGTGCTCGAGATCGTGCGCGCCTCCGGCAAGCTCGGCGCCGTGCATTTTCAGTTCGCCCCTTGGGTCGCGTTCCACCCGAAGAGCTTCGACTACATCGAGCACTGCCGCGCGATGCTTGCCGGCTTTCCGCTCGCGATCGAGTTTCGCAATCGAACGTGGTTCGATGGCGACAAGCACACCGCTCGCACGCTCGCGTTCGAGCGAGAAAACGGACTCGCCAACGTCGTCGTCGACGAGCCGCAGGGGATCTCCAATACGATACCCGCGGTGTGGGAGATGACGGATCCGGCGCTCGCCTTGGTGCGGTTGCACGGGCGCAATCGCGAAACCTGGAACCGGAAAGGGTTGACGGCGTCGTCGCAAAGGTTCAACTACGATTACGACGAAAACGAGCTTCGGGAAGTCGCGGCAAACGTGACGACGCTCTCGCGCAAGGTGAAGTCCGTCCACGTGCTGTTCAACACCAACTACCAGGACCAGGGACAGCGAGCTGCGAAGATGTTGAGTGGCTTGCTCGGCGTGGGTACCATTGAGCGGTAGGTTTGAACGTCCGGTGGCGGGCCACAACCGGACCGTCGTCGGCACCTTACGATTCGCTCCATAACAGCCATTCGGAAGACCATCGCGCGAATCGGTGGAGAGCTAGGATCCCGTCTGCGTAGAATGCCATCGTAGATTGCTCCGCTAATCGCATTGGTCGCGCTTCTGGAAGCGAACTGGCATAAATCGCGGTCCGCGATCCGGTTGGGGGACTCGACTGAGATAAGAATCGACCATGAAAACGAAATCGACAATTCCTCTCGTTGCTGACGAGGAGTCGCGCCCGAAGTACGCTCGCTTCCCAGTCGTCTCCCTCGCCGCCGAGCACTTGGTGATGGGTCACCTTCTGCGTCGGAACATACTTACGTACAAGGCGCCACCCGGGAATGAAGGCTACGATCTGATCTGCATCCATCCAGATCCCCGCAGGGTGAAGCGTCAGGTCCGCGTGCAGGTTAAGAGCCGGATGGCCACCGATGCTGACCAAGGCTTTCCTATGAGGGCGAGCTCAATCGACGCTTTCGACTTCTTGGTTATCGTTCGGTTGAACGTCGGCTACTACATGCAAATGGCGAAACGCCACCCTGCCCGTAAGGGCGCCAGAGTCCCGGAGTTCTACACCGTAACCCCCGAGTTTGTGAAACAGCATCACGACGGACGCGCGTCGTGGGCCAAGGTCTACACCATCGGCCTGGATATGTCGCCATATAAGGACGACGCCGGCTTCGAGCGCATCGCCAAGAGACTCGGCATTGACTATCCGAGCAAGGGATAGCCTGGCGAAATGCTGCTTCGACAAGTGGTCCGTTGGTACATGCGAGGTGGACGATACTCTGGGGGTCGCGGCGCAGGCTGAGGCAGAGTACTGTCACACGGGTTAGCGAGCGCCGAGCGCGACGGTCCCTCATCGGGCAGCACCTGCCATCCCACCCTGCAGCTTGATTCGCGGCGAAAGCAGACGTTCTTGGCGAACTTCGCAACTGGCGTGGCCCAGCGCCGAGTTCAACGAGACTCCGGCGTCGGGCTATATTGAACATCTATCTCGATAAACATCTTGTCGGTCCCGCGTTCCAACTCTCGCCGCGTTTCTCCTTGAGCTGGATCTGTTTCCCGGAAGCATGTCATTGCCGGCGTCCAAAAGAGTAGAATAAATCTTCGTTAAACGAGCACTCTGAGAGAAGGGGGAATTGCCATGCAAGCGCAAAACTCTCTGGTGCACCGTGGCGCCGTGACGATGGTCGTAGGAGCCGCAATTTTCCTTGGCTACGCGATCGTGTTTTTCTTCCGGGCCCTTTCGGGCGCCGGGTTCGAGCTAGGGGTCGCAACCCTAAATGGCGTAACCCGGGCGCAGCTCGATCAACTGAACCCGGCCATCATGGGCTACATTACGCACCTCCATCTGGCCGTTGCTGGATTCATCGCGGCGACCGCCATCGCGGTGATCGGATTAGCATGGTATGGAGTGCGCGCCGGCGCATGGTGGGCGTTGATAACCGCAGTGATTTCCCCGGTCGTGGGCTTGGCGGTTGCCCTCCCGGGGCACTACATGGGAACCTTCGAGCTCGATTGGGTAGGCCATCTTGGGGCCATATATCTGGGAACCTTGATATTTGTGGTCGGAGCCCTGATGGCGTTGGTCGGGTTGCGCAAGACACCAGCGACCGCTTAATCGTTGTGCCCATGGCCCCATGGGCAAATGCCTGCGGCGGAGTTGCAAGCGCGTGTGCGAGGGCGGATCAGGTCGTAGGCCCCATGGGTCAGGGTTTTTCCTACCTTGGATCGGCCACACCGGTACACGCGACGACAACCATTGTCGCCACCTCACAAGAGCGACAACCATGGATCCCTAACCGACTTGATGCTGTCCATTGCGTCCGCTTCGGGCGGGCCATCATGTCTGCAGTGGGTCGAACTGCGACCGTCATTGAACAGGCCGAATGCGGCCGAAGCGATCATTGGCCGCGGATGAAGCGACGCCGGAAGGCGTAGCATTGGCCGGACCCCATTCATCGACAGATGATCGAGTGATGGACCGGCGAACTCTCCTGCTTTGCGCGGTCGCGGGCTTGCTTCCAGCGGCCGGATATTCGGCTATGGCTCAGACCGTGACGCGGCCACCTCGCGTCGTGATGATCCTCGGTGGCAACGAGGCAAATGCACGCCCTTTCACGGAAAGCTTCCTCGACGGCATGCGCGAGGCAGGACAGGTCCAGGGGCGAACGGTTCAAATAGAAGTCCGCTTCGGTGACCGCGATCCCGCCCGCGTGCGTGCGCTGATCCATGAAAGTGTCGCGGAAACGCCGGCCGTGCTCGTTGTCGCCGGGCTCACCGCCGCGCGTCACGCCCGTGACGCCACGACGACAGTGCCGGTCGTTATCGCCACGTCCAGCGATCTCGTGAATGCCGGAATCGTGCAAAGCCTCGCTCGCCCCGGAGGCAACATCACCGGCGTATCCGACCTCACCGACGAAGCCACTGTCAAGCGTCTGCAGTTGCTCAAGGTCGCGTTGCCGAACGCATCACGCGTGGCGGTGCTTGTCAACCCGGAGTTTCCAGCCACGCCCAAGATCGAGGCGCGCGTGCAGGCTGCCACTCCGTCGCTCGGTTTGAACATAAGACTGTTGTACGCCAAGGATCGCGCCTCTCTTGAGACGGCGCTTGATTCTCTCGAAAAGTCCCCTCCCGACGCACTGCTCGCCACCGATGCGCTGGCGGTGGAGTACGCGTCGGAACTGATCAACCGAGCAACGATGCTCCGCGTGCCGGTTGTCCACTTCTGGCCGGGCAGCGCCGAGCAGGGGGCGCTACTTAGCTACCAAGCGGACATTCTGGACAACTACCGGCGCGCTGCCGGCTATGTCGACAAGATCCTCAAAGGCGCGAAGCCCGGCGATCTTCCCATTTTTCAGCCGACGCACTACGAGCTGGTCGTCAATGCCAAGGTGGCGCGCACGCTGGGATTGACGCTGCCGCAGACCTTCCTCGTTCGCGCGGATCGAGTGATCCAGTGATGCAAGGTCACACGTTGTCCGCGGCGTTCGCACTACTCGCCGCAACCGCTTGTCAATTTGATCTGTTGATCGTCTGCTTCGGGGAAGTCCCACCGGCTGGTTCGGGTCGACAAGCGCCCGTCGGTCGAGGTCAACATGACGCTCCTTTCACTCAACAAAGGAGCGACTCATGGATGCGTCGACGAAAACTACTGGGCGCGTTACGCCGTGGAACAAAGGTAAGCTGCTCGGCCAGAAACCTCCGCTGAAACTGAAGGAGATCTGGGCTATCCGAATTCGGCTGCAAATGGATCATCGAACGCGGGAACTCGCATTGTTCAATCTCGCCATTGACAGCAAGTTGCGCGGGTGCGATCTGGTCGGGCTTCGCGTCTACGATGTGGTCCAGGGCAGTCACGTTGCCGCCCGCGCGATTGTCATGCAGAAGAAGACCCAGCGGCCGGTGCAATTTGAGATCACCGAGCAATCGCGGGACGCGGTCGCCGCCTGGATCACTGCGGCCCATCTGAAGCCGGAGCAGTTCCTCTTTCCGAGCCGCGTTACGGAGTCGCCCCATCTTTCGACGCGGCAGTATTCCCGCATCGTAGGGTCCTGGGTGGGGTCGATTGGACTCCATCCAGCGACCTATGGCACTCATTCGTTGCGCCGCACGAAGCCGACGCTGATCTACCGGCGGACCAGGAATCTCCGGGCCGTCCAGCTTCTGCTCGGCCATAGCAAACTTGAGAGTACCGTCAGATACCTCGGGATCGAGGTCGACGACGCGCTGGAGATCGCGGAGCAAACTGAGGTGTAATCTCGTTGGGCTGGTCGCGACCGCCGAACCCGACGGTCGCAGACCGGCCATGAGCCGCCGTTCGCGATCGCCACGGAAGTTTCCGCTGAGCGGCCGTTCGCGCCAGCACACTGAACCAGTGGTGGCGGTGGACGCGCGCCGGCGGCACCAGCGCGGCGAGGCGGTCGAGCAGTTCCAGCGGCGTGAGGAGCAGCGGGCCGTCCCT
>DASWDF010000192.1:0-35744 GCA_036395475.1 Casimicrobiaceae bacterium
GCCCAATTGCATGCTCTCGAAGGTCACCCGAAGACTGCCCAACGCGGAGTTCGGATAGATCTGCACCTCGACTTGCCCCTTGCTGTTCTTCTCGACGGCTTCCTTGAACCTGACGAGCGCCCGGTGGACGTTGTCCTGCTCCGTGAGCACGTGCGCGACTCTCATGACCGTCTTGCTGCTCTGACCCCGGGCGAGCGAGGACAGCAACGGAATGGTGGCGGCGGCGCTCAGCACACGCAGCAACCTGCGCCGGGACGCGTTCCCCGAAACGGGAGCGGACGACCCGAACGGTTGGAATCTCTTCATCATGTCGATCCTCCTTGATTACGTTCTGACGAGATACGGGTTCTAACGGGACCTGAGCGTCTCGCCGTGATTGCAACTGGTCAGCGCGCGACCCGAGCTCCACGAGCCACGGTTGTGCGCACCGTGGCGTCCTTGCGTTTCTCCACTCCAGGCTGCAATCGAGTGCCGAGTCCCGGCCCTTGCAACGGATAGATGTAGCCGCGTTCGACCTTGGGCAGATCGGTGACCAGCTCGCGATACCAGCTGAAGAACGATGCGCGCACGATCTCCTGAATGAGCGCGTTCGGCGCATTGACGGCCAGATGAACGTTGGCCGTCAGCGTGACCGGCCCCACGCAATCGTGCGGCGCGACCGGCAGATGCCAAGCCTCGGCCATCGCCGCGATCTTGCGACCCTCGGAAAGGCCCCCGACCCAGCAAAGGTCGAACATCACCACTCCCACCGGCACTTGCGCGAGCAGATCGCGAAAGCCCCAGCGGCTGGCCAGCAGCTCGCTCGAGCACACCGGCACGCGCGTGCGCCGCGCAAACTCCGCCAGCGCGGTAAGGCCGTCGACGCGCACCGGATCCTCGTACCAGAAAGGCTCGAATTGCTCGAGGGCATGCGCGATGCCGTTGGCGGCGGTGAGGTTCCACAGCGAATGGAACTCCACCATGATGTCGATCTTGTTGCCGACTGCGCGGCGGATCTTGCGAAACGGCTCGAGCGCGCGATCGAGATCGGACGGCGAGATGTACATGCCGTCCGATGCATGGGCATACGCGTCGAACGGCCAGATCTTCATCCCCGTATAGCCTTCCTCGACCAGACTCAATGCCAGCTCGTCGGCGCGGTTCAGGAAAGCGTCGAGGTCTTCGTAAGGTCCTGTCTGCGCACCTGCGACCGGCAATCCCCAGTTATCGACCTCTTGCACGGGCCGCTCGCGGATGTAGCGGTATCCGGCACAGGTGTTGTAAATGCGAACCTTGTCGCGGGTGAGACCCCCGAGGAGCTGGTAGATAGGCTGCCCGCTCGCCTGGCCAACAATATCCCATAGCGCGATGTCGACCGCGGAATTGCCGCGTGTTTCCACGCCCGTGCCCCGAAAGCCGACGTAACCGACCATGTCGCGCGAATGCCGGTCGATGCGGCGCGGGTCCTGGCCCAGCAAATACGGCGCCGCGGACTCGTGGATGTACGACTCCACAGCCTGCGCGCCGAAGAATGTCTCGCCCAGACCCGTGAGC
Source organism: Casimicrobiaceae bacterium (assembly GCA_036395475.1). Lineage (GTDB taxonomy): Bacteria > Pseudomonadota > Gammaproteobacteria > Burkholderiales > Casimicrobiaceae > PALSA-1003. The sequence continues at coordinate 1,534 of DASWDF010000192.1, forward strand.
CCTTCATCGGTATGAACGAGCACCCAGATGAGGTTGGGGTACTCGGCGAGTCGGATGGTATCGAGCGCGGTGATCTTCACCCGAATCTCCTTCGAGGGATATGCGATGACGAAAAACGCCGGCGGCGCGCGCGTTGGCTAGAGCCGGCGATACTTTGAAAATGCATCGGGGAGAATTTCCGTCGAAGCGCCAGGCAACTCGGGCAATTGATAGAAGCCGTTCTTCACCGTGATCGGCTCGACGAAGATATGCCGTATCCAAGGGATGTACTCGAGCATCGGTGCGTTTTGCGTGGCCGCCACCAGATGCAGATGCACCTGTCCCATGTCGCCGACGTGCGGCATCACCGGCAAGTCGTAACAGCCGGCAAGCGCAGCCACTTGAAGCCATTCGGTGATCCCGGCCACGCGCGTGACATCGATCTGGACGTACTCGACCGCACCGGCCTGGATATAGTCGCGGAACGCGTACTTCGTGTACACGTGCTCGCCCAATGCGATGGGCACCGCGAGCTCGCGCGCCAGACGCGCGTGACCGCTGATATCGTCCGGGTTCAGCGGCTCCTCGAGCCAGAAGATGTCAAACTCCTCGAGCCGGCGCCCCCAGGTTTGCGCGGTGTTGAAGCCCCACATCTGATTCACGTCGGTCATCAGATTTACGTTGGGGCCGATGGCCTGGCGAACCGCCTTCACGCGCGCATAATCCTCGCGGGGATTCGCCTTGCCCAGTTTCAGCTTCACCCCGGTGAAGCCCGATTCCACTGCCCGGGTGCAGTTCGCGATCAGCTGGTCCTGCGTGAGATTCAGCCAGCCGCCATCAGTATCGTAGGCCTGGATCGGTTTGGATTTGTGTCCGCCCAGATACTGCCAGAGCGGGCGATTCGCCGATTTCGCCATGAGGTCCCATAGCGCGATGTCGACAGCGGCGAGCGCCATGTGAACGACGCCGGCGCGCCCGACCCAGTGCATGGGACCCCAGCGCAGCTCATCCCAGATCTGCCGCACCATGAATGGGTCTTTGCCCACCAACGCCGGAGCGTAGTACGTACCGATGGTAGTGGCGATCAATTCATCGCCTTTGCCGCAGGTGCCTGTATAGCCGGTGCCTACCAGTCCCTCATCGGTGAACAGGCGAACCCCGGTGACGCCCCATGCCTCCACCGAGTTCACGGAATCGGCGATCTTTCGTGCCGGCGGCACATGCAATACAAACGGTTCCACACGAGTGATTCTCATCGACAGCCGTCCCTTCCCAAGCCCACGATGGCGTCGCCTTCGGCGATCGCCTTTCCGGAGCACTGCTGTTATTCGTAGCGTTCACCATTGCAGGCCTTGCGCGAAGGCGTGCGTCTAGACCTTGACCCCGCGGATTTGCGCGACTAGGTTGCTCGCCGTTTGATACAGGATTCCGGTATCGAGACCATGTGCGATGTACTGCACGCCGGCTTCGCGCCAGTACGCCACGCGTTCCGGCTTGTCCGTATAGATTCCGACGCATAGGCGAGCGTGGCGGATGCGTTCAATCAACTCGTGCAGCAGCGCAATCACGCGCGGGTGCTCCACCTGTCCGGTGAGCCCCAGATACTGAGACAGATCATAGGGACCCAGAAAAATCAGGTCGATACCTGGAACCGCGAGAATCGCATCCAGATTCTCGACGCCAGCCGCGCCTTCGACATGAATGATCACCAGCGTTTCGTGATTCGCGCCGGGGAAATAATCGACAGCGGGTACGTGCGAATACTGCGCAGCGCGCGTCGTGCGGCACACGCCGCGCTCGCCTTCAGGATGGAAGCGTGCGCCACGTGCAACGGCGGCAGCCTCTTGCGCAGTGCCGACGCCTGGAACCTGAACACCCTGCGCGCCCGCGTCGAGCGCACGCAAGATCATCCACGGCGTATTGAAGCTCGTTCGGACAATGGGCGTGATGCCCGCGCATTGCGCTGCGCGCACCATGTTTTCGACCGTTTCGACAGACAACGCGCCATGCTCGGTGTCGATGATGCAGAAGTCGAATCCGGCATGCCCGAAGATCTCCACGACCGCCGGCGTGGCAAGACGCAGGAACGGGCCGTAAACCGTTTCACCCGCAAGGAGCCGTTGCTTCAATTGGTTCGTCCGGATCTTCGTTGCCATGAGCCTCCACCCTTATCGAGATTCTCTTCATCAAAAGCAGAATGCGGTTACCCCACCGTCGACCATAAGCGCTTGTCCGGTGACATAGCTCGACGCAGCCGAGGCGAGAAAGACGACGGGGCCGATCAGCTCTTCGACATTGCCTACGCGCCGCAACGGCGTCCGCTCGATCACCGCATCGAAATAGGCTTCATTCTTCAGCACCTCATCGGCGAGAGGCGTGCGGAAGTACCACGGCCCGATGGCATTGACCAGTACACCGTATTTCGCCCATTCGACAGCCAGCGAGCGCGTCATCTGGAAGAGCCCGCCCTTGCTCGATGCATACGCCACGCCACTGCGCACCGAAACCACGCCGGCCACCGACGCGATGTTGATGATTCGTCCGTAGCCCGCCGCGCACATGACGCGCCCGCACGCCTGGGACATCAGGAAACACCCCTTCAGGTTGGTGTTGAGCACGGTGTCCCAGTCCTGATCCTTCACCTCCAACGCCGGCGTGCGGACGTTGGTGCCGGCGTTATTGACGAGGACATCGATTCGGCCCCACTCTGCCATGACGGACTTGACCGCGCGCTCGACCAACTCGCGATCAGCGGTATCGACGGTGATCGCCATGCTTCGACGCCCTCGTTCGCGCACGAGCGCCGCCGTTTGTTCGATTTCTGCGGAAGTGCGTGAAAGACAGACGACGTCCGCACCGGCGTCGGCAAGCCCGATCGCCAGCGCCTTGCCAATGCCGCGTCCCGCGCCGCTGACCAGCGCAACTCGTCCCGCCAGAGAAAACAAGTCCATGCAGAAATTCTCCTTCAATGCGTCGGCTCGACCGGTGCTTCGAGCTCCCACTTGACCATCTCGAGATGCTCGCGCATCGCGGACTTGGCGAGTTGCGCGTCACCCCTGTTCACTGCCTTGAGAATCCTGCGGTGGCCAACCAGCGCGCGCCCTACGGCAACCTCCAGCTCATCCTTGCGGCGGCTGGTCTCCACCACGAGAGTAAGGAGCGCCTTCAGCAATTGCAGCAGAATCGTGTTCTTGGCCGCCTCACAAAGAATCAGGTGAAAATGCACGTCCGCTTCGATGTAAGCGTTCCAGTCGCCTGCACGAGCGAGCTCCTCCATGCGCTGCATCGCGGCATTCAGACGCTCGCGATCGCTGTCATCCATACGCTCCGTTGCAAGACCCGCGCATTGCACCTCGATGACCAACCGCGCCTCCACCAGGTCTGGAATCGAGTGGCGGTTCAACACCAGGAAATGGCGGATGGGCTCGGCAAGGTCATCGGATGTCATGCGCTTGATGTACGTCCCATCGCCGACTCGTACCTCGACCATGTTGCGCGCCATCAACAGGCGCATCGCTTCGCGAAGGCTCAATCGGCCGATACCCAACTGCTCGGCGAGTTCGCGCTCCGGAGGCAGCTGATCGCCTACCTTGAGTATCCCGGTGTTGATCAGATTCTGAATTTGCTCCGCAACGATCTCCGGGGTCGTCCGCCGCCGCACTCGTTTGATCATGGTATCGATTGAGTCCAACTCCGTCGTGGAGGCGGAACGCCGCCGTGCCGTCATGCAGGAAGCCTTGTTTTTGTCGAGCGACTCATGGCCGATGCAAAGGAGCTATCCCTTTCCCGACATCGCAAGCGGCAGCCACAGGCTGATCTGCGGGAAAAATGCCAAGGCCGTCAGTGCAAGAATCAGCAGGAAAATGAAAGGGATCGAGGCCTTGAAGATCACTTCGATCGGCATCTTGGTCGGCACCGAAATCGCCATCAGGCACGGAGCGACCGGAGGCGTGAGCAGGCCGATCGACAGGGCGACCACCATGACGACGCCGAAGTGAATAGTGCTTGCGCCAAGCGCTTTCAGAATGGGCAGAAGAAGCGGCACCAGGATGACGATCGAGGATGCCGGATCGAAAAACATTCCTGCGAGCAGCAGCACACCGATGATCAGCAGCCACACCAGTCCGAGCGGAAGGGTCGAATCGGATATCCAGCCGGCCATTGTCTGTGGCACCTGGTCGAGCGTCATGACGTTGGAGACGAGCGTCGCCCCGGCCAGCAGGAACAGGATCGCGGCGGACTCGAGCGCTGTCTCCTTGAATGCCTGCGACATCGAAGACAGACCCATCTCGCGGAACACGACGGTGCTGAGGAAGATCACCCAGACGACCGCCAATGCAGCGGCCTCGGTCGCGGTGACCCATCCGAGAAAGATCGCCGAAAGAATGATCACCGGCGTGATCGCAGCGAGCAGCCCATCCTTGCCGTCGTGCGCGAGCTGCTGCCATTGAAACGGGTGCGCGGGGTTCCAGCCGTTCCTTATCGAGAAGTACAGATTCGCGAGCCCTAGCACGAATGTGATGAACAGCCCCGGCAGCACGCCGGCGAGGAGCATTGCCTCAACCGAAACGTTGGCTGCCACCGCGAACAGGACCATCAGGATGCTCGGCGGAATGATCACGGCCAATGTCGACGCGGACACCGCGAGAGCCGCTGCATAGTGCTTCGGATATCCGTAGTCGGTCATGCCCTTCACTTGAATGGGCGCGAGACCTGCGGCGTCCGCCACCGATGAGCCGGAAATGCCGCCGAAGATCATGCTCGACGTGACGGTGACCGCGCCCATTCCGCCCGGCATCCAGCCTACGAGGCCATTGGCGAAACGGAACAAGCGCTGTGCACTCCCGCCGCGGTCCATGATCTTTCCGACGAGCACAAAGAGAGGAAATGCGAGCAAGAGGAACGAGTTCATGCTCTGCACGCTCATGATCGCCGCCTGCAGCAGATGTGCCTTGTCGGTCGCGAGCATGCTGATGACGGCGGCCAACCCGACGGCGGCACCGATGGGCATGCCGGTGAAAATGAACGGAAGCAGCAGCAGGACCAGCAACAGCGAGGCACTCATGCCGCGGGTCCTCGATACGCGCGCCATGTCTGAATGATCGCGATCGCGGTCAGCACCATGCCGATCGGAACCACGATATTGACGATCCACACAGGAATGTCGAGCGTTGACCACCTGCGGCCCATCGTCCACTGCAGTTGCGTGAGCAGCGCCCCCGAATAACCAAGCAGCAACACATAGGCGAGAAAAAGGAGGCGCGCGCAAATCACGACGTAGGGCCGCCAACGCAGCGGCGTCTTGTCCGCAAGGAACGCGACGCGCATGTGCGCATTGGCATAGGTGGCCGCGGCGATACCGACGAAGCCCATCCAGATCATGAGGTAGCGGGCGGACTCTTCGGTGAACGTCAGGCTGCCACCAAATTGCCGCGTGATCACTTGCAGCAGGACATCCGCAAGAATGGCGAGCAGCAGCAATCCGCCCGCCCATTCCTGGACCTGACGAAGAACGTTAGCCACCGCCGGGATTCCGTGCTCTTGTTGGATCGCGCGATGCAACCAGGAGGCGGGGCCGATCGCTTCGAACCGACACCCCGCCTGCGTGATCGGGCGAGCTATTGCATTCCGGTCCTGGCTGCTTCCATCACCGACTGACCGATCGTCGGCGCAAACTGCGCCCAGATCGGGGTGACTACCTTCTGGAAGGCCGCCTTCTGTTCCGGCGTAAGCACGTCCACGGTCATACCCTGTGTCTTCACGAACTCGATGCCCGAGCTGTACGCGCCGAGCACTGCATCACGATGACGCTTCTTCATCAAGTTGGCGGCGTCCTGCAGCACCTTCTTGTCCTCCGCCGAGAGGCTCTCCCACTTCTTCATGTTCATCATCAGGAAGAGCGCGTCTGACGAGTAATCCCAGACCGTCATGAATTTCTGCACTTCATAGACCTTCTCGCTGCGGATCGCATCGACGGGGTTCTCCTGAGCGTCGATCACTTTCAGCTGCAGCGCTGTGTAGACCTCGCCCCATGGCATCGGCGTCGGATTGGCCGCCAGCATCTTCATCGTCGATGTGTAGATCGGGCTGTCGATCACGCGTATCTTCAGACCCTTCATATCATCCGGCTTGACGATTCGGCCGCGTGAGTTTGTGAGCTGTCGCCCTGTCCGCGGGTACCAGCCAAGCACCTTCACGCCTTTGGCCGCCCATTGGTCGTGCAGCATTTGCCCGAGAGGCCCTTCGAGCGCCTTGTCCATGCTGTCGTAAGAAGGGTAATAGAACGGCAGCGAAAGGACCTGCAGCGCGGGCAAGACGTTGCCGTAGTAGCCCGTGGTCGGGTAGCTCAGATCGAGCGTGCCGGCAATGACCTGTTCGAGCGCGACCTGCCCGCTGCCTCCGGTCAGTGCACCCTGGTGGTACACGCGCAGCTTGATCCGGCCGTTCGAAAGCTTGTCGATCTGGTCGGCGAAGAAGATGACGTCCTGGCCGTTGATCGCCTCGGCGGAGGTCACGTGATCAAGCTTGAGCTCGATGACCTTCTTCGCCCCAGACTCGGTGGCTGCGTGAGCTGTCGAGACACCCAGTAGCAGGACGCTCGATATCGCGATGACGAACCGCGAAATACCGTGATTTCGTTGCATGATCATTTGCACTCCTCCCTCATTTTCGCGGACGTCACGGCTTGTGTTGGTCAGCCAGTACGGTCCGTACTTGGAGCCCGCTTCCTTGACCTATGGCGCGGGCCGATCCTCCGATCACCATATTATCGGAAGGTATGATGTTTGGACCATCGTGCACGCATAGGTTTGATCTATGTCAAAGATGGCCGATCTGTAGTTTTCTGGTGCGCCGCGCCAGGCCGGACGGCACGCTATCGGCTGCTGCGTCGTACCGCTCAAGCCGAGAACTGCGTGCGCGGCGGCTTACGTGTCGGTCAGCGGCGTTGCGGCCGTGCCATCGCCCGGGTCGATGTCGACCATCATCTCGTTCGCGAGCGCCTCGAGCGCGCGTCGCAGCACGGCGTCGGCGACGGCATTGGGCACCGCAAGGAGCACCTTCACCTTGAACAGGTGATCACCCGACATCGCCGCGCTCACGATCTGCGTGTTCAGCTCGTCGATGCTAACGCCGAGCGCGGCGAGGCTTCCCGAGAGGTCGCGCACGATGCCGGGTCGGTCGTGGCCGACGATCTCGAGCCGGACCTTCCGCCGCGGTTCGTGCGCCGCCTTGCGCGCGCCCTTCGCGATCACGACGTGCAGGCCCGCCGCATCGAGGCCGCGCAGCGCAGCGATGAGCGGCTCGGCGTCCGCGTCAGCAACCTCCAGATGCACGATGCCGGCGAACTGTCCGGCGACGCTTGCCATGTGGCTGGCGGCCCAGTTCGCGCGAAAGCGCTGTGCGATATCGGATAGCCGATTGACGATGCCGGGACGGTCGTCGCCGATCGCAGTCACTACGAGCGAAGTCGTCATTGCATTTGGGCGGTCCTGTTGCCAAATCCGGCGGATGTAGGCGCAGTTTAGCAGTGCAGCTGCTTGATTTTGCGGGTAGATGATTGTCTTGCTTGTGCTGCTGAACAGTTTCGAATCCCGCCCTCCCGCCAAAACCCAAGGTCGCGACCGCCCGCCAAAGGTTGCCATGCTCTGTAAGGTTTATTGATCATCGGATGCCCGCTTAGAGTCCCTCACTCGATTGGAACACACCGACTCTGGTTCCACATCGCACATACGCCGCTGCCTTAGCATACAGATAGCGCTGAAAACACGTGAACACTTTGCCGATCTCGTTGGGATTGCCCAGATCGGCCACGGCCGAGGCCGACACCGCAGCAAGAATGCAGCCGTGACGCCGCTCGGCACGGTGCAAACGGGCGGCCATTGCCGATGGCCCGCACCCGTAAATATGGTAATATGGTTCCATGAAAACGACCGTTGAAATTCCGGACCTGCTGTTCCGCAGGGTCAAGTCGAAAGCCGCTGAACGCGGCCAGACGCTCAAGGAATTCATGGCGGAAGCGCTGCAGGAGAAGCTTGCGACGAAAACAGGTGACGTGCACCTTCGAGAGCCCCAATGGATGACAGGGTTCGGAAAGTTGCGCCGGCTACGCAAGGAGACCGCTCGAATCCAAAGTCGAATCGACGAAGCATTCGAGGTGATCGAGCCCGAGGATCGGGCGTGATCCTGGACACCAACGCGCTGTCGGCCTTCGTGGATGGCGATGCAAGTGTCGGTGAAGTTCTGCGCCGTCAGTCACGGGCCGCTATTCCGGTGATCGTTCTCGGCGAGTTCCGCTACGGCATCGCGGGATCCAGGCATCGCGGCGAATACGAAGCGTGGTTGGACTCCCATTTGCCACACTTCGACATCTTGCCTGTCACCGACGAAACCGCGATTGCCTATGCCGCGCTTCGAGTCGCCCTCAAGCGATCGGGTCGTCCGATCCCGGCCAACGATGCGTGGATCGCGGCCCTCTCGTTGCAGCATAGGCTTCCGGTGTTGAGCCGCGACGAGCATTTCGACGTCGTTCCGAATCTCGACCGACGGAATTGGTAAGGGCGTTCGCGGGCTCGTGCCAAGGCAATGACTGGCCTTGGCAATCGTGTCCGCCTCCGATGACAAAGTATAGGAGGCGCGCAGGCCGCATGCAGTGATGCGTTAGCGACCGCTACGCGTGATTGTCGGTAAGCCTTGGCGCAGGCAAGCCGGAGTACAGTCGTTGGACGGAAAACTGTAGGGCCGTTGACGTAGTACGCTGCCCGTTAAACCGATGAAGCGGACGGCGCGCCACGTAGGAACGATCGTCGACAGCTGCGTCCCGGCGCGGCTGGACGCTTTGCCGTGGTCGCATTTTCACACGCTGGTGATCGTCGCGCTCGGGATCACTTGGGTGCTCGACGGGCTCGAAGTGACGCTCGCCGGAGCGGTGTCCGGAGCGCTAAAGGCGAGCCCGTCGTTGCGGCTCAGCGATGCCCAGGTTGGAATTTCGGCGAGCGCATATCTCACAGGCGCCGTGCTCGGCGCCCTTCTGTTTGGTTGGCTCACAGACCGGTTCGGACGCAAGCGTCTTTTCTTCGTCACGCTCGGCGTGTATGTCCTTGCCACGGGGGCAAGCGCCCTCTCCACCGATTTCGTTACATTCGCGTTCTTTCGTTTCATTACCGGCGCAGGCATCGGAGGCGAATACTCGGCGATCAACTCGGCAATACAGGAGCTGATCCCGGCTCGCTACCGCGGTCGCACCGACCTCGGTGTCAACGGTAGCTTCTGGCTGGGCGCCGTGCTCGGCGCGGTTGGGTCGAGCCTGCTGTTGCAGCCTGGACGCCTTCCTCCCGACGTCGGCTGGCGAGTGGCATTCGGATCGGGCGCGGTACTTGGCCTCGGAATCCTCTTCCTGAGACGCTATCTGCCGGAAAGCCCGCGGTGGCTGTTGCTACACGGGCGCGCCGAAGAAGCTGAATGCATCGCTGCCGCCGTGGAACGCGACGTGCGTGGTTGCGCTACCGCATCGGAGTTGCTGCCGCAGCTGCGCCTTCGGATTCGCGCCCGCACCGCGAGCTTCGTCGATCTCGGTATGAGCCTCTTTCGCCACTATCCGCGCAGAGCCGTGCTGGGTCTCGTGCTCATGACCGCGCAGGCTTTCTGCTACAACGCAATCTTCTTCACGTACGCGCTGGTGCTGGGTCGCTTCTATGCCGTGCAGCCGGAGGACGTTGGCCTCTATCTGCTGCCGTTCGCCGTGAGCAACTTTCTTGGTCCTCTCGTTCTCGGCCGCTACTTCGACAGTTGGGGTCGCCGGCAAATGATCGGTACGACCTATGCGCTCTCGGGTTTGCTGCTCGGCCTCACGGCCATGCTGTTTGCCGCTGGCATGTTGAGCGCCGCGACTCAGACGCTGGCGTGGACGCTCGTGTTCTTCTTCGCCTCCGCTGCGGCGAGCTCGGCCTATCTCGTGGTCAGCGAAAGCTTTCCGGTCGAGGTGCGAGCGTTGTCCATCGCCTTCTTTTATGCGCTGGGCACCGCAATCGGCGGCGTCGGTGCCCCGTGGTTGTTCGGTGTACTCATAGGAAGCGGTGAACCGTTGGCGATCGCATGGGGATATGCGCTGGGCGCGCTGCTGATGCTGACAGCCGCCGCCGTCGCTCTGTGGCTCGGGGTGGCAGCCGAGCGGAAGCCGCTCGAGGAGGTTGCGCGCCCGCTCTCGAGCGTGGATTCCGCCGAGCAGGACCGCGCTTCGAGGTGACGAGCGACTGAGTCATCGCCGGCGGCGCTACACTGATCGGCATCGCGACCGTTCCCGGCGCAGATCACTCGGGAGGATCAAGTCATGCGCATGAGCCACAGGCTCGGGTCGATAGCACTTGCGTTCGCCGCGATGGTCATTTTGCCCGCTATGCAGCACGCGCACGCGTCCGCACAACGCACGTTCGTAGCCTCGACCGGAAACGACACCCATCCGTGCTCGCTCACCCAGCCGTGCCGCTCATTCACAGCGGCCATCGCACAGACATTTGACAGTGCGAAGTGATCGTCCTCGACTGGGCGGGCTACGGTCCGATGACGATCACGAAGCGGCTTTCGATCATCGCCCCACCCGGCGTGTATGCCGGCATTTCGGTGGGAGTGGGCCAAACGGGCGTCCTGATCAACGCGGCGAACATCGACGTCACGCTGCGCGGGCTCTCGATCAACAGCACAGGAGGCGACGCCGGAATCGCCATGGCAAACAGAGCCATGCTCGTCATCGAGAATTGCGTGATCTCGAATTTCATCGATGGCATTGGCGTGAAAATCCAGACCGGGGCTACGGTGAATATTTCGAATACGGTCATTCGCAACACCCAGGTTGGAATCACCGCCGGCTTCGGCGCGACGGTGAACGTCGCAAATTCGCACGTGCTCGGCGTCAGCAGCGAGGGCATCCTGATCACCGGCGCTTCGGCCGCGACGACGAACATGTACATCGTCGACACCGTGGTCACCGGAGTCGCCGGCTTCGCCAATTGCATAGACAATTTCGCGGGCGGCCCCGGCGCCGGAAACATTTCCGCGACGCGGGTGACGGTCAGCGGCTGTAACTACAGTTTCATAAACGAGACTGCTGGCGGCGGAACGATGATCGTCAGCAACAGCATGGCGACGGGCAATGTCATCGGATTCGGAAATGCGAGCGGTGTGTTCAGGTCGCTCGGCACCAACCACGTGAGCGGAAACGGCACCGACAAAACGGGCACGATCACTGTCATCCCGCAAAGCTGACTGGCGTGTCGGTTGCGCGCGTTCACATGAGCGCAGTATGAGGCGCGGGCTCAAGCGGCGGCGATTCCATAGCGTCTGCGAAGCGAATCGGCTAACGTCTTCCCGGCGATCGAGACCAGGAACACCACGGCGATGTAGAGCGCCGCCGTCACCGTCAGAATCTCGATCGGCTCGTACCAGATGTTGACGATCTTCTGCGACTGGAACATCAGATCCTGGACGGTGATCACCGATACCAGCGTCGACGACTTCACGATGACGGTGAACTGGTTGACGATCGATGGCGCCGTCGCGAGCGTGACCTGGGGCACGATGATGCGCCGGAACGTCGTGATCGGAGACATGCCCACCGAGTAGGCGGCCTCGCGGTGGCCGCGCGGCACCGCCTCGATGCCACCGCGGAAAGTCTCCGCGAGATATCCGCTCGACTGCAGTCCGAGCGCGAGCCATGCGGCAGCGAAAAAGCTGTCCGGAAAGCCGAACAACGATGGCCACACGTAGTTCACCCACAGCAACTGGACGAGGATCGGTGTCGCGCGGAAGAATTCGGTGAGCGCGATCGCCACCGGTCGCAGCGGCTTCACGTACATCCGGACAAGGCACAGCACGAGGCCGCCCACCACCGCGAACACGAAGGCGAGCGCGCAGACCTCGAGCGTGACGACGAGGCCGCTGAAGAGCGCGTCACGTTGATTCCAGACGAGCCGCTCCCAGTTGCTCATCGCCGGTGCCTCGTCATGCGTAGATCTTGCTGCGCCAGCGCTCCGACAGCGCGCGCAGCGTGCTGCCGGCGACGAAGATCACAGCGAAGTAGATGAGCGCAGCACCGGTGTAGAGCGGCAGCGGCTGCATCTCCTGCTGCGTGATCATCGATACCTGGTACATCAGCTCGGGCACGGCGATCAGCGACACGATGGTTGTGGCCTTGAACAGCGAGATGAACTGATTGAGCGATTCCGGCAGCATCCGCCGCACGACCTGCGGCAGCACGATGCGCCAGAGGATCAGGCGTTCGGACATGCCGCACGCGCGCCCGGCCTCGATGTGGGCCTTTGGAATCGCCTCGATGCCCGCCCGGAACGTCTCGGCGAAATAGCCGCTGTAGACGAAGCCGAGCGCGATGACGCCCGACACGAACGGGTCGAACTCAAGCCGCGTTGCGAGCAGCAAGCCGATGAGCAGCGGCAACACGAAATGCACCCAGACCACCATGATGTAATCGGGCGCATTGCGGAAGATCTCGACGTGCACCGTGCCGATCCAGCGCACCGGCCGCAGGCGGCTTACGCGCATCAGCGCCGCAGCGAGCCCGACACCCAGCGCGAGGACTGCCGCGGCAGCGAACACGTAGAGGTTGATCGCGAGCCCGCGCAGCAGGACGACGCGATACTCCCAGAATATCGACAAATCGAGGGCTTGCTGGACGGATTCGGACACGGCTTGGGCGATCGAAGCAACGCGTTGGAAGGGTGAAAGCAGCAGGTGGCCCGCGGTCGTGCTGCGTGCGCCGGCTAGTGCAGATACGTCGAGATGAATTGACGCAGCCGCTCGGATTTCGGAGCGCCGAAAATCGCCTGCGGCGGTCCTTCCTCCTCGATCATCCCGTTGTGCAGGAAGATCACGCGGTCGGAGACGTCGCGCGCGAATCCCATCTCGTGCGTGACCACGATCATCGTCGTGCCGTCGCGCGCGAGCTCACGCATCACGCCGAGGACCTCGTCGGTGAGCTCGGGGTCGAGCGAGCTGGTCGGCTCGTCGAACAGCATAACCTTCGGCTGCATCGCGAGCGCGCGCGCGATGGCGACACGCTGCTGCTGACCGCCGGACAACCGCGCCGGATACTCGTGGGATTTCTCGGACAGGTGGACGCGGCGCAGACATTCCTCGCCCAGCTCGATCGCCTGCCTGCGCGGCATCCGGCGCACGCGGATCGGCGCCTCGATGACGTTGCCCAACGCGGTCATATGCGGCCACAGATTGAATTGCTGGAACACCATTCCGAGCTCGCTGCGCATCCGGTTGATTTCGCCGATCGACCTCGGATTGCGCGCGCCGGTCGCGTCCTTGCGGTAAACGAGCGACTCGCCTTCGATCAGCACATCGCCGGACGTAGGTGTTTCGAGATGGTTGATGCATCGCAGAAGCGTGCTTTTCCCCGACCCGCTCGCGCCGATCATGCTGAGCACGTTGCCGCGGTGGACGTCGAAGGAAACGCCGCGCAGCACTTCGAGCGTGCCGAACCGCTTGTGGAGGTCGACGACGCGGATGTTTGGAATGTCGCTCACCGGAACTGCGGCGGTTTGGGCGATTGCCGGCACGGCGATTTCTTTTCGACACATATGATGGTTTATCATCTCTGACTTCATGGTGAATTGGCAAGGAGCCATGTACCGAATCCCTGCGGAGATCGGCGCGACCGTCGACGAGATCGACACGCCGGCGCTCATCGTCGACCTCGACGCGTTCGATCGCAATCTCGGCAAGATGGCGGAGTTCGCGCGCACCCTCGGCGTGCGGCTGCGCCCGCATGCGAAGACGCACAAGTGTCCGTCGATCGCGTTGAAGCAGATCGCCGCCGGCGCCGTCGGGCAGTGCTGCCAGAAGGTCGGGGAAGCCGAGGCGCTGGTGCACGGCGGCGTGCGCGATGTGCTGGTCAGCAACCAGGTCGTCGGCGACCACAAGCTGCGTCGTCTCGCCGCACTCGCCGCCGACGCCAACGTGGGCCTTTGCTTCGACGCGGTCGAGCAGATCGAGGCGGCGTCACGGGTGGCCCGCGATTTCGGCGTCCGGATCGATGCGATGGTCGAGATCGATGTCGGCATGCAGCGCTGCGGCGTCGCGCCGGGCAAACCGGCGAGCGATCTCGCGCAGCGCATCGGCGACGCGCCGGGGTTGCGCTTCCGCGGGCTGCAGGCTTACCACGGTAGCGCGCAGCATCTGCCCACGTGGGATGAGCGCGAGCGTGCGATCCGCAGCGCCGCGCAGTCCGTGCGCGCGACGCTCGAGGCGCTCGATCGTGCCGGAATGCGCTGTGACGTCGTCAGCGGTGCCGGCACGGGCACGTGCTGGTTCGAGGGCGCGAGCGGGATCTGGAACGAATTGCAGGTGGGATCCTACGTGTTCATGGATACCGACTACGCGAGGATCGGCGGGCGCGACGGTGGCCGTTACACGGAGTTCGAGCACAGCCTGTTCGTGCTGGCGACGGTGATGAGCGTGCCGACCGCCGAGCGCGCGGTGGTGGACGCCGGACTCAAGTCGTACAGCGGGGAGAAGGGGCCACCCTGGGTCCGCGGCCGACCCGATCTCGAGGTGATCGGAATCGCGGACGAGCATGGCAAGATCAGGCTTTCCGCGGAATCGGCGCCGTTGCGCCTGGGTGACAAGGTGATGTTGATTCCGGGCCACTGCGATCCGACCGTCAATCTTCACGACTGGTATGTGGGGGTTCGCAACGCGCGAGTGGAGACGCTCTGGCCCATCACGGCGCGTGGCGCGAGCAGCTAGGCAATTACGGTCGCGCGGCGACCAACAATATTTTCCGGAGGATTCAGCAATGGACGACAACATGCAGGACGGCAAGCGCGACTTTCTCAAGAGCGCTGCATTGCTCGGCGTCGGAGCGGGCCTGCTCGCCGCCGGCGCCACGCCGCGCGATGCGATGGGGCAGATCCTCGAGACCGGCATCCGCGAGGATTCCACGCTCGCGAAGGTTCGCAAGGCCGGCGTGATGCGGGTCGGCTTCTCGCAGACCGGCCCGTGGTTCTACAAGGACGCCAAGACCGGCGACCTGGGCGGCATCTACAAGGACGCCGTCGAGCGGCTCGCCAAGGAAATGGAGCTCAAGGTCGACTTCAAGGAGGTCACGTTCCAGAACTCGACCGTCGGCTTGCGGCGCAACGACTACGATCTGTACGGCTCGTCGCTCACCTACACGATGGCGCGCGCGATGGTCGTCGATTACGTCGGGCCGCTATGGTCGAAGGGCAGCCTGCTGATGATCCACAAGGACAACGCCGGGCGCTTCAAGACCGCCGCCGATTTCAACGACCCGAAGGTGACGTTCTCGGTCGTCGCCGGTGGCAGCGAGGAGCCGCGCATCCCGATCCTGTTCCCGAAGGCGAAGCTCGTCACGACCGCCGGGCAGGTGGCACTCGGCGCCGAACCTGTGCGCGCGAAGAAAGCCGAAGTGTGGATGAGCGGTGACAGCGACGTGTTGCTGTTCGCGAAGCGCAACAATTGGGCGCAGGTGATCGAGCCCGACAAGCCGATCGACAAGCGCCCCAACACCTGGGCCGTTCGCTACGGTGATCCCGAGTGGAAGAACTTCCTCGACTTCTTCGCCGTGTTCATGAACGTCAACGGCGAGATGGACAGGCTTTTCCAGTACCACATGGAGAAGCTGGGCGTCTGACGCGAAAGCCTTCGAACGACAGCGGCGGGCGCTGACCGCGCGACCCGCCGCATCCGCTTCGTCCCTGCATCTATCTCATGATCGTCGATTGCCACGCCCACGTCTTTCAGCATTGGCAGGGGGCGTGCGGCCATCCGTCGGTCGCCGTCCACCTCAAATATCTGCAGAAGACCGTCACCCGACCGGCTGCGCGCGCGTTCCGCGTCCGCGACGGCGCGGAGGTCAAGCCATCGATGCTTTTCCGGCCGGGCGACAACACGTGGGCGGGGTTGACCGACGTGAGCTTCCGCGTCGGGCGATTCGGACAGCTCGCGTTCACATCGGAAGGCGAAGACTATTACGTGCAGTACATGCCGGTGGGCATGCAGGAAATGGCGTGCCCGCCGGAGCTGATGATCGCGCAGATGACGGTCGCCGGCGTCGATCACTGCATCCTGCAGGCGGGCGGCGGCTACGGCGCGATGAACGATTACAACGCGTTCGCACAGCATCAGCACCCCGCGAAGTTCACCGGGCTGCTCCACGTCGACGAGCCGACCGCCGATCGCGAGCAGACGCTCGCCGAAGTCGACCGCGCGGTCGATGCGTTGGGGTTGAAGGGCGTCTACTACGCGCAGGACTTCTCGCGGCACGGATATGCGCGCAACGTCGATCATCCGGCGTTCGAGCCGTTCTGGGGAAAGGTCGTGGCGCGGCGGCTGCCGGTGTTCATCGAGCTTTCGTCCGCACCGACGTACGACCGCGGCGGCTACATCGCGAATCTGCGCGCGCTCGACGTGCTGCTGCGTCGCTACCCGACGCACCGCTTCGTGCTGGTGATGGGTCCTCCGGTCGCGCACTTCGCCGCCTCGGGAAGCTGGGATTTCCCGTCGGATGTCGCTGCTGCATACAAGCGGGACAACCTGCTGATCGAGGTCATGTTCCCGATCAGCTGGGGCGGCGTCTGGGATTATCCGTATCCGGAGGCGCAGGCGCTCATTCGCGGCATGCGCGACATTTTCGGTGCATCGAAGCTCGTCTGGGGCTCCGACATGCCGAACGTCGAACGCTTCTGCACGTACCGGCAGTGCGTCGACTATGTGCGCAAGCATTGCACGTTTCTGAGCGTCACCGAGAAAGAGCGCATTCTCGGCACGAACGTCGCGGAACTGATGGGGCTCGAATGAGGTTATCGCGGCGGACGGCTTGCGCGGACGCACCGCGAATCGGAAAACGGCGATGAACGACGGCACCCGCGTCGGCATCGACATCGGCGGAACGTTCACCGACCTGGTATTCCTTATGCCCGGCGGCAAGGTCATGCGCTCGAAAGTGCTGTCGACGCCCGACGACTATGGGCAGGGCATCATCAACGGTCTCGAGAGCAGCGCCGCCGACGAGGGCATCCGCGGATCGCGCGTGGCGCAAATCATCCATGGCACGACCGTCGCCACCAACGCGGTGCTCGAAGGCAAGGGCGCACGCGTGGCGCTGATCACGACCGAGGGCTTCCGCGATGTGCTCGAGATCCGGCGTTTGCGCATGCCGGTGCTCTACGACATCCGTTTTCGCAAGCCGCCGGCGCTCGTGCCGCGGCGGCTGCGCTTCGAGGTGGCGGAGCGCCTCGACGACATGGGCCGCGTCGTGCGACCGCTCGACGTGCAGGGCGCACGACGCGTGATCGATGCGATCCTCGCCGAGAAAGTCGACGCGATCGCGATCTGCCTGATCAACGCCTATGCGAGCGGCGCCCACGAACGCCGGTTGCACGACCTCATCCGCGAGCGCGATCCTTCGATTCCGATCTCGGTGTCGAGCGAGCTGCTGCCCGAGATCCGCGAATACGAGCGCACCAGCACCACGGTCGTCAATGCGTACGTGCTGCCGCTCGTGCGCCATTATCTCGCCGGGCTGCAGCAGAAGCTGCGTCGCCGCGACATCGTTGCACCGCTCACCGTCATGCAATCGAGCGGTGGTGCGATGAGCGCAGCGGCCGCGAGCGAGCGGCCGATCCATATCCTCGAGTCCGGCCCGGCGGCCGGCGTCGTCGGCGCGGCCGAGTTCGCGCGGCGGCTCGGCGACCTGAGCGTGCTCAGCTTCGACATGGGCGGAACGACGGCAAAGGCTGCGCTGGTCGACCGCGGTCAGTTCCTGCGCGTGAACTCGCTCGAAGTGGGCGGCGGAATCAATATCGCGGGCCGGCTGTTGAGCGGCGGCGGCTATCACGTGCGCGCGCCGGCGATCGACATCGCGGAAGTAGGCGCAGGCGGCGGCAGTCTCGCGCGGTTGGACGCGGGCGGAGGATTGCGCGTCGGTCCCGACAGCGCCGGCGCGGCGCCGGGGCCCGCGTGCTACGACCGCGGCGGCAGCGTGCCGACCGTCACCGACGCGAACGTCGTGCTCGGATTCATCAATCCGGACGCGCTCGCAGGCGGCGGTCTGCCGATCCGGCGCATGCTCGCGGTGCAGGCGATCGACAACGCCATCGCGCGTCCGCTGAATCTTTCCATCGAGGAGGCGGCGTGGGGCGTGCATCGCGTCGCCAACGCCGCAATGGCGCGAGCGCTGCGCGCGGTGTCGACCGAGCGCGGCCGCGACCCGCGCGAGCTTTCGATCTTCGCGTTCGGCGGCAACGGCCCCGTGCACGCGGCGACACTCGCCCGCCTGCTCGACATCCGCAAGATCCTCGTCCCGCCGTTACCGGGCCTGTTCAGCGCGCTCGGCATGCTGTTCCCGCAGACGGAGCACCACTACGTGCGCACGCACAAGCGTCATCTGGACGAGCTCGATACCGACGCCCTCGAGGCCGATTGCGCAGCGCTCGAGGCCGACGGCCGATCGGCGCTGCAAGCGGAAGGCTTCGCCGCCGGCGATCAGCGGTTCGAACGGCTGATCGATTTGCGCTACGCCGGCGCCAACTCCGAGATCACCGTTGCGTTGCCCGCGACGCCGGCACCGGGCGCGGCGTTGCGCGAGCTGTTCGCACAGGCGCACGAGCAGCAGTTCGGTTACCGATCCGACGAAGAACGGATCGAAACGATGAGCGTGCGCGTGATCGCGCGCGGCGCGAGCGCATCGTCGCGCATTCCCGACCGGCTTGCGTTTGCCGCCGACCGCTACCGCGCGGGCCGATCACGCGTCGTCTATTTCGGCCCCGACATCGGCAGCATCGAGACCGCGGTGTGCGGCCGCAGCGATCTCGACACATCGTGGCGCGCCGGGCCGTTGCTCATCGAGGAGTTCGACAGCACCACCGTCGTCCCGCCCGATGGCCGTGCGCGGCGAATCGACTGGGACACCATCGAGGTCGAGCTCCAATGATGCCTTTGGAGCTTCCATCCGCATCGTTGGACTCCGGTCTGCGGCCGGGCCTCGCTCGCACGCGCGACCCGTTCGCGCTCGAGCTGATCAAGAACGCGCTGGTAGCGCTGGCCGACGAAATGGCGCTCACGGTGTACCGCACGGCGCGCTCGTTCGTCGTCAAGGAAGCGCTCGACTTCTCGACGGCGCTGTTTCTTGCCGACGGCCAGTTGATCGCACAGGGAACGTGCCTGCCGTTCCACCTGGGTGCGATGCCGTTCGCGGTGCGCTCGGTGGTGAGGGCGTACAAGGACCGGATTCGTCCCGGTGATCTCTTCATCACCAACGATCCGTACGACGGCAGCACGCACCTGCCCGACATCGTGCTCGTGCGGCCGATCTTCATCGACGCGAGGCTCGTCGGCTACTCGGTCGCGCTCGCGCACATGACCGACATCGGCGGGCGGATGCCGGGCGGCAACGCGAGCGATTCGACCGAGCTCTATCAGGAGGGCCTGCGCATTCCTCCGGCGAGGCTGTGGCGTGAAGGCGAGCCCGACGAGACGATGTTCCGGCTGATCGAGCGCAATGTGCGCGTCCCGGACAAAGTCATCGGCGACGTCCGCTCGCTCGTGGCCGCCTGCATCGTCGGCGAGCGCGAGTTCATCCAGCTCGCGCAGCGCTATGGCGTCGCGCAGTTCGAGCAGCATTGCCGCGACCTGCTCGACTACACCGAGCGTTTCACGCGCTCGGAAATCGCCCGCCTGCCGAAAGGCACGTGGCGCTTCGTCGATTACCTCGACGGCGATGGCATCGATCCGCAACCGATCCGGTTCGAAGCGACGGTGACCATTCGCGCCGAGGACATGACGATCGATCTGACCGGCTCGTCTGCGCAGGTGCGCGGCGCGATCAACTGCGTGTATCCGTTCACGCTGTCGACGGCGCTCGCGTGCGTGCGCTCGATCATCGACCTGTCGATCCCGAACAATGCGGGGTATTTCCGGCCCATCGAGGTGATTGCGCCTGAAGGCAGCGTCGTCAATCCGCGGCCGCCGGCGGCCGTCGCCGCGCGTGGAATCACCGGTATTCGCATTGCGGACACGATCTTCGGCGCGCTTGCGCAGGCCGTTCCCGACATCCTGCCTGCGTGCGGCTCGAACGGACCGGATGTGGGCATATCGTATGGCGGAACCGACGCGGACAACAAACCGTTCGTGTATCTCGAGTTTCTGCTCGCGTCCTGGGGCGGCGGACCCGACCGCGACGGCATGGATGCGTGCACGGGAACGCTGGTCAATTACTCGAACGCGCCGGCGGAAATGATCGAAGCCGATCAACCGCTCGCGATCGAACGTTATGCGCTGGTACCCGACACCGGAGGGCCGGGACGCTTTCGCGGCGGCCTCGCCGTCGAGCGTCACCTGCGGTTCAAAGCGAATGCCGCGACGCTGCAGATCCGATCCGATCGTCGCGATCACCCGCCCTACGGCTTGCAGGGAGGATGCAACGGCGCGCCGTCGGACGTGAAGATTGTGCGTGCTGACGGCCGCGAGGAAGCATGCCCGGCGAAATTCCTGACGACGGTGAACGCCGGTGATCTGCTCAAGGTGCGCCTGTCCGGCGGTGGCGGTCACGGGAATCCGTTGGCGCGCGATCCCGCCGCCGTGCTCGACGACGTTATCGAGCAGAAGATGTCGGCGGCGCACGCGCTCGACGCCTACGGCGTGGTGATCGCCGGCATCCCGCCCAAGGTCGATGAGACTGCAACGCGGGCGCTTCGCGCGCGCAAGGCCTGAGCGTCGCCGGCGGCGGACAAGACATCGCCATCATCTTGCCGGCGGGTTGCCGAGCTCGCGAGGAAACACCATGACACCCGTTCGCTGGGGCATTCTGTCGACCGCATTGATCGGCACCGGAAGAGCTGTTCCCGGCATGCTCAAGAGCAAGACACTCGAGGTCGCAGCGATTGCCTCACGCAGCTTGCCGAAGGCTGTGGAAGCGGCGGCGGCACTGGGCATTCCCAACGCGTACGGCTCCTACGAGGCGCTGCTTGCCGACCCGTCGATCGAGGCGATCTACAATCCGCTCCCGAACCATCTGCATGTACCCATGACGCTGGCGGCAGCGCAGGCCGGCAAGCACGTTCTGTGCGAAAAACCGATGTCGTTGACCGCGCCCGAGCTCGAGGTGCTCCGGCCGTACGCATCCCGCGTTCATATGCGGGAGGCATTCATGGTGCGTTTTCATCCGCAGTGGATCGAGGCGCGCGAACAGGTGCGCCGAGGCGTCATTGGCGAGTTGCGCTTCATCTATGTGGCGTTGACGTATTTCAACGACAATCCGGCAAACATCCGCAACATCGCGGATATCGGCGGCGGCGCGTTGTACGACATAGGGTGCTATGCGATCGTGGCCGGCCGCTGGTTCTACGAGCGCGATCCCGAGCGCGTCGTCGCCTCGATGGATCGCGACCCGGTATTCAAGACCGATCGCACGACGAGCGGCCTGCTCGATTTCGGCGGCGGACGGCAATTGACATTCACCGTATCCACTCAGTCGGCGCGTTTTCAGCGCATAGAGCTCGTCGGGACGAAAGGCCGCATTGAAATCGAGATTCCCTTCAATGCGCCGCAGGATGCGCCCTGCCGCGTTGCCATCGACGACGCGAGCGGGCTGGACGGCTCGGGTATCCGTACGCTGACGCTTCCGGTCGCCGATCAATATAAGTTGCAGGCTGAAGCATTCTCGCGCGCCGTGCGCGAAGAGCGGCCGAATTCGGAGGCGCTCGATGATGCGGTGATGAACATGCGAATCATCGACGCGCTCTTCCTGTCCGCGTCAAGCGGGCATTTCGAGCATCCATGACCGCCATCCGAATCGCCGCTGCTTGTTGCTGCCGAAGACGAGATCGGCATCGGACTCATGGCTTGTAGGCAATGACCTCGATCTCGATCCTGGTCTCGACCATGAGCTTCGCCTGTGTCGTCGAGCGCGCCGGCTTTTTTCCGGGGAAGAACTCGCTGTAGACGCGATTGAATTCACCGAAGTCGCGTGCATCGTCGAGCCAGACCGTGGTCTTCACCACGTCCTCGAGCGTGCAACCCGCCAATGCAAGCGCATGAGCGACATTTTTCATCGTCTGGCGCGTGTGAGCGTCTATCCCGCCCGCAATGATGTCGCCGTTTTCATCCTTGGCTACCTGGCCGGACACAAACACGAAGTCGCCGGCCTTCGTCGCCGGAGAGAACGGCAATGTTCGTGTACCCGCATTGCTCTCTTCAAAGAACTCGATCGTCATTCGGCGCCTTTCGCGAAGAAGGATTCATCGATTCTGTGCGCGCCGGAAAAACGTCAAGGCCGGCCGCTCACGCTTCCTCATAATCCCGGTTGGAACGTAATAACCTTACATCAATTTGGGCGGCGCCGGCAGCCCGATCGATCATCCGATGGCCATACGTTCGGAGACAAAGAGGGAGTTGACAGTCCGCACAAGCTTGGAATATTGTGGACGGCGTAATTAAATTACACCAGCGGCGAAAGATCGGCCTTCTGAGATTGGATCTCCTCGTGACGCTCAATCTGCAGCCGATCCTTCGAGAGGTCATCGACGACCGCATGAAGGGCTTTCCCCACGGCGTCACGCCGTTGCCGCTGCAAGACTTTTCGGCGCAGGGGTGGAATGTCGTTCGCGGCGACATGCCGTTCCCGATTGCGATCATCAAGACGTCCGCGCTTTCGCACAACGCGCAGTGGATGCGCGATTTCACGGCGGAAACCGGGGTGCTGCTCGCACCGCATGGAAAGACGACGATGTGCCCGCAGATCTTCGAGCGGCAAATCGGTGCCGGCGCGTGGGGAATGACGGTTGCCACCGTGCAACAGCTCGGGATCTGCGTCGCCCTAGGCATCAGGCGGATCATCATGGCCAATCAGCTGGTGAGCCGCCTCGATGTCGCGCGTGTCGTAGAGCTTTGCAATCGCCACGCGGACCTGGAGTTCTATTTCCTGATCGACTCGGTGCAACAGTTACAGCTCGTGGCTGCACATGCGCAGAGATACACGCTCGAGCGGCCACTGACGGCGCTGCTCGAACTGGGATTGGCAGGCGGGCGCACGGGTGCCCGTACGGCAGACGAAGCGCTGGCGGTGGCGCGCGCCGTTGCTTCCACGCCTTCGGTCGTGTTGGCAGGGGTGGAATGCTACGAGGGCCTGACGATCACCGGCGATGCAGAAGAGGACGCGCGGCACGTGGGTGGCTTCCTCGAGTATGTCAAGGATGTGGCCGCTGCCTGTGACGCGCAGGGGCTTTTCACGCGCGACACGATCATTCTTTCCGCGGGCGGCTCGGCGGTATTCGACATCGTCGCGCGCGAGCTGCCGACGCGATTGTCGCGTCCGGTGCAAACGATTCTGCGTAGCGGCTGCTACGTCACTCACGATTCGGGATTGTACGAGCGGATGTTCCGGGCGGTCGAGAAACGCGGGGGAGATCGATCGCGAATCAAGCCCGGGCTACGCCCCGCGTTGGAAGTGTGGACGCAAGTGCAATCGCGGCCCGAGCCGACGCTTGCCATCCTCACGATGGGCAAGCGCGACGTTTCCTACGATGTGGACATGCCGCGGCCGATCGCCTGGTATCGCGCGAGCATTCACGACCGGCCACAGGCGGTTTCTCCCGAATGGCGGATTACCAAGCTCAACGACCAGCATGCGTACCTCGACCTGCCCGCAGATGCCGACCTGATGGTCGGCGACCTTTTGGGGTGCGGGATCTCGCATCCGTGCACGACGTTCGACAAGTGGCAACTGCTGATCGAGGTCGACGACGCCTACAACGTCATCGGCGGTCTGCGAACTTTCTTCTGAGCGATGGAAAATCCGCTGCTCCTCCCGCGCGTAACGATCGATCCTCTCGGAAAAATCCGGGAACAATTCGATTCGTTGCCCGCAGCCCAGCGACAGGTCGGTCAGGTGTTTCTCGACGACCCGGAAGCGTCCGTTCGGGCCAATGTCGAGGAGCTTGCGCGATTGGCCGACGTCAGCGCGCCAACCGTGATCCGCTTCTGCCGCGCGCTCGGCTTCGATGGCCTGAGCGACTTCAAGCTGCAGCTCGCGCAAAGCCTTGGCGTGGGCACGCCTTACCTTCACCGCGCGGTGAGCCCCAACGATAACGCGAGCAGCGTCATACACAAGATCCTGTACGGGGCCGCTGCTGTTCTGACCAACCTCGAGAACCATGTGGATGCCGGCGCGGTCGAGTCGGCCATCGGAAAGCTCGCAGCGGCCCGTCGCATCGATTGCTACAGCGTCGGATTCATATCGACGTTTCTGGCGACCGATGTGCAGGCGCGACTGTCACGTCTCGGCCTTACAGCGAACGCCTATTTCGACGCGCACATGCAACTGATCTCCGCGGCTTCGCTCTCATCGCACGATGTCGTGCTTGCGATTTCGCACGTCGGTCGGATGCCCACGTTGCTCGATGCGGTCGATGTTGCGCGCGAGCAGGGCGCGACGGTGATTGGCGTTACCCAACCGGATACGCCGCTCGCGCAACGATGCACGATACCGCTGACCGTCGTCGTCCCCGAAGATGCCGTCGTGCGCGTCGGGACGGAAGCATGTCTTGCCGGCCTCGTCCTCAACGAGATCCTGATGGTGGGCGTTGGACTCCTGCTCGGGCCTACCGCAATCGACGGACTGACGCGAATACGCGAAGTATTGCGTGGGCGCGGGATCGACAGCGAGGGCCATCCCGCATTGCAGTGGGCCTGGTCGAAAGCGGAGCGCGACGCGGTCGCCGATGAGTGAGAAGGCACCCTTGCGAAACGGCGCGCTGTTGCTGCGCGGCGGCGTTGTCATCGATGGAACGGGAGCCGCGCGCTATGGCGCCGACCTGCGGATCGAGGACGGACGAATCAGCGAGATCGGCGCCGACCTCGTAACGCGAGGCGAAACCGAGATCGATGTCGGGGGACGCGTGGTATCTCCCGGCTTCATAGACGTGCATACCCACGACGATCAACTGGCGCTCGCATCGCCGCAGATGCTGCCGAAGCTCAGTCAGGGCGTGACCACGGTAGTCGTGGGCAACTGCGGAATCAGCCTGGCGCCGCTCGTCCACCCCAACGTGCCGCCTCCGCTGAATCTGCTGGGTGGAACCGACAAGTACGTGTTCCCCACGATGCAGGCTTACGCGCAGGCCGTCGACGCGGCGCAGCCCGCGGTGAACGTGGTTGCGTTGGTCGGACATTCCACGTTGCGTGTTGCGACGATGGATGATCCCTATCGTCCGGCGACCAAGGCGGAGCAGTCGCAAATGATCGTGTTGGCGCAGGAGGCGATGCGAGCGGGTGCGTCGGGGCTCAGCACCGGCACGTTCTATCAAACGAGCGCGGCTGCAGACGCTGCCGAAGTCGTGCTGCTCGCGCGCGTTGCCGCCGAAGCGGGTGGGATCTATGTCAGCCATATTCGCAACGAGTCCGAACGGATCATGGAATCGCTGGAGGAGGCTTTTTCCTCGGCTCACGAGGCCGCGATCCCCGTCGTCATCTCGCATCACAAATGCGCCGGGCCGGCAAACTGGGGGCGCTCGGTTCAGACGCTGGCCTACATCGATGCCGCCCGCCGCAAACAGTCGATAGGCCTCGACGCCTATCCGTACATCGCAGGTTCGACGGTGCTTCGCGCCGATCTCATCGATGGTGTCATCGACGTCATGGTGACGTGGTCGGAGCCTTATCCGTCCATGAGCGGCCGCTCGCTCGCCGATATCGCCCGGGAATGGGGTTGCACGCAGCACGAGGCTTGCGAGCGGCTGCAGCCGGGCGGCGCGATCTATTTCCAGATGCGCGAGGATGACGTCAGGAGAGTGCTGAAGTACGAGGCCACGATGATCGGCTCGGACGGCCTGCCGCACGACAAACACCCGCATCCGCGGCTGTGGGGCACGTTCCCGCGAGTGCTCGGGCGTTACGCGCGCGAGCTCGGCCTGTTTTCGCTCGAGGAAGCCGTACACCGAATGACCGGACTCTCGGCTCGGCAGTTCAACCTCAAAGGCCGTGGCGAGATCAGCGTCGGCAATGTTGCTGACCTGGTCGTTTTCGATTCCGAGCGAGTGATCGACCGCGCGACTTACGACAATCCGACCGTGACCGCCGACGGCATCGACCTCGTGATGGTGAAAGGCGAAATCGCCTATCGCGACCATCGACCCACCGGTGTTCGCGTCGGGCGCTTTCTGCGCCGGGAGCCGCGCGGGTGACGAGCTTGACCGCTTCGTTGCCTGCGGGCGAAAACGCACGAGCGGGCCGTGTCGGGTACGATCGGCCGGCGTTCGCCTATCTGCTGAATGCGCCTTCGCTGATCGCGATTTTCCTGCTGGCCGGATACCCGATTATCTATTCGGCCTGGATCAGCTTTCACAAGTACAACCTCAAGCGGCCGCGCGTCTTCGACTTCATCGGTCTCGACAATTACAGCGAGATCCTCAAGTCCCCCGAATTCTGGTCCGCGCTGTGGATCACGGTCCAGTTCACGGTTCTGGTGGTAACCCTCGTTGCAGTGCTCGGCGTCTGCATCGCGTTGCTGCTCAATCAACGGTTTCCCGGACGCGGAGTGCTGCGCACGCTGATCCTGCTGCCGTGGGCCATTCCGCCCGTTGTCAACGGGCTTATGTGGCAGTGGATCTACGATTCAAAAATAGGCGCGTTGAATGGACTGTTGATGAGCATTGGCGCCATCAATGAATATCGCGGCTGGCTATCGGATCCTACGTCTGCGCTATTAGCGCTGGTCAGCGCCGACCTGTGGAACACGCTGCCGCTCGCGGTCATTCTGTTGCTCGCCGCATTGCAACGCATTCCCGCCGAGCTCTACGAGGCCGCCCGCATGGATGGGGCGGGACACTTCCAGACATTCTGGTACGTCACGTTTCCCTGGCTTGCCCAAGTGCTTCTCGTCGTGCTCATCCTGCAAACGCTGGCCGCCATTCGAGCTTTCGACATCATTTATGTGTTGACGGGCGGTGGTCCCGGGACCGCGACTACGACGTTGACCTGGCAAACGTATCTCACCACGTTCGACAGCCTCGATTTCGGCAGGGGCAACGCGTATGCGTACACGGTCAGCATCATCACCCTCGGCTTTGCCGTGATTTACTTTCGCGTTCTGTATCGGCGTGGGGATTTCGAGGGATGAATCGGCACGCGTTGCCTCTTCGGATGCCCGGCGAAGCGATGCGTACGGGCTTCCTCGCCGTGTGCGGCATTGTCCTCGCGATTTACATTCTCGCGCCGTTCTGCTGGCTGCTCCTGACGAGCTTCATGCATGAGCAGGATGCGCTGGCGGTGCCGCCGAACTGGATTCCAACCCATCCGACCTTGTCGAACTACATGTCGTTTCTGAATCCGTCCGGCACGCGCGCGATCGTCGGCAGCCGCGCGCTGGAAGAAACGATGCCCGGCATGGTGAACTCGCTGATCGCGGCGAGCGGAACCGCTGCACTGAACCTCGTCCTCGGTACGTTCGCCGGGTATAGCTTGGCTCGGTTGAGGTTCCGGGGCCACGGAAGCCTGCTAGGACTGTACCTCGGCTCCCGGATGCTCCCCGGCATTGCGCTGATCGTTCCCCTTTATCTCACGATCAAGACGCTGGGCCTTCTCGACCATCTTTCGGCGCTCATCGTGACTTACTTGTCCTTCACGCTGCCGTTCACGATCTGGCTGCTGAAGAACTATTTTCAGACCATCCCTCGGTCGCTGGAGGAAGCAGCGTTCATGGATGGATGCAGCTGGCTTCAGATGATGACCAAGGTCCTGCTGCCCGCCGCAATTCCAGGGCTGATTGCGGCGGGCATGTTCGCCTTCATGACGGCATGGAACGACTATTTGTTCGCGGTGATCCTCACGAGCACGACGGCTTCGAAAACGCTGCCCGTCGTCGTCGCGGGATTCGTCACCGACGTGACGACTGAACGAACGCTGATGGCAACAAGCGGCGTGCTCGCCGTCATTCCGCCATTGGTGCTCGCGTTCTTGTTCCAACGACTGATTGTCCAAGGGCTTACCAGCGGTGCGGTGAAAGACTGAGGCCGCCGCCGGTTGCATGCAGCTCAACTGTGGAGGGAAACGCAATGGCACGCAGAGACGACTTGTATCAGCAGCTGTCCCGTCGCGACTTTCTGAAGGCGACGACCATGGCGGGCCTGGGCGTTGGCCTCGGCAGCGCCGGATGGCTGTCCACGGCGTTGGCAGCCGAAAAGACGATCAGCTTCTCGGGTTGGGCGTTCGAGCCGCAGGTCGCCGACGGCCTGTGCAAGCAATTCATGGCGCAGAACCCGGACGTCCGGGTGAACTACACGCCGCTCGATCTTCAGCTCTACAACGAAAAGATGGTCGCGCTGTTCAACGCGGGTTCGCAGCCCGATGCGTTTTACGTAAGAGACA
The DNA here is from genome assembly GCA_036395475.1 of Casimicrobiaceae bacterium. GTDB lineage: Bacteria > Pseudomonadota > Gammaproteobacteria > Burkholderiales > Casimicrobiaceae > PALSA-1003. Next base: position 29,914 of record DASWDF010000192.1, read on the forward strand.
CCAATCTCGCGGCCTGGGTCGAAGCGGGCTGGATGCAGCCGATCGACGGGCTGCCGAAGCTCGACGAGCTCAACAAGGACATCTTTCCGTTCAACCGCGAGGCGCTGTCCTATAAAGGCAAGCAATACGGAACGCCCTATTACGGCGATATCTACCTTTACCTGTACGACAAGAAGGCGCTCGCGACTGCGAACGTGAAGAGCCCGCCGGTCACGCTCGACCAGCTGAAGAGCGCCGCGCTCGAAGTGAAAAAAGCGGGAATCGCCAAGTATCCGATTCTCAAGGGCTACAAGTTCAATACCGACGGGCTCGACGAACTGTGGTCGATGGTGTTCGCATCCGGCGGTCATCTTTTCAATCCGGATATGGATCCCGTGTTCGCAGACGAGGACAAGACGGCATTGGCGATCGTCGAGTGGATGCTCGAGGCGATGCACTCCTGGGAAATCCTCGACCCGCGCGGATTAGAGCTCGACGAGACCCAAGTGCGCGATGCATACGTGAGCGGCCAGGCGGTCTTCACGTCCGCGGTGGGCAACGTATTTCCGCGGGTGAACAATCCGGCTCTGAGCAAGCGTGCGGGCGATATCCAGATGACGCGCTTCCCCGGCTTGAAGGATGCCGGCAAAGGGCCGATGGGGTGGACGCGGCTGTACGGGATCAGCTCGAAAACGAAGGAACGCGATGCCGCCTGGCGCCTCATTTACTTTCTGGGCGGCAAGGACTCGAAAGGGCAATATCTGTCCGCGAAGACCTGGTATCTGCAGTACGGGGTCGGCTACGCGTTCAAGTCGCTCGATCAGGATCCGGATATCGTTGCCGCGCAGAAAAAGGCCGGCTACGACTTCGACGTGCTGCGGCAGCAAACCAACAACGCACGTGCGCGCGAGAACATCAACACGTCGTGGTACTTCGAGTGGGATCGCTACACACAGACGCAAATCCAGAACGTGCTCCTGCGCCAGATCAAGCCGGCGGCCGCGCTGGCCGCCTCCGCGAAGAAAGCACGCGATCTGAAGAAGGCCGCGAGCTGACCGTGTTCGCGATCGAGCGAAAAGGGACAGAGCCCGCGGTGCTGTTCGTCCACGGGTTCTGTCAATCGTCGGCGTATTGGACTCCGACCGTCGAGCGGTTGGCGAGGCTCGGCGTTGCGGCGTTCGCGCCGGATCTGCCGGGGTTCGGCGCATCGGCACGTGAAAAAGGTCCGTACACGATGGCCGCGCTCGCGGACGCGCTGGCGACGCAACTCGACCTGTGGCGAATGCCACGCATTGTCCTCGTCGGCGGATCGATGGGAGGTGTCGTCGCGCAGCATTTCGTGCTGCGCCATCCGGAGCGTGTCGAGCGTTTGCTATTGGTGGCGACGGGGGGCGTGACGGCAAACAAAGCGGTCGCGCTCGAGAAGGCGGACGCCCTCGCCGCAGCCGGCTGGAACGAGCAGACCGTTTCGCCGATCGTCGATGGCTTCTTCCATCGGCGTCCGTCCGCACCGGAGTTGGCCGAGTATCGGAGGATCGCGCTGGCCGCTTCGCAAGCCGCCGCGGTCGAGGCGGCCCGATCCAACGCTGTCAATCGCACCCTCGACGAGCTTCGATCCATTCGCGTTCCGACGATGATCGTCCAGGGTCGTCACGACCGCGCTCGCACGCCGGAGCACGGTGCCGACATGCGCGATCGCATCGCGGGGAGCCGGCTTGTGGTTCTCGAGGGCTCGGGTCATACGCCGCATCTCGAACAGCCTGAGGAGTTCCACGAGATCGCCATCCCGTTCCTGCTCGGCAGGCATTAGTCACGCGGGGCCGAAACAATCGTCGACGTCATTCTTTACGATCGGAGAAATTCGTGTTGTTCGATGAAATCAGCGGAAAGGTCTGTCTTGTGACCGGAGCCAGTCGAGGCATCGGCGCCGCCGCAGCGCGCGGCCTCGGAGCTTGCAGGGCGAAGGTCGCCGTGCATTATCGAACCGGCCGTGCGCAAGCCGAACAGGTTGCGGCGGATATCGAGCGAAGCGGAGGCGCCGCACTTCTGCTGCAGGGCGACATCGCGGATCCCGGCACCGTCGATCGGCTGGTCGCGGAAACCGTATCCGGGTTCGGCAGGCTCGACGTACTGATCAACAACGCGGCCGATCAGATATCGCGCGTTGACATTGCGGAAGTACCGGACGAGCTGTTCGACCGCCACGTGGCGGTGAATATCCGGCCGATCTTCGCCGCATGCCGTGCGGCCGTACGCCAATTTCGACGGCAGGAAGGCGGTCGGGGAAACATCATCAACGTGAGCTCGGTCGCCGCGCGTACCGGCGGCGGCGGCGGGTCTTACATCTACGCCGGTGCCAAGGCCTTCGTGTCGACGTTTTCGCGTTCGCTCGCGAAGGAAGTCGCGTCGCAGGGCATTCGGGTCAACGTGGTTGCACCGGGCGTCATCGCCACCGACATGCAGGATCGCGTCAGCACTCCCGAGCAAGTCCGCGCGGCCGTCAACCAGATACCGATGCGGCGTGTCGGCGAAGCAGACGACTGCACCGGTGCGTTCCTGTACCTGTGCTCCGACAAGCTCAGCGGCTACGTGACCGGTCAGGTGATCGAAGTCAACGGCGGTCTGCTGATGCCTTGATGCGTTTTCTGCGGAGCGAGGGGCAATGGCCGGCTTAGCGGTTCGTGACGTCCACAAGTCGTACGGGTCGACCGCCGTCATTCACGGCGTCAGCATCGACATCGACGATGGCGATTTCGTCGTGCTCGTCGGTCCGTCGGGCTGCGGAAAATCCACGCTGCTGCGAATGATCGCCGGTCTCGAGCCGATCACCAAAGGCGAGATCCGACTGGGCGGACGGGTCATCAACGGTCTGCCGCCCAAGGCGCGCGACATGGCGATGGTGTTCCAGAACTACGCGCTCTACCCGAACATGACCGTGTTCGAGAACATGGGCTTCTCGCTGAAGCTCAGCAAGGTCGATAAGCGCGAAATCCAGCAACGCGTGGGCAAAGCCGCAGAAATCCTCGGTCTCGATCCGCTGCTCGACCGCTATCCGCGTCAACTGTCGGGTGGGCAGCGGCAACGCGTCGCCATGGGGAGGGCGATCGTCCGCGATCCACAGGTATTCCTGTTCGACGAGCCGCTGTCGAACCTCGACGCCAAATTGCGCGTCGCGATGCGAACCGAGATCAAGGAGCTGCACCAGCGACTGAAGACGACGACCGTGTACGTCACGCACGATCAGGTCGAGGCGATGACGATGGCCGACAAGATCGTCGTCATGCACGACGGCGTCGTCGAGCAGTTCGGCGAACCGCTGGAGCTCTATGACCGGCCGAGAAACCTGTTCGTCGCCGGGTTCATCGGATCGCCGGCGATGAATTTCTTGAACGGCGTGCTGGGTACGGACGGCGGGAGAATGGTGTTCCGCTCCGAAGGCGGGCTGCAATTTCCCGTGGACGGGATGAATGGCAGCGTCGGCGATCGGCACGTCGTGCTTGGAATTCGGCCCGAGCACATCGTGCTCACGCCGAACGGCGTGCCTGCGGAAGTCGCGGTCGTCGAACCCACAGGATCCGAAACGCAGGTGGGCTTCAAGAACGGCCGCCAGGATCTTATCTGTCTGTTCCGCGAACGAATCGTCGCGCGACCCGGTGAAACAATGCGCATAGCGCCGATGCCCGGTTGCACGCATTTGTTCGACGCGCAGACCACCGAACGGCTGGGTGGAGCTTGACACACGTGCCGGTCGACCGCATGTGGCAGTAAGGCGATCAATGAATTCATCGCACGGCGAGCTCCAACCGTGGCAATGGCCGCAGGAAGAGTGGCGTTCGCGGGTGAACCAGGTGCGCGCCGGTCGGCCTCTGCGCCCTTGCGCATGGAAGGGCGGCGCGAAGTGCGCGGTCGCCTTGTCGTTCGATTCGGACCATGAGACCAACGAGCTTCGCGACGGCGGAACCTCCATCGGCCGGCTCTGTTGGGGCGAGTACGGAAGTCGCGTCGGCGTTCCCCGGATCCTCGAGATGCTTCGCAAGTATGGGATCCCCGCGTCTTTCTACGTTCCCGCCGTAACGGCTCTGCTGCATCCCGCCGAACAGCGGCGCATCGTGGCGGAGGGCCACGAGATCGGGCTCCACGGCTGGATTCACGAGTTGAATTCCGTGCTGCCCTACAAGGCGGAAAGGGATCTGCTGTTTCGGGCTGCGGACACGCTGGAGTCCATCACGGGCGTGCGCGCAGTGGGGCAACGCACGCCGTCGTTCGACTTCAGTCCTCACACGTTGACGATCGCGAAGGAAATGGGTCTGCTGTACGACTCTTCGCTGATGGCGGATGTCGACTGCTACGAGCTTCTGCTCGCGGGAGAACCGTCCGGCATCGTCGAAATGCCCGTGGAATGGATCCGCGACGACGGCGTGTATCTGTCGATGAACCGTTTCCAGGCGTCGCGCCCGTATACGCCGCCGGCCGACGTGCTGGACATTTTCCGTCGCGAGTTAGATGCCGCCTACGAAGAGGGCGGCATATTTCAGCTGACGATGCACCCTCATATCATCGGCTATCGCTCGCGCATCTGGATCCTCGAAGAGCTCATTCGGCACGCGCAGTCCCGTCCCGATGTCTGGTTCGCCACACACAAGGATGTCGTGCATTGGGCGCTGAACCACGCCGAGCAGACGTCCTGATCCCAGGTGTCGCGGTCGGCAAGATCCGAGTCGATGCACGTGATGGATAGCAGCTTCGAGGTCCGGGTCCAAAGGCACCGGCGGGCGCGTGATGCCGTGACCGAATGAAGAGGGCGACATGGAGCACCTTTACGAGCGGCTCGGCGTGCGCACGATCATCAACGCGAAAGGAACCTCGACGCGCGTGAGCGGCGGGATCATGCCGATCGAAGCAGCGAGGGCGATGTACGAGGCGTCGCAAGCCTGCGTCGACATGATCGAGTTGCAAGCGCGGGCGAGCGAGATCATCGCGGAGATCACGGGTGCTGAAGCGGAACTCGTTACCGCGGGGGCATCGGCGGGCTTGTTGCTTGGCACCGCCGCCTGCGTGACCGGGCTCGATCCGGGCAAGATGAACCGATTGCCCGATGCGACCGGCATGAGGAACGAGGTGATCGTCGCGCGCAGCCAGCGCAACTCCTACGACCACGCCGTCCGCTCAGTCGGAGTCGAGCTGATCGAGGTCGGAATCGCCGATCGCTTCAGCGGCGCCGGTGTGCGCGACGCGGAGCCCTGGGAATACGCAAACGCTATCAGCGAGCGGACCGCCGCGATCTTGTATGTCGCGCAACCGCATTCGTTGCCGACGCTGTCGGACGTGGTGACGGTCGCGCGTCGCGCGCGGGTTCCGGTGCTGGTGGACGCCGCTGCGCAGTTGCCGCCGGCCGAAAATCTCAGGCGCTTCATCGGCGAGGGCGCCGACTTGGTCGTGTTCAGCGGCGGCAAGGCCCTTCGCGGACCGCAAAGCTCGGGACTGCTGTGTGGAAGGCGCGACCTGATCGCGGCCGCGGCGCTGCAATGGATGGACACCGACATCTATTTCGACCAATGGAATCCGCCGCCGTCCTTCATCGACAAGAGCAAGATCATCGGTCTGCCGCAACATGGAATCGGCCGGCCGTGCAAGGTCGGCAAGGAGGAGATCGCCGGGCTGCTCATCGCGCTGCGCTTATTCATCGACGAAGATCCGGAACGCCGCCGCCGCGGCTGGGACAAGACGACACAGGCGCTCTTCACCGCAATGCGAGACCTACCGAATTGCGCGGTCGATATCGTGACGGACAGCCATGGCTTCGGCATGCCGAGCGTGCGGATGACGCTGGACGAAGCGGCGGCCGGCCGCAC
>DASWDF010000193.1:0-13348 GCA_036395475.1 Casimicrobiaceae bacterium
GTCATCGCACGAGAACGCGGTCTTGTTGAAGTTTTTCTGGAAGAGCTTGATTGCGCTGCCCGTGCCGGTGTTCACATAGAAGCGCTTGGTCGGGAAGGTGATGACCCAGTCGGTCCCGGACTTGGTGGCCGCGTCCAAGACGTACTCGTTGATCACCTGGTTGTGCATCAGCACTGCGCTCACCGCGTCGGCGGGGAGGCAGGTGATCGCAGCGCCCGTGGCAGCGTTCAGGCACTCCGGCCCCTCCCAGCTCGCCCAATAGACGCTGTCGTCGGAGGCAAAGCTGAAGTTCTTCTGCCTGCGAATGGTCCCGTCGCTGTTGAATACGGTTCCACCGGAAGCGGTATCGTTGTCGAAGCCCTCGTACACGACGCTTTCCTTCGGACCGGAAAATTCGAGGGTCGGGGACACGCTGCCGGCATTGAAGTAGAGGGCACTGCCGGCGATCATGTTGAACCGGTTCAGCGCGACGGCGTCTTCCGTGTACGCCGTGCCCGAGCCGACGTTGATGAGCGTTATGCCACCGAAAAGGCCGCCGCCGGCACTTAACGCATCGGTCTTCGCCGAGTTGTCGCTGAGCGGATGCTTGGCGCTCTGGCACGGAGGAATGTTGTTCGTTCCGTTCGCGTGCGTCACCACGATCGAGGTGCAGTTGAAACTGGTGTACGCTGCCATCTCGATGATTTCGACGTAGCCTTCCTTCGTCCGGTCGAGACCGTCGCCGCCGCCGTCGCCGACGTAGGCAAAGTTGACGAAGTCCACGCCCGCCTTGAGGGCCGAGTTCGCGGGGATCGTGCACGAGTTGTCAGCCGTGATTACCCTGGCGCCGCCGCCGGATGTGCTCGGTGCGATCGCCGCCGTCCACACGTCGAACGCGGAGAGGAACAAGTTGAAGTCGAGCACTTCGCGGCTGTTCCTGCCTTCGAGGAAGCGGACCTTGACCGCTTTCGCCGAGCTGGTGGTGTTCACCACCGACAACAGCGAGTTATACGCGTTGCCGGCCGCATCGGCGTTAACCGTGTAGTACGGATAGATCAGGACCTGGCCAAGTCCGTTGGGGTTGACGCTTACGGCGTTCGCCGTCGCCGTCATGCCCAATGCGCCCGCACCTGCCAGTGCCGCGTACAGTGATTTTCTTTGGAACGAGTTCATGGTTTTTGATGACTCCTCTGTTTCATTGTTTCAGGTTTAAAGTGATCACTTTAAGACCGACAGCAGTCGCGAGTCTATTACACCCTATCTGATTTTACAACGAATCCTTTCCCGCATCCGGCCCCCCGGGAGTTTTTGTCTGATATTTGCAACGTCCGCCCAGCCACTTTGGCTAGCGATAAACGTACCCGACTGTCCCGTTTTCGATGATCCAGGTCTCCGGCACCGGCGTCTCGATCCCCTTCATTACGCCGCCCCTCGCGGCCCGAAAATCGTAGGTTATCAGCATCTGGACTTTGCAGATCTCCGCTTCGCAGTCCACCTTGTCCACTTTCGCGCCACGCCACATACCCGGTTTTATCCTGCCCTTGTACAAGCCCAGCGGCGTCGCCGCCTTCGAGCCCGCGCTCAGGTACTGGTAGGCACCTTCCACATCGCCTTTGATCAGCAACTCCCAGCGTGCCTGCGCGCGCTCGGCAACAACCTTCTGTTTTGCTTCGGGCCGCGAATCCACGCTGATGCTGGCACAAGCTGCGAGTCCCACTCCCAGTGCCACCCAGCTCAACCGACCCAAGGCCCGGGTCAACGCCCGAATCTTCACGCCAATCTTCCCACTTTCGTTTTGCAGCCTATCCAAGGCATCCCAATGCGTCAATTGCAAAAACGGCATTTTTCCCTCTCATTCAGGTCTGTTGCATTCCTGCAACATAGATTGCGTCGTCATTTGACGACGGTTGGCGGCGCCGCGGAGGCGTCGTCCGTGACGGTTTTGGGCTTCGGAAACACCTCGTCGAGCCGCTCCATCTTGCGCCGCATATCGTCGATGACGCGACCGATGTCGGCCTCGTTGTCGACCACGCGCGGCGTGATGAACAGCACCAGCTCGGTCCGGTTGCTGGTCAAGTTTTGATTGCCGAAGAGCCCGCCGAGAATCGGGACGCGGGAGATCAGTGGGAGCCCCTTCGAGCTGTTTTCCTTATCTTCGGAGATGAGCCCTCCCATGACCATCGTCTGGCCGGTAGGAACTGCGACCAGCGTCTGCACCGAGCGCGTGGCGATGGTCGGCGGCTGGTCGCAACTGGCACTGATCGTCCCGGGAGTGCTCACTTCGGCCTGTACGTCGAGCGTCACCAGCCCGCCCGTGTTGATATGCGGCGTGACCTGCAACAGCACGCCGGTATCGATGTATTGCGAGGTGGTCGTGACCGCATTGGTGGTCCCCACGGTCGTGCCAACGAACGCCTGCTGGCAGATCGGGATGCGATCACCGACCTTGATCGTCGCCTTCTGATTGTCGAGCGCAGCGAGATGCGGGTTCGAGATCACCTTCGTATTGCCGTAGGTGTCGAGCACGTGCAACACGGCTTGGATGCCGCCGGGGAAATTGGCGTTGTTGATGAGATAGACGAAGCCCTGCGCAAGGCTCAACGCCGGATTGTTCGTAGCGGTCGTGCTGGTCGCGGTTGCCGGCGCCCCGGGGTTGAAGGCCGTCGTATTGTTGAACAGGCCACCGGCCCCCCTGCCTGACGGCGCGGCGCCCTTGAACAGCCATTCCACACCGAACTGGATGCTGTCGCCCAGGACCACCGAGGCGATGGTCACCTCGATCGCCACCTGCCGTTGCGGAACGTCGAGCTTCTTGAGCGCCGCTTCGATCACCGCGTATTCCGTCGGCGTGGCCACGATCAGGACGGTGTTGTTGTCCTTGTCCGCGACGACCTGCACATTGCGAATGACACCGATGCCGCCCTCGCCGGCCGCCACGGCGCGAGTCGCCGCCGCAGCCGCGGCGGCTGCGCTCGCCGCCTGAGTTGCGGTCTGCGTGGGCGTCGGCGGCACGACGGGGACTGCAGAGGTCGGCGCCGCCTGGTACGACGGTGCCGAGACGATCGTGCCCGCCGGCGTGCCGGGCGCGAGCGTCGGCGCGCTGGGCGTGGGTTGCTGCGTCACGCGTCCGGTGAATGCCTGCTGCAACAGCGGCCCGATGCGCTCGGCGCGGCTGTACTGGACTTGATAAACGTAGAAGCGCACTCCGGCGCTGTCGGTGCCGGCCTTGTCGAGGCGCTCGATCCACTTCTTCGCCTCCTCGAGGTACTCTGGCTGTGGCGTGATGATCAGCAGCGCGTTCATGCGCTCGATCGGGATGATGCGCAGGATGCCCGCGAGCGGGCTCTTGTCGGGCGTGCCGAGCGCCTTGTCCAGCTCCGCGGTCACCGACTTGACATCTGCACTTTGCAGCGTGAAAAGCCCCGCCGACATGCCGGCCATCCAGTTGATGTCGAACATCTCGACGGTAGCGAGAAGGTGCTTGAGCTCCAACTCGGTGCCCGAAAGGATCAGGAGGTTGCGCAGGTCATCCACGCGTACCGTCGTCTGATCCTTGACGAAAGGCTCGAGCAGCGTCGCCATCTGGCGCACGCCCACGTAGTGCAGCGGCACGATCACCACCGAGAAACCGGGCTGGAGCGCGCGGCTCGAGGCGCCGAGTTGCGGCGTGACGTTACCGCGCACGGCGGCCGCGGCGGGCAGAATCTTCCAGATGCCACCCTGCTTGGTCATCGTCGCGCCGTTCATCCGCAGCAGCATCTCCATGGTGGCGGGAAGCGCTTCGCGCGGGATGCCCGACGTGGTGCGGATCGTCACGGTGCCGCCGACTGCCGGATCGATCGCGTAGGACTCGTTCAGGATGTCGCCCAGGATGTTTCGAGCGACTTCGCGGATGTCGGCGCCCTCGAAGTTGAGCGTCACCGCGGGTCCCGGTGCCGCAGGCGGCTTGGGCTGGAGTTTCACTACGCCGCCCTCTTCCTGTCCCTGGATGAGGACGCCGGTGCCCCTGTAGAGCTTCGATCGCTCCGCAGGCTGCTCCGGCGCGGCGCCTAGCGCGGTGCCTATGTCCCCCGCAGTGGTCTTGGCGGAGGGGGGCTGCGCAGCCGAGGCTGCTTCCCTGCCGCTCGGGGTTGTCGCGCAGGCGACCAGCAGCAGCGAGAGCACTAGCGGAAGCGATCGAGCCCGCGGCAACAGCAGCGGGGCATGCGTCAGCCTTGCGTAGCGTTCATCCATCATTGCCCCTTGTTATTGTCGTTGCCGCCGCAGGCAGGCGACGCATTGGGAACCTCAGCCGCTGCACGGATGCGCCGTTACCGGTTCCGCTTACGTCCGCCCTGCGCGGACGTATCGCTGCCCTGCCCCGACATCGCGGCGGCACGCGCGGCACGCCGGGCCTCCCGGGCATCCTGCGGCCGTACTTCGGCGGCGTTCGGCGCCGCCGCAGCCTGTGCTCGGGCTTGGGTAGCGCGGGCCGCGGCGGCGGCAGGCGCCGCGACTGCAGGCGCAGGCGCTCCCGGTGGCGGGGGCGCGGCCGCCAGCGTGGTCTTCGGGCCTTGCGCGACCTTGAGGATCAGCTCCTCGGACTCATCGCCGAGCGTCAATTTCACGCGATCGGGCTGCACGGAAGCGACGTACACACCGTCGATCTCGTCGCCCTGCCGCACGACGCGCGACTTGCCTCCCGCAACCTCCTTCAAGAATGCGACGTTGCGCTCAGCGGTCACCGTGGTCCCCATGAGCTGGAACCGGCCCGGGTTGAGCCGGTGCGGCCCGCCATCGACGGCGAGCACCGGCGCGGGACGCCGCGTCGCGTTGAACAGCGTTCGCGCAACCATCTCGGCGTGCGCGGGAAGCCCTCCCTCGATCCGGTACTCGGGCAGCGCCGCCGCCGTCACCGGCTTCGGCTCGACCGGGGGCGGGGCGGACGGCATGCGCACGAGCTGACGGCCCCAGTCGATCTCCCAGCCGACGAGCGCGGCCAACGCCACCGCTGGAACGACCCACAGCGCCCACCCGCGCGCGCGACTCCCGTTGATGGTGAGCGGCAATGTGCTCATTTCTTCGGTTCTCCGTTCTTGGATCCTTCGGCGAACGCGAAGCCGGAGACGTCGAGCAGGACCGAGAGCTCAGGCTCGTTGCCTGGCGGCGGCTTGAAGCCGCGAAAGGCGTTCAACGGCCGCACGGTGATGTTCTCGATCAGCGTATACGGCGTCTGCGTTTCGAGCGCGTAGAGGATCTTCTGCAGGTTCGGCGTGCTCGCGAAGAGCTGTACGTTGATGCCGACCTGCCGGAACCGGCCGTCCTCGCGCGGTTGCGCCGTCTGGATGGTCGTGATGCGGCCGCCATTGTTCTCGATCGCCGCGCGAACGAGATCCTGCAGCTCGGCGCCAGCGAGATTCGGCGCCGTGTTGCGCAGGAAAAAGCGGCGCCCATCCTTCGCGCGCAGCGCCTCGAGCGCCTTTTTCAGCTCCGGAGTCTGCGCCGCGACGCGGCGGTAGACCTCGATTCGGTCCTGCAGGGCGTCGATCGCGGCATCGTAGTGCCGGTGGAGCAGGAGGAACGGTGTGAGCAACAGCGCGATGCCCAGGAGCACGGCAAGCGCGAGCAGCGCCAGAGCCAGTACGCGGCTTTGCCTGGGCGGAAGCGGGAGCGCGAGGGTGACCATCAGTTGTCTTCGTCGGGTTCCGATGCGCCGGGAGAGGGCGGCGCATCGGCGGCCGGAGGTGGCGTCGTCGGCGCGCCAACAGCTGCGGGAGCAGCCGCGGGCGGCGCCACCGGTGCGCCGACCGGCGCAGTGAGCGGCGCTGGACGCGCCCGCCGCGGCGTCGCGGCTCGCTGCGCAGTCGTATCGGGCGGCATCGCGGAGGGTGGCGGCACGTAGCCCTCGGGGAACGGACCGAATCCGGCCGCCGTCGTGGGCGAAATCGTTTCGGGCGGCGCAGCACGCATCGGCACCAACGGAACTGGAGCACCTGCGACCGGGTGCGGCGCCGCTGCGGGCGCGGCGGCAACGGCCGCAACGGCCGGCGCCGCTGGAGTGGGCGCCGCCGGAGCGGGCGCCGCCGGAGCGGGCGCGGGGGCAGGTGCTGCGGCAGACGGTGCAGCCACCACCGGCGGCGACGCGACTCGCACCGCGCCAAGCGTCAGCGTTTCCGGCGCGGGCAGCGTCAGCGTGCGCAAGCGGGCGCCGACATCGAAGATCTCGCCGCTCGCGCCCTGGATCTTGGTGGTCGGAGAACGCGGCGCGGCCTGCTCGACCAGCTTCGTGTCCTCGAGCAGCGCGATCAGCTTGCCGGCATTCCCGGATTCGCCACGAAGATAGAGATCGCGCTGCAACTCCTTGCCGCGGCCCCCCGTCTTCAACTCGAACTGCGTGAGCCAGGTATCGTCAGGCAGCGTGCGCGTAACCTCGTCGAGCACTTGCACAAGGCTCGGGTACGCGTACTTCTTCGCGAGCACATAGTTGTAGTCGTTCTGCATCACTTCGAGCTGCTGCCGCACTGCATCGGCCGCCTGCGCTTGTTGTCCTGCCTCCGCACTGAGCACGTTCAACGCGATCGCGTAATGGCGCTTCTGCGCGAGCGGCACGATCACTGCGGCGAGCGCGATGGTCGCAACGATGGCCGCCGGCGCCCACACCTGCCACCGACGCCATTCCAGGGGCCGCGGTCGCGCAACGTCGGGGATGAGGTTGAGCTTCGCGGCCGTGGCCGGCGGTCCCGGCACGACTGCGCGCGGTACCGCGCCCCATGCTTCGACCTGCTTGCGCGCGTCGTCGACGATGCTCCGCAATGCGGCGGCCCAGTCGACACGGAGTGTTTTCTTCGCTGCGTCCCGGCTGACGACGACGGCATCGAAGTAGAGCTGCTCGGGCCGGAACGGGGTGTGGCGGTCGAGATCGTAAGCGAGCGTCTGCGCGAGATTCTCCTCGACCGCGGCAGGCAACGTGAGCTCCTTGCGCAACACCTGCCGGGAGCTAAGCGCGATGACCACTTTCGGCGCCGCGATACCGCCTGAGGCATCTGCTGCGAGCCGCGCTACGGCCGCGCGACCGGCCGCGACGACCGCAGCAGCGTCGCCGGTCAGCGACACTTTCTCCGCGATCACGAGCCGTGTCGGGCCAACGCCGAACTCGGGTCGCCAGAACACCGCCTCGCCATCGGCAAATTCGATCACCGGTCGCACGAAGCGGCGCTGGAACGCGATGCGCGAGGCGCTCGGCAGGAGCGGGGCAAGCTCGCCCATCCACCAGCGCCAGAAGCGAGGCAGGCCGACGCGGTTTGCCGCATCGCGAAGGCCCTGCCGCCAGTTGTCCGGTCCCATTTTCATGCGTTCTTCGAAAAAACGTCGCCTCGCTCAGGACAGCGTCCGCGCAAGATGGTTCGCAATCGTTCCGATCACTGGGTGCCCGGCGGCGGGGAAAATACCCGGCGGTCACCTTCCTGCCACAACAATACCGTCACCGGATGCAGCACATCGCCGCCCGGTCTTATCACCGCTTCCCGGATGAAGGTCACGCCGTCGGCGCTTGTCGCTTCAGCGCGGATCCGCCACACGTTGATCGGCGCCGCACCGGTCACAATCGGAAAAGCCGGCAACGGCAGCCGCTGCGCGAGGGCGTCGTTCCGCTGCGCGATATATGCGTCGACAACTTCCGGCGTCGCATTCGGCAGCGCCAGCAGAATCGTGCGCGATGCGTACCCAGGATTCACACCAGGCTGCCGGCTGAATACGGTCAGGCTGTCCGCAACCGCCGCATACAGCGCGGGGGTCATGCCGAGCACGCGCTGAAACTCCGCCACCGTCTCGAACGGCGCGTTCGCCGGCTTGTACGACAGCCCTGCCGCCTGATACTCGGGCGCCTCCGCGCCCTGCGGGCGTCTCACCTCGTCGGCATCCTTCCAGTCGCCGATCGCATCGACCAGACGTGCCGCGGTGTCGGCATCGACTCCCGCCGCCGTCTGAAACAAGTTCTTGAGCAACGCATCCGACGCCGCGTTGAGGTCGATTTTACCAGACTCGTCCATGGCGTTGGCCGCGATGGTGGCGCCGCCTTCCTCCCAGTAATGCACGGCACCGTCGGACGCCCAGGTTTCGGCCACCGTGCGCGGTCGCATCAGCTCGAAGGCCATGCGCGAGATCGCCCCATCAGCGCGCGCGCGCACCTGGGCCAAAGCCACCGCGTTGCGCGCGGCGAGCGCTTCGGTGCGCATGCTGTAGGCAAACCCGGCCGCGATCACGGTGAGCAGCACCGTGAGCCACAGTACGAGGATCAGGGCGACACCGCGCTGCGCGCACGGGAGGACTTGTCGCCCCGGCGCGGAGCCTGCCCCCGACCCGATCGGGGGCCGGGGCCCAAGGGCAACGATCGGTGCAACGCCACGTCTCATGCGTTGCGCTCCCGGCAGAACTCCCAGAGCTGCGGCCAAACGAGCAGCGCTTTGCCGTATCCGTCGACCAGCGAGCGTATCGCCGCGACGGTCGGCGAGCGGGCGCGCAGCGCGGTTTCGTCGAGGGCGAGCGCCGGCGAGTTGAGCCACGGCCCAAGAGACTGCTTCCAAGCGGCGGGCAGCGCGGCGTCGTCGAGCTGTTCCTGCAGCGAGAACAACACGCGGCTCGACGCTTCCGCCGCGTGCTCCAGGAGCATCTCCGCAAGATGCGCATCGCTCGCCGCCGCGAGGTCCACGAGCAACGCTCCCGCCGCGGCGAGGCGCTGCTCGGGCCGCATGGCGACGATGACGGCCTCGTGTCGCTCGAGGTACGCTAGGATGAAAGGCAATGGTTCGGGCCCGACCGGATCGACGGCGCGGAGCCAGTGCTTGGCCGGCTCGCGCCGATGCAATAAGCCAAACGGCAAGTCGACCTGCCATGCGGTGGGATGCATCCATTGCGCCACCGAGCCGAGCAGCAGGTCCTCGCTGCGATGACTGCGCGCAGTCGGCGGCAGCAGGCGCGAGTTGTCGAGGCCCGCGATGGTCGTCAACGTCAGCAGCCGCGTCGGCGCGAGCCGTAAACGCGATTGCCCGCGCCAGTTGATACGCCGCGCGAATGCGTAGGCGACGGCCTGCGGGTTCGCAGCGAGCCACTGTCGCGACCGTGCCGGCAGCGAGAGCAGGTGCAGCGGCAGCATTGTCGAGCCCGGATCGCCGCAGGCGTGGCTATGCGTAAAGATGATGCGGGCGTCCGGTGCGAATCGACTCCCCTGTGCTGCGGTGATGTCCATCGCAGCCAGCGCGCCGCTCTGTGCTTCCGCCCGCATCCACGCATCGGCCATGGGCAAGCCGAGCCATCGCGCGTGTTGCGCAATCGGATCGACGTCTGCCGGCGGACAGTGCTGCAGCAAAGACGCTTCGCTCTCGTACCAGGTGAGCTCGTCCGCCGCGTCCGAAACCGTGAACCCCGCATCGGACAGCGGCGAGCGGCGCGACTCGAGCAGCACGTCATCGTCGACGCTGACGAACGCGCGACCGGCGAGCTGCAGCAGTGCGTGATTGAGCGGGCGGCCGTAGGTCGCCTCGCCGGGAGCCCCCGGTGCGAGCAGCCACGCGATCTCCCGCGCCGCGCGTGGAAACTCGGCGAGCAATGCGTTCTGCAGTGCGTCGGCGGCGGCGCGATCGTAATGCGTGATCTCGAGCGAGCGTGCATTTGCGATCGCTGCGCGGTTGGCTTGCTCGCTAGCGGGATTGTGCGAGTCGTCGATCACGAGCCAGCGTCGCTTCTCCCCAGCGCGCGCTTCGAGAGTCTCCGCGCTTGCGAGGAGCCGCGCCAGCAGTTGGGGCCGGTCGGCAGTTCGCACGACAACGCCGCCGAACGCGGCGGGCTCGGCCGCGGATGGCGTTCCAAATCGCGACACGAGCTGAGGTACGGAGAGCAGCAATCCCTCGCGTGCACAGCGCTCGAGCAGCTCGCGGATCGCGGGTCTGTGCGCCTCCGGCGCGCCCAGTCGCGCGGCTGCTCGCGCTTCGTGCTCCCCGATCGTGCGGCAGCCTTCGCACGCCGACAATACCGCATGTTCGCCCGAGGAGAGCTGAGACGAAGCGCCGTTGAGCGGATTGCGCACGAAACAGAGTCTGGGCGCAAGCGGGAGCATGCGCAGTTCCGAAGCGAGCCACCAAATCATTGGAAGCGCTCGCGGCAGAACGACCACAATCGCGGCCAGGCAATGAGCGCGCGGCCGTAGCCCTGCGCGAGCGCTCGCACCGCCGCGTTCGGTGCAATGCGCGCGCGCAACGACGCCGGATCAAGCTGGTAGTTCGGCGAGGCGAGCCACTGCTTCAGCTTATCTTTCCAGGCGGCCGGGAGCGATGGATCGCCCAACTGCTCCTCGATGCCGAAGTGGACGCGGGCCGCATACTCTGCGGCATGCTGGATCTGTAGATCGGTCAGTTCGGCGTCGCTGGCCGTGGCGAGGTCGAGACACAACGCACCCAACATCGACATGCGCTCTCCAGGGCGCTCGGCGACGATCGCCGGCATGCTGGCGCGCACATGGGCCACGAGAAGCCTTTCGGGGCCCAGCACGACCGTATCCGCGGGCAGTGGTTGCCGCCGCGGCGCCTCGCGCAGGTGCAGCACCGCGAACGGCAGCTTGACGGCCCAGCTCCCGGGACGAATACATCGCGCCGCCTCGCTCAGCAATACGTCTTCGCCCGGGCCGGCACGGACGGTCGGCGGCAGCAGCGATGAATTGTCGAAGCCGACGAGTATGTGGACGCTCTGCATGCGATTCGGCGTCAAGCGCAACGCTGCGGGGCCGCGCCAGTAGATCTGGCTCTCCAGGCCGTAGCGCCCAGCGTCCGGATGCGCCGCGAGCCATCTTCGTGTCTCGATATCGAGCAACAGTTGCTGCGTAGTCATCGTCGCCCACGCTGGATCGCCGAGCAACTGACTGCGCGTGAACACCACGCGCGCGTCGGCGGCAAAGCACTCGCCGACGTCACCAGGCAACTCTCCCACGGCCAGACCGCCCGGTTCGCGCTGCGCCTGAGCCCACGCTTCGCTCAACGGCAACCCGAGCCACTTGAGGTGCGCCGCGAGCGGGTCGAGATCGAGCGCAGGACAGGCCTCCTGCGCCGCAGCCAGGCTCTCGTACCAGAATCCCGCTTCGGGCTGGATCGTGAGCTCCACTCCGGCCTTCGCCAAAGGCGGTCGGCGTGGATCGAGTACGACGTCGTCGTCAATCATGAGCAAGCGACGGCCGGCGAAACGCAACAGGAAGTAGTTTTGGGGTCGGCCGTAGGTCACTTCATCCCCATTCGCCGCCCCCAGCAGCCAACGAACTTCTTCGGCAACATCGGGAAACGCCGCGCACAGCTCCGCTTCGAGCGAGCGTGCGGACAGATCGTGGTGCGTCGGCTCCAGCGCACGATGCTCGGCCATCGCTTCCCGATTCGCGCGCCGGTTGGCCTCGTGACGCGAATCGTCGACGACATGCCAAGAATAAGCGACTCCAGTTTTCGACTGCAGTGCGGCGCCGCTCGCGAGGAGTCGTCGAAGCTGCTGCGATCGATCGGCGGTGCGCACCACGATACCGGCGAAGGGCGGTAGCGGTGTTGCAGGAGCCGGGGCGAAGCGGGCAACGAGGTCCGGCAGCGACACGAAAAGGCCCTGTCGTGCGCAACGCTCGAGCAACTCGCGGATCGCGGGCATATGCTCCTCGGGCGCGCGAAGCCGTGTAGCGATTCGCTCTTCGTGCTCAGCGAGCGTGCGACAGCCCTCACACTTGCTGAGCACCGCGTGCTCGCCCGAAGAGAGCTCGAGCGCCGCGCCATTGAGCGGGTTACGCACGAGGCAGCGCCGCGCGGCGAGCGGCAGAGTGATCAACTCCGGAACGAACCAGAGCTTGTCAGTTGTCGCGCCGGCGGAGGCCGCGGCCCAATTGTCGTCGCTGCCTCGCATCCCGGTTGCAACTTGGACCCCGGCCTGCGCCGGGATGACGCTCTCATTCATGCGCACCGCATCTCGATTGCGAGAATCTCGTTACGTGCAGCGCCGCACCACAGGATTCCAGTTCGGACAGCCAACTTGTAGCGCGAGGCGCGGCTCCACGACCAGTGTCGGCCACGCGGCGCTGTTCGTGGGCTTGACGTCCATGCGGATCAAGTCCGGCAGACGCTGCGGGTCGTCCCAGCGGTCGCGCCAGGTCGGAGTGACGGTGTCGGCGGCGTCCGGATCGCGTCCGAAATAGGCGAAATGAACCTCGGCGATCCGGTCGGCGAGGATCGAGAAGTCGTTGCCGAAGTCCGGCAGGCTGGTCGCTGCGTAATCCGGGATGACGCGCGAGAGCGTGAGCCGCGAGCTGTCGCCGTTGGGGGTGACCCCAATCTTGAAGTAGTACATGCCGGCGCCGGCGCGACCCGGCAGTGCCGCGGCGTACGAGAGCGAATCGCCGGTGCCGAGGAAATACAGCGGCTTCTCGAGGACCTTCTGAAAGCGCAGCGGATGCTGTGAGGTCAGCGTGCGCCGCAGGAAGTCCTCGGTCAGGCGCATCTCGCTCGTCTGCTGGGCCTTCGCCTCGCCGCGATCCCAGCTCATCCCCGCGAGGGAGAGCGAGCCGTAGAGCACCGAAGCCATCAGCGCGAGGAGCACCAGCGCGATGGATAGCTCGATCAGGGTGAAGCCGTGCTCGCGATTGGGCAGAACGGGGCGCGTCATCCGTTCTCCTTCCGGTTAAGGCTGCTTGGGCGCGAGGCGTACACTGGCCAGGGAAACGCTGCGCTGGTTTCCGAACGTCCCCGGCCAGGACACGGTGACCGAGATGCGCCACAGGCGCACGGCGGCCAGTTGCCCCATGCGGTCCTCGTCCGCCGTCGTTCCGGGAGCAACATAGGGCTCGATCTTCCTCGCCCACGCGTACTTGCCGTCCTCCGAGACACCCTGATCGCCGCCCTCGTGCAACGGCGTCTCCACCGCGGCCGCGGTGAGCCGGCTCTCGGCGAAGAGCGCGGCGCGGCTGTACTCGTCGGCGGCGGAGGCGTTGTTGAGCGCCCCGCCGAAAAGCTCGAACAGCGCCGTGCCCACGAGCGCCAGGATGATGAACGCGACGAGGACTTCGAGCAGCGAGAATCCCGCAGCCGATGCGGGGCTCGATCGCAGCGACGCTTCGAGTGAATGCAAAGCGTTACGAGCAGGCCAGGATGCGAGGCGTCCCGCAGCGAGGCGCGAGACAGTACCTGGAAGTACGGCGAGCGCCGAGCGCTTAGGGAACCTCTGAATAAGTCCCGCGTGACCGCGACGGAGGCTTTCCGGGATGAGATGCACGAAGCGACGCGAAGCCCATGGCAGGCCCCATGGGCGAGCGGCGCGACACAGCAGATCGCCCGGAAAGCCCCGTCCCTCCGGGTTTCGGCGCAATGGCCTCATCTGCGTT
>DASWDF010000194.1:0-5422 GCA_036395475.1 Casimicrobiaceae bacterium
GGCCTCGGCGAGCGCTCGCGTCACCAGGCCCCCGCGTGACGGCGCATTCGGGTCGCGCGGAATGCCTTCGCGGAAGTTTGTGACCAGTGCCCAGCGGCCGCGGGGATTGACGCCGAACCATGTGCCGCCGGCGGTGAGATCGACCCCGGCGAGGGTGCCGTCCTTCCACCAGTGCGCTGGCGCAGCGGCGCGGGCGTGGAATTCGTCGCGGTTGGCCGCGATCACCAAGGGGAAAAGGGGATGCGCGTCGAGCGCGACCAGGGCGAGGCACATGGCAGCGTTTCAGTCGATATGCGGGCGTTAAGAAGTATGTCTGCGCAGACTGCTACGGCGACGGCGCGACAAAGCGCTCGATCCTGCGCTCGGAACCGGGCGCGAGAAACGCGGCGAAACGACGCGCGGCGAGCAAATCCTCGAGTGTGGCTTCGAAGCGCTGCGGATCGCCTACGTTTTCGTAGACTTCCATCCACAGCAGCGCGTCTTCCATGCCCTGCAGCAGCCGGCCGACGACGCCGGCACGATCTTCCAGCGCGCGCAGCACCGCCTCGATGACGCCGCGCGCCGCGGCCGCATGCGGCGCAGCGACGCGATAATAAATGTAGTAGTGGACCGGCGAAGCGGGCTTCACGTGATGCGTCCGCCCGGCGCCGTGGCTTCCGGCAAGGCGTACGGCAGCGGCAGCAGCGAGACGGCAGGACCGTCGACGGTATCCAGGTGCAACTCGCCGCCGGCGATAGCGGCCATCTGGGCGACGAAAAGAAATTCGCCGCCACCGCCCGGTGCATCATTCGCGTTGATAACGGTGCCACAGGGTTGATCGCGGAATGCCGGGGCGTACAGCCGTGCGCCTGGCGCCGGAACGATGTCACCGTGGCCGAGCGCAAGCCTTTCCTTGAGGCGGCCCAAGTAGCGGGTGCGCGCGACGATCTCCTGGCCGGCATAGCAGCCCTTGCCGAAGCTGATACCGCCCAGCGCGTCGAAGTTGAGCATCTGCGGGATGAACTGGTCCTGCGTCGGCGGCAGGATCATCGGCACGCCGGCGCGAATGGTCAGCCAGCGCCAGCATGGAAATCCCGCGGCGCGCACGCTGCTGAGTCGATCCCAGAGCGCGGGGGCTCCGGCCGGCGCGACGAAAGCGATGAAGCGCGAGCCGGGCAGCGCAGCGATCGTTCCGCCGTCGATCGCCGCAGATCGATAAAGCGCGGGTGCAGGGCAGCCGGCGTCAGCGATGCGCTGGAGAGCGGCGGGCCCGCCGATGCCGATGCGCACCGACGGATCGCTTGCATCGTCGATGGCGACTTTCGAGCGCAGTACGAACATCGAAAGGCGCCGACGAATCGACTCGATCAACAGCCGGGGCAGCAGCAGCTCGAAGCGCTCGGCATCGATTCGGCGAACGATGAAGTTGGCCAGCACGCGGCCCTTAGGCGAGCACCACGCCGAAAGCTGCAATGATCCTGGCGCAAGCGCCTCGACGTCGCTCGTGACCTGGCCCTGCAGGAAATTCGCCGCGTCGGCTCCGGCGACGCGCAATGCGGCCAAGGGACCCAGGTCGCAGATAATGGCTGCATCGCGCGCCGCTTCCAATTCGCCGGCGGGATTTCCGAAGGTGACAGGCGTCGCGCCCTCGAAGGAGGCGCCGCGCGCGCGCAGGAAATCGGTCCAGGCGGTCATGGGCTGGTATGGAGGACGCCAGTGATCGGAGTCCAGGAAAACTGTGCTAAAATCGAATGTTAGCTTGGTTTGGCAGCGGTCGCTGGGACTTAATGTCGCGATGCCGGGTAAATATGGGCGAACAGCGAGAAAGGCAACGTTGCAGCTCGTTTTGCACGGCGATCCCGCGGAGGCTCGGCCGGTCTTGAACCAGGTAATTCGCAGATCCGCCCGTTCAGGGTGCCTTGCGCGGCCAAAGAGCCTCGCTAAGGCCCGATGGCGGATCGAGGCTCAACCCTGACAAGGAGTTTAGTAATGGCGGTAACAATGCGTCAAATGCTGGAAGCCGGAGTGCATTTCGGCCACCAGACCCGTTATTGGAATCCGAAGATGGCGGACTATATCTTCGGCCAGCGCAACAAGATTCACATCGTCAATCTTGAAAAGACGATGGCGTTGTACCAGGAGGCGATCAAATACGTCCGCCAACTGGCCATGAACCGCGGCACGATCCTGTTCGTCGGCACTAAGCGCCAAGCGCGCGACATCGTCGCCGAGGAGGCACAGCGGGCAGGAATGCCCTACGTCGACCACCGCTGGCTCGGCGGCATGCTGACCAACTTCAAGACCGTCAAGGTATCGATCAAGCGCCTGAAGGATCTCGAAACGATGGCGCAGGATGGAACTTTCGAAAAGATGAGCAAGCGCGAGGCGCTGACCTTGCAGCGCGAGATGGATAAGCTCAACCGCAGCCTCGGCGGCATCAAGGAGATGAACGCGCTGCCCGATGCGCTTTTCGTCATCGATGTCGGCTACCAGAAGATCGCGGTGACCGAGGCTAAAAAACTCAATATTCCGATCGTCGGTGTCGTCGACACGAATCACTCGCCCGACGGCATCGCCTACGTGATACCCGGCAACGACGACTCGAGCCGCGCGATTCGGTTGTACGCGCGCGGTATCGCCGACGCAATCCTCGAAGGTCGCAGCCAGGTGATCCAGGAAATCGTTCAGCCCGATGAGTTTGTCGAAGTATCGGGAGACGAAGCGGCGGCGTGACCTCAAGGATCCGCGGACCGCAGCCCCTTTTTGATCGGTCCCGCCGGCTGCTCTGGCAGGCCGTGGGGATCGACAAGCGCAATGCGTTGCTCGGCGCCTGACGCGCCGGCGACTCGAAGACCTGGAGTAAGCAGCATGGCGGAAATTACCGCAAGCATGGTGATGGACCTGCGCAGCCGGACGGGGTTGCCCATGATGGAATGCAAGAAGGCGCTGACTGAGACCGGCGGTGACGCAGCGAAGGCCGAGGAACTGCTCCGCATCCGGAGCGGCGCCAAGGCATCGAAGGCGGCGGAGCGCATCGCCGCCGAGGGCGTGATCGGTGCGTTTGTCGCGGCGGATGGCAAGACCGGGGCCATGGTCGAGTTGAACTGCGAAACCGATTTCGTGGCCCGTAACACCGATTTCGTCGCGTTCGCCAGGAAGCTGGCGCAGATCGTCGCCGAGAAGAACCCGGCCGACGCTGCGTCGTTGTCGTCCTCGGTGCTCGACGGTGGAACGGTGGAGAGTGCGCGGCAGGCGCTGGTGCAGAAGATCGGCGAGAACGTGTCGATCCGCCGCTTCGTCCGGATCTCGACCTCGGGAAGGCTCGCGCAGTACCTGCACGGGGGCGGCCGCATAGGCGTCACCGTTGCGTACGAAGGCGGCGACGAGCAGACCGGGAAGGACATTGCAATGCATGTCGCAGCGTCGGTCGCCTCGGTGCGCCCAGTCTGCGTGGCTCGCGACCAGGTGCCCAGGGACTTGGTCGAGCGGGAGCGCGCGATTTACGCGGCGCAGGCCGCCGAGTCGGGGAAGCCTGCGGACATCGTCGCCAAGATGGTCGACGGCCGGATCAACAAGTTCCTGTCAGAGGTGACGCTGCTCGGCCAGCCGTTTGTCAAGAACCCCGATCTGTCGATCGAACAATACCTGAAGACCAAGGGCGCGACCGTCAAGGGTTTCGAGCTGTACGTCGTCGGCGAGGGCATCGACAAGAAAAGGGATAATTTTGCGGCGGAGGTTGCGGCGATGGCCAAGACAGGCTGAAGTCGCCTCACTTGCCTTGAGTTCCAGATAACCGACCCGGAGCGCACCGCCATGACTGCACCGATTGTCGCGACGTTGCCCACTGCCGCAGCGGCCGTGCGGGCCGAACCCGCGTACAAGCGCGTCCTGCTCAAGCTGTCGGGCGAAGCGCTCATGGGCGATGACCCGTACGGCATCAATCGCGAGGTGATCGACCGCATCGTCGCCGAAATCGGCGAGATCGTCCGGCTCGGCGTGCAGGTCGCGGTCGTGATCGGCGGTGGCAACATCTTTCGCGGGGTCGCCCCGGGCGCCGCGGGCATGGATCGGGCAACCGCCGACTACATGGGAATGCTGGCGACGCTGATGAACGCGCTGGCGCTGCAGGACGCGATGCGCCGCGCCGGGCTCGTCTCGCGCGTGCAGTCGGCGCTGTCGATCGACCAGGTCGCCGAGCCGTATATTCGCGGCAAGGCGCTGCGCTACCTGGAGGAGAACAAGATCGTGATCTTCGCCGCTGGCACCGGCAATCCGTTCTTCACCACCGACACCGCCGCCGCGCTGCGCGGCCGCGAGATGGGCGTCGACATCGTGCTCAAGGCCACGAAAGTCGACGGCGTATATACGTCCGACCCGAAGAGAGACCCGGCGGCGAAGCGCTATCCGACCTTGACCTTCGACGAAGCGATGGTCAAGAACCTCAAGGTGATGGATGCGACCGCGCTGGCGCTGTGCCGCGACCAGAACATGTTACTCAAGGTTTTCAGCATCTTCGTGCCCGGCGCGCTGAAGCGCGTAGTGCTGGGCGGGGACGAAGGCACGCTCGTTCACTGTTAAACAGGCTTAGGAGGAGCCGATGATCGCAGAGCTTAAAAAATCCGCCGAGCAAAAAATGCAGAAGACCGTCGACGCCCTCAAGCACGACTATCAGAAGGTGCGGACGGGCCGCGCGCATACGGGTCTGCTCGACCATATTCAGGTGGATTATTACGGCTCGATGATGCCGATCAATCAGGTCGCCAACGTTACGCTTGCCGACGCGCGGACGATCGCGGTGCAGCCGTGGGAGAAGAAGATGGTCCAGGTTGTCGAAAAGGCGATCCGGGATTCGGATCTCGGTCTCAATCCCGCAACCTCCGGCGACTTGATCCGGGTGCCGATGCCTCCGCTCACGGAAGATCGGCGCAAGGAATTGATCAAGGTGGTTCGCCACGAGGCTGAGAACGCGCGTATCGCGGTTCGCAATATCCGGCGCGACACGAACGAACACCTGAAGAAACTGCTCAAGGATCACGAAGTCTCGGAGGACGATGAGCGACATGCGCAGGTCGATGTGCAAAAGCTCACCGACCGATACATCACCGAGATCGACAAGGTGCTCCAGGGCAAGGAAGCGGATCTGCTGGCGGTCTAAGGACCGGGCGGCGTCGCCCCGTCCGTCGCAATCGCCACGCAACGAGTCCCGCCTGCCGCCCCGGCCGTTTCCGGTGTTCGAAAGCTCCACTCGCGAGATCCCCGTGCCGCGCAAAGTTCCGCGGCACATCGCGATCATCATGGACGGCAACGGCCGCTGGGCGAAGCAGCGCATGCTGCCGCGCGTCGCCGGCCACCGCAAGGGCGTCGAGGCCGTACGCACGACGGTGCGCGCGTGCATCGAACGCGGCGTCGAGTTCCTGACGCTCTTTGCTTTTTCGAGCGAGAA
>DASWDF010000195.1:0-3205 GCA_036395475.1 Casimicrobiaceae bacterium
CAGCACGTAGACGTCGCTGAGACCGATCGCCACGTGCGCGAGCTGGCGGCTGCGCAGGCCGAATCCGAGATGGCCGCTGCCGAGCGGCGATTCGTCCAGGATATCGTCCGTTTGCACGAGGACCTTCATCGGCAGGCCGGCGGACAGAATCTCCACCAGCGTGGATGTCTCGGCCGCGTCGAGCTGCCGCGCATTGACGCATACGAGGTAATCGGGGAACAGCGCCTGGTCCGCCGGGTCGAGCCCGTCGGCACCGTAGGTCTCGAAGAACGCTGCGTGCCTCGCCTCGCGAAATTCGCCGGCGATTTCGAGCTCCGCCACCGCGATAGCCCGGGCGACAACCGTGAGCTCCGCCAGTCGCTCGCGATACGCGGCCAACGCGTCGGCGCAGCTTTGATACACGAACGAGTACGCCGACTCGGCGTCGCCGGCGTCGCCCATAAGAGGATAGAACCGTTGCGACTCGAGAACGGTCAGCAGAGTGCGGATCCGCGTCCGGCGGCTTTCCGGGAGCGTGGTCTCCGGCGCGGCCCTGGTGAGCAGGCGCGACATCGCGCCGAAGTCGAACAGGTCGGCGTGCAAATCGCCGATCGACGCCTTGAGGCTTTCCGCGCTCCGCCCCGCATCCGACCGGTTGAAGTCCGCGCGGAGGATATCGGAAAGCTTCTGGATCAACCTCCCGACGGTGACGCGAAAGCGCGCGGCCTTGGCGTCCTGCACGACGCGCCACGCATGCGTGAGGAGCCTGGCAGGCAGCGCGGCATCGCAATCGACCAGCGCACCATCGACCTTCAGAGCGCTTCGAGCGCGGCCGAGACTGTCGCACAACAATTCGTCGTCGCGCACGCCGAGTCGCTCCGCGGCCAAGTCCCAGAGCGTCGACAGCGATCCTTCGATGCCTTCGCCCAGCAACATCCGGAGCTGCCTCTCGAGACGCAGCATGTGCCGCGTCACCCGCTCGCCGCCGTCGCCGCAGGCGATGTCCTGCAACAGCCGGTCGACCAGGCCGGAAAGGGCCTGCACGCGGTCACCATCGGCACCGCGGTCGATCAGCACCAGCGGAAAGTCGTAGCGCAACGCCGCGAGATCGCGATAGCGCGCGAGCAACGCGGGCCGCAGCGCGAGGGGTTCCACGGCCTCGAGGCCGGCGGCGGCTCTTCTACCCGTCAGATGAAACGCGACTTGCGACTGAAGTTCGGCTTCCATGAGCATGTTCTTAGCTCTTCAGGCAGTGCGGCGCAGCCCGTCCGATCCCTGCGGCCACA
The DNA here is from genome assembly GCA_036395475.1 of Casimicrobiaceae bacterium. Classification (GTDB taxonomy): domain Bacteria; phylum Pseudomonadota; class Gammaproteobacteria; order Burkholderiales; family Casimicrobiaceae; genus PALSA-1003. Next base: position 1,266 of record DASWDF010000195.1, read on the forward strand.
CGGTGAATTTGTCGAATTCCGCTTCGAGCCCCGCCTTGATGCGCGCGGTCGTGCGCAATTCGGCGGTTCCGCGCAAATCCTCGTAGCAGGGAACGTCCGGGTTCCGGTACAGGATTCCGACCGGAATGGGGTCGACACCCGAGGCGACGACACGCGCGCGGTCGAGATCGGCCGGATCGTGTCGCTCCTGGTTCTTGTAGACCTTGGCGAGACTCGGAGAGATGGCGAGACCCTGTTCGTGGTGCAACAACTTGACTTTCAGCGGATCGTGCAGCCACGGCTCGAGCAGCGTCGGCAGCCACTCCGGGCAACGCTGGACGATGCGCACGAACGAGAATCCCTTGTGGTGAAACGCCGCCTTGACGATGTCGTAGAGGACCTCCGGAATCCAGTCGACGGTCTGGGCGACGAACGAAACGTTCTGCACGCCGAGCGTGACGGTCAGCGGATTGAGCGCGTCGAGGTAAGCCCCGCGCGGCGTCGTGTTGCTCTTCAGGCCCTTCGGCGAGGTCGGCGACGCCTGCATCTTGGTCAGGCCATAGATTTGGTTGTCGTGCAGAAACACCGTCATGTTCATGTTGTAGCGGATCGCGTGAATCCAGTGGGCGGCGCCGATGCTGCAGCAGTCGCCGTCTCCGGTGTTGACGAACACGTTGAGATCCGGGCGCGCCATCCGCACGCCTTCCGCGAGCGGCAACGCGCGACCGTGGATGCCGTGGAAACCGTAGGTCTTCATGTAGTGCGGGAACCGGCTCGAGCAGCCGATGCCCGATACGAATACCGTTTTCTCGGGACGCAACTGCTCGTCGCGGCAGAGGCGCTGGACCGCAGCGAGTATCGCGTTGTCGCCGCAGCCGCTGCACCAGCGCGGCACGCCACCCTGATAGTCCTCGAGCTCGTGCCGCTCCTCGTAGAGCCTGATCATGCATTGGGTCGCCGCGGTCGTCATGTCATTGCCTCAACGTCGCAACTTTTTCGCGAATTACCTCGCGCAGCGTCCCGGGCTTGATCGGCGCCGCGCGCACCTGGCTCCAGCAGTCCACGTCGACGAGATAGCGCGCGCGCAGCAGCATCGCCAGCGCCGAGTAGCGGCGATTCGTCTCGTCGATGATCTCGTCTTCGGGTCGATCGCTCCAGTTGCCCTCGATCGTCATCACCTTGCGGAAGCGGCTCATCGCCTCCTTGATGCCGGGCGGCAGCGGCTGCAGAAAGCGCAGATGCATCGACGAGACCTTCACCCCTTCGGCGCGTGCACGCTCGACCGCTTCCTCGATCGCCCCCTTGGTGCTGCCCCAGCCGATCAGAAGCAGGTCGCCCGCGTCGTCCCCGAACAGCGGCGGGGGCTGCAGCGTTTTGGCCAACGCAGCGAGCTTGAGGCTGCGTGCGCGCAGGCTCTCCTCGTTGCTCTCGGGATCGTAGGCGACGTGGCTCAATCGGTCGTGAGCAAGCCCGGTGACGGTGTGCATGCCGTTGGGTTGGCCGGGAATGAAGCGGCGCGCGAGGCCGGTGGCTGCGTCCCAGTCGTACGGCTTGGCGCCGGGCGGCACGGGAGTCTGGTCGAACGGCGGCGCCACCCAGGAATCGCTGAACTGGGGCCGCGGAAACGGCGTCTGCGACGTCGCGAGGTTGGCGTCCGAGAGCACGACCACGACCATGTTGAATGTCTCGGCGATCCGGCGTGCGGTGATGATCGAGTAGAAGCAGTCCTCGATCGTCGCCGCCGCGAGCACGACTTTCGGCGCGTCGCCGTGACTGCCGAACATCGCCGTCAGCAGGTCGCCCTGCTCGGCCTTCGTCGGCTGTCCCGTCGACGGCCCGCCGCGCTGGACGTTGGCTACCACCAGCGGGATCTCCGCCATCACCGCGAGCCCGATCGCCTCCTGCTTGAGCGAATAGCCCGGCCCGGAAGTGATTGTGACCGTGCACTTGCCGGCATACGA
>DASWDF010000196.1:0-19502 GCA_036395475.1 Casimicrobiaceae bacterium
GACCACTTCTTCGTAACGGACCGCGCGGTCGGCGGCGATCACGACTGCCTGGTCGGGATTCTTCGCCTGTCGGTCGCGCACGCGCGCAATCATTTCATCTCGCGACACGCGTACCGGCGCGGCGGCGCCGTCGCGCAACCATAGCGATTGGTCGGTACGCACCTGGATTTCGAGCGGCGCCGCCGGCGCGGTGAGATGAGTGCCGACGCTGGGTAGCTCAATCACGCCCGGGTTGATCAGCGGCGCGGTCACCATGAAGATCACGAGCAGCACCAGCATCACGTCGATGTAGGGCACGACGTTGATCTGGTTGATCGATTTGCGCGGGCGGCGCATTTAGCTAACCCTGGCGCTGGAGAATGTTCGAGAATTCCTCGATAAACGTCTCGAAGCGCGTCGCCAACCGGTCGACGTCGTGCGTATAGCGGTTGTATGCGACCACCGCGGGAATCGCGGCAAAGAGCCCGATCGCGGTGGCGATCAGCGCTTCAGCGATGCCCGGCGCGACCTGCGCGAGCGTCGCCTGGCTGACGTTGGTGAGTCCCCGGAACGCGTTCATGATGCCCCACACGGTGCCGAACAATCCGACGTAGGGTGAGACGGATCCGACGGTCGCCAGCCCGGCGAGATTGGCTTCGAGGACGTCGATCTCGCGCTGGTACGAGGCGCGCATGGCGCGTCGCGCGCTGTCCATCGTCGCTGCCGACGAGGTTCCCTGCCGGCGGTGCTTGGCGTACTCGCGGAAACCGGAGGAAAAGATTCGCTCCAGCGCGCCGCCGCGATTCTGGCTCGCCCGCTGAAACAGCTCGTTCAGGTCGCCGCCTTTCCAGAAGTCGTCCTCGAACCGGTCGGTTTCGCGCTGCGCCCGCTGCAGCGCGAACAGCTTGAGGAAGATCTGCCACCAAGACCATAGCGACGCCAGGAGCAGCAGCGCCATGACGGCCTGCACGACGACGCTGGCGTGCAGCATCATCGCGAAAAATGACAGATCGGGATGCAGGTTCACAGTACGCTTTGCCCTAATGCATCTTTGCAACAACCGGCGCCGGAATGCGCGCGGGCCGCCAAGTCGCCGGGTCGAGGCAAGCGAGCGTCACGTGCGCCCGGACCAACTGCGCCTCGCCGCGAAACACGTCCTGGACCGCGACCAGGCGGCTGCGGCCGCGCGCGGCCAGTCCGACTGTCACTTCTAGCGCATCGTACAGCCAGGCCGGCTGCCGGTACTCGATGTCCAATCGATGGACGACGAACACGACGCCGTGTTCATGTTCGAGAGCGGTCAGGGTGAACCCCAGCGACGCCAGCCATTCCGTGCGCGCGCGTTCCAGATATCTCAGGAAATTCGCGTAGTAGACGACGCCGGCGGCGTCCGTATCCTCGTAGTAAACGCGGACTGGCCAGCGAAATCTCTCATCGGCCGTCGGTGTCATTCGCTCGCGAAGAGCTCACCCGCCGCCGTCGGCGGCACCAGACCGAAATGACGATACGAAAGCGCCGTCGCGATCCGGCCGCGGTTGGTACGTTGCAGGAAGCCTTGCTGGATCAGAAACGGCTCGAGCACGTCCTCGATCGTGTCGCGCTCCTCGCCGATCGCGGCCGAGAGATTGTCGATGCCGACCGGTCCGCCGGCGAATTTATCGAGTACGCAGCGCAGGAGCTTCCGGTCCATTACGTCAAGGCCCGCGGTATCGACATCGAGCATCGACAGCGCTGCGTCCGCGACTTCGCGCGTGATGCGGCCGGCAGCGCGGACCTCGGCGTAGTCGCGCACACGCCGCAAGAGTCGGTTCGCGACGCGCGGTGTGCCGCGCGAGCGGCGTGCGATTTCCAGTGCACCGTCGGGCTCGAGCGCGATGTCGAGCAATCTCGCCGATCGCCCGACGATTCGGGTGACCTCTTCGGGGGTATAGAACTCGAGTCGGGCGACGATACCGAAGCGGTCGCGCAGCGGATTGGTCAACATGCCCGCGCGCGTGGTCGCCCCGACCAGCGTGAATGCCGGCAGCTCGAGCTTGACCGAGCGCGCGGCCGGTCCTTCGCCGATCATGATGTCGATCTGGAAGTCCTCGAGCGCCGGATAGAGGATCTCCTCGACCACCGGCGGCAGGCGGTGGATCTCATCGATGAACAGCACGTCGTGCGGCTCGAGATTGGTGAGCAATGCCGCCAGGTCGCCGGCGCGCTCGAGAACGGGTCCGGAGGTCTGGCGCAGATTCACGCCGAGCTCGTGCGCGATGATGTGCGACAGCGTTGTCTTTCCCAGTCCCGGCGGCCCGAACAGCAGCACGTGATCGAGCGCTTCCTTGCGCTTCTTCGCCGCCTCGATGAAGATCGCCAGCTGCCCGCGGATCTTCTCCTGGCCGATATACTCGTCGAGCGCGCGCGGCCGCAGCGTGCGTTCGAGCGCTTCCTCCAGCGGGCTCACCGGCGCTGCCGCGATCAGGCGGTCGGTTTCGATCATGTTCGCGTCCGCATCACGCCTTGGCGAGGGTCTTCAGCGCCTGCCTGATGCCGTCGGCCACGGCGACGCCATCGGGCAGCTGCTTCACGGCGTGCACGGCTTCCTTGTCGCTATAGCCCAGCGCGATAAGCGCATGCAGCACATCGGCCGCGACCGGCGGGGCGCGGTGCACGCCGATCGCGGTCGTTACTTCGACGCCGAGCTTGTCCTTCAACTCCAGCAGCAATCGCTCCGCCGTCTTCTTGCCGATCCCCGGAATCTTGGTCAGCCGTCCCGATTCCTGGAGCGTCACGGCCTGCGCGAGTTCCGCGACCGACAGGCCGGAGAGCACCGACAGCGCAGTCCGGGCGCCGATCCCGCTGATCTTGATGAGCTGCCGGAATGCGCGCCGCTCGGATTCGGAGCCGAAACCGAAGAGCAGATGCGCGTCCTCGCGCACGACGAGATGGGTGAACAGCGTAACGCGCTCGCCGAGATTCGGCAGATTGTAGAAAGTGCTCATCGGCACGTCGACTTCGTACGCGACGTCCTGCACATCGAGCAGGATTTGCGGCGGGTTCTTCTCTACGAGCGTTCCGGACAAGCGGCCGATCATGAGCGCGGGGCGGGCAGCGACGCGCGCATTATCGCATGGCCTCCGGCCGCGATCGGTGCGATCAAAGAATACGCCCGCGCCGTACGCGATAACCCGTCCGCCGCAAGCCGTGGAGACCTTCGCCGCCGTGCGCGTGACAGATCGCGCAAGCGAGCGCGTCGGCTGCATCGGCCGATGGGGCGACCGATAGCGAAAGAAGCCGCCGCACCATTTCCTGCACCTGCTCCTTGGCGGCTTTGCCGTGGCCGACCACCGCCTGCTTGATCTGCAGCGCGGTGTACTCGGCGACGGGAAGATCGGCGAGCACCGCTGCGGAGATCGCCGCGCCGCGCGCCTGGCCCAACAACAGCGTGGATTGTGGATTTGCGTTGACGAACACTTTCTCGACGGCGACCTCGGTCGGATGGTGCTCGACGATGACGCTGCCGATATCGCGCAGGATGATCCTGAGCCTCTCCGGCAACTCGCCGCTGGTGTTGCGGACGCAGCCGCTCGCGACGTATTGGAGCCTGCCGCCGATCGATACGATGAGTCCGAATCCGGTGACCCTCAATCCGGGATCGATGCCGAGGATGCGGCGCGTTGCAAACAGGACTGTCAAGGCTGCTATGCCTCTTCGATGACCGCGGTCGTGTAGACGTTCTGGACATCGTCCAACGCCTCGAATGCATCGAGGAGCTTCTGCATCCGCGCGCCTTCTTCGCCAGCGAGCACGACCTCGGTCGTCGGCTTCATCGTCACTTCCGCGAATTCAGGCTTGAAGCCAGCCTTTCCCAGCGCGGCCTTCACCGTGACGAAGTCGTGCGGCGCGGTAAGCACTTCGATCGACCCGTCCTCGTGATCGACGACGTCCTCCGCGCCGGAGTCGAGCGCGACGTCGAGCAGTCGATTCGCGTCGGTTCCCGGCGCGAATACGATCTGGCCGCAATGTTTGAACAGGAAAGCTACCGAGCCGTCGGTTCCCAGATTGCCGCCATGCTTGACAAATGCGTGCCGGATATCGGCGACGGTACGCGTCCGATTGTCGGAGAGGCAATCGACGATCACTGCGGCGCCGTTGATTCCGTAGCCTTCATAGCGAATTTCCTCGTAGTTCACTCCCTCCTGCCCTCCCGAGCCACGCTTGATCGCGCGTTCGATGGTGTCCTTCGGCATGTTGTTGTCGGTCGCCTTGTCGACTGCGAGACGCAGCCGGGGGTTGCTCGACACATCCCCGGTACCGAGCCTTGCCGCGACCGTTATCTCGCGGATGAGCCGGCTGAAAATCTTGCCGCGCTTGGCATCGGTCGCCGCCTTGCGATGCTTGATGTTCGCCCACTTGCTGTGGCCAGCCATGATCGGGATAACGCCATTGGTGACGCGCAAATTATACGCGCTGAGTAGAAATCGCCGGAACGCACAATACTCGGTTTTTCGTAGTTTCTTCTGCGCGAACAGCGCAGGGCCGCCCCAAGCTGTTCGCGCAAATCTTCTTCGGGGCAAAGTATCGTGCGAGCGCAGCGAGCGAAACTTTGCCCCGTTACAATAGTCCCTGCTGTTTCAGAAACTGCGTGAGCACCTTGAGCCGTACCTCGCTGTCGTTGATCTCGAGCATGCTCTGCTTGATCGGGAGCGGCAGCGGCAGGACTTCGGCCAGCCGATAGCTGACCCAGGACGCGTCGGTGAGCGCGAGCTCGGCGGGAAAATTCTCTTTACCGACACGGTTGATCAAGAGCTCGAGCAGGTTGGCGAGTGGCTTGAACGCATCGGACAGCGCGAGCGTCGGCTCGGGCGCAAGCGGGGTCACCTGCCCGACGATCAGACCGTCTTCGGCGATCGTGTGCGTCTGCACCTGAAACCGCGTCGCGCCTTCGGTCCGCAGGTGCAGGATGCCGAGCTGCGGCATGTCCCAGGCCGTGATCCGCGCAAGCGTGCCGATCGGAGCGAACGCGAGTCCCGCTTTTGCCGCCGCCGCATTGGCGAGAACCTCGTCGCCTTGAGTGAGCAGGCACACGCCGAACGGGCTGTCGTCCTTGAGGCAAGCCTTGGTCATCGTAATGTAACGCTGCTCGAAGACCTTGAGCGGCAGCACGCCGCCCGGAAAGAGTACGGTCTTCAAGGGGAACAGTGGCAGCGCGCTCGGCTCTCGCGACGACGCGCCGCGCAGGAACGGAAACATCGTGGGGGGTGCAGGTCCTTAGGCGCGCTCGATCGTCGGCGGTGCGACTCGCGTCGTGCCCCAGCGCGGGCCCAGCGAGTGTGCGACACCGAGCTGGTCGAGGATGCGCGCGACGATGAAATCGACGAGGTCGCCGATCGCCTCGGGCCGGCCGTAGAATCCGGGCGACGGCGGCAGGATGACGGCGCCCGCACGCGCGAGCTTGAGGAGGTTTTCGAGGTGGATCGCCGATAGCGGTGTCTCGCGTGGCACGAGCACCAGCGGCCGCCGCTCCTTGAGCATTACGTCGGCCGCGCGCTCGATCAAGTTGTCGGCAAGACCCGCCGCGAGCGCGCCCGCGGTGCCCATACTGCAGGGGCATATCGCCATCGCGTCAGCCGGGTTCGAACCCGAGGCGATGGGCGAGAGCCAATCCTCCCGTCCGAATACGGTCAACTGTCCTGCCTTTGCGTGGTAGCGCTCGGCGAAGAATGCGGCGGCCGCGTGGGGTTGCGTCGGCAACATCAGCTCGAGCTCCTGCCGCGCGACCATTTGCGCGGCAGGCGAATAGACGAGGTAGACGCGGGTCTCTGCCGCGATCAGGCACTCGAGCAGCCTCAAACCGTAAGGGAGACCCGACGCGCCGGTGAATGCGAGCGTGATCGTGCGCGAGACGGTCATACGCGCATTGTAGCCCGGGTTGACCCGGACTTGATCCGGGGAAAACCCGGGGCCGAGGCAGAATGCACCGTCGCTCCGGGCATCGCGCTAAACCGCTCAACCCGCGCTACGCAAGCTCCCGGTGGCGGGTCAGTACCTGATGCCGCCCCGTAAATGCCTGCGCGAGCCGTTCGGCCAGATAGACGGATCGATGCTGGCCGCCGGTGCAGCCGATCGCCACCGTGAGGTAGTTGCGATTGTCGCGCGCGTAATCGGGCAACCAGTTCGTGATGAAACGGTGGATGTCCTGGTACATCCGCTCTACCTCGGGGTAGTTCTGGAGATAGGCGACCACCGGCGAGTCGCGTCCCGAGAGCATGGCGAGCGCGGGTTCGTAGTGGGGGTTGGGCAGGCAGCGCACGTCGAACACCAGGTCGGCGTCGAGCGGAACGCCGTGCTTGTAGCCGAAGGATTGGAACAGCAGCGTCAGCTTCGACGAATCGACGCTGGCGAAATCCTTGATCCAGGAGCGCAGCGCCGCGGCTGACAGATCGCTGGTATCGAAGCTGTAGGCCAGCGACCGCACGTCGGCGAATACCTTGCGCTCGAACTCGATCGCTTCGGTAAGCGTGCGCTCTTCTCCGGAAAAGGGATGCCGGCGCCGCGTCTCGGAGAAGCGCTTGACCAGCGTATCGGTCTTGGCATCGAGATAAAGGAAACGCACCTTCCAGCCTTCGGTACGCGCCGCCTCGATCGCTGCGGGCAGACCCGCGAGCCCGGAGCCCGTCTTCGCGTCGAGCGCGACCGCGACATGGTCGATGCGGGCGTCCTTGAGGTGCGCAAGCAGGCTCGCAAGCTGCGCGAGCGGAAGATTCGAGACCGCGTAATAGCCGCTGTCCTCCAGCGCCGCGAGTGCGACGCTCTTGCCCGAGCCGGAGAGGCCGCCGATCAGCAGAAGGTCCATGGATTGCGGCTGTCCGCGAGCCGCCGGTTAGCGAACGGAAAGCGTCGCGAGCGAAGCCGGGGCGAGGCGCACGCGGCCGAGGAACCGGAGTGTACGAATGGGGTACATGAGGATTCCGAGGCCACGCGCAACAAAGCCCTGGCGAGCGCAGCAGCTTTACGTCGCTAACCCCCGTCCTCCATGAGCTTCTGCTGGCGTTCGATGAATTCCTTGGTGCTGTCGATGCCGCGCTGATTGAGCACGAAGTTGCGCACCGCTGCCTCGACCAGTACGGCAAGATTGCGGCCCGCCGCCACAGGAATCGTCACTTTGCGGATCGGTACGCCGAGAATCTCCTGATAGGTCGCGTCGACCTGCAAGCGATCGAGCTCCGAGAATTGCTCGTCGCTGTGATCTTCCAGATTGACCATAAGCTTCAGCAGCTTCCGCGGTCGCACGGCTGTCTCGCCAAAGATGGTGCGGATGTTGAGCACGCCGATGCCGCGCACCTCGAGGAATTCCTTCAGCACCGTGGGGCAGCGCCCCTCGATCGTGTCCGGAGAAATGCGGTACAGCTCGACGATGTCGTCGGCGACCAGTCCGTTGCCGCGCGAGATCAGCTCCAGCGCGAGCTCGCTCTTGCCGATCGCGGAAGCGCCGGTGATCAGCACGCCTATTTCCAGCACATCGAGGAGCACGCCGTGCAGCGTCGTCGATTCCGCCAGCACCCGCGCCAGGTAGAGCCGGATTACGTCGACCACGTGTGGCGAGGGTTGCGGCGAAGTCATCAGGGCGATGTGGTGCCGGTTGCACTCGTCGAGCAGATGCGCCGGGACATCTTCGCCGTTGGCGACGATGATCGCTGCCAGCTCGGTCGTGAACAGCCTGCCGATCGATTTCGTCAACGCGTCTTCCGGCAAGCCGCGGAGATACGCAGCCTCGGCGGCGCCGATGAGCTGCACGCGGAAGGGGTGAATGAAGTTCATGTGACCGACCTGACCGATGGTCGGTTTGAGCGCAGCTTCGCCAATCAGGACGCGATTGCCGCCCTGCCGACCGGCGAGCCAGTTGAGCCCCAGTCGCTGCTGGTTCTCGACGAACAGCTTCTCGATGCTGACCTGCCGCATCGCGTCGCCTTCGCTCACGACGCGCTCTCCCAGGTCGAGAACAGGCGATGCAGACTGCCGGCATCGGTCGCTACGGCGAGCCGATCGCGAAAAGAACGCGCGCTGAACATCTCGGCGAGCTCGGACAGGAGCTCCAGATGCTCTTCGGTCGCGTGCTCGGGAACGAGCAGGACGAAGACCTGTCCGACCGGCTTGCCGTCGGGCGCGTCGAAGGGGATCGGCTGCCGAGGCCGCACGAATGCTCCTAGCGCATGCGTGAGGCCCTTGATGCGTCCATGGGGAATCGCGATGCCTTGGCCGAGGCCCGTCGAGCCGAGCTTTTCTCGCGCGAACAGGCTGTCGTACACGACCGAGCGCGCGATCTGCGCGTGGTCTTCGAAAAGCTGGCCGACCTGCTCGAAAAGCCGCTTCTTGCTCGTGGCCTCGAGGTCGAGCAGGATGTTCGCTTCGGAAAGCAGTTGCGCGATCTGGTTCACGCGGTAGGCGGGCGCTGACTAAAGCCCGCCGGCAAGATGGCGCAGGATTATACGCTACTTGTAGAGGCTCCTTGGCTTTCTCCGGCGCGCAGCGGACGCCGCGGCGCGCTTGACCGGTACGGCAGTGTGCCGCTGACCGTTGCGCTTCTCCTTGAGCTTGAGCACCTGGCGATCGAGCTTGTCCGCGAGCGCGTCGATCGCCGCATACATGTCGGGCTCGACGCATTCGGCGTGGATGTCCTTGCCGCGTACGTGCAGATTGGCCGTCACCTGCTGCCTGAGCTTGTCGACCGAGAGCACGACGTTGACGTCGATAACGTGGTCGAAGTGACGCGTCAGCCGCTCGAGCTTGTTTGTCACGTAGGCGCGGATCGCCGGCGTGATGTCGAGGTGATGGCCGCTCAGGTTCAGATTCATCCGGGCCTCCTTTGCGTTGCTCGAAGGGCAGCGCGCGCGCCGCGGATCACACCGCCTTGCGCACGTTGACGGGAGGAATCTGCAGCGCCTCCCGGTATTTGGCGATCGTCCGCCGCGCGACGAGGATGCCCTGATCACCGAGGAGGTCGGCGATCCGGCTGTCGGTCAGCGGTGTTTTGGGATCCTCGGCGCCGATCAACTGCTTGATCAGCGCCCGGATGGCGGTCGCGGAAGCCGCGCCGCCGGTATCGGTCGCGACGTGGCTGCCGAAGAAATACTTGAGCTCGTAGGTGCCACGCGGCGTGAGCATGTACTTCTGCGTCGTCACCCGCGAGATCGTCGACTCGTGCAAACCGAGGATTTCCGCGATCTCCCGCAGCACCATCGGTCGCATCGCCACTTCGCCGTGCTCGAAGAAATGGCGTTGACGGTCGACGATCGCCTGCGATACGCGCAGGATTGTCTCGAACCTCTGCTGGACGTTGCGGATCAGCCATTTCGCTTCCTGCAACTGCGCGGCGAGCTGCTGGTTCGAAGCCTCACGATTGCGGGTGAGGATGTCAGCGTAGATGCGGTTCAGCCGCAGCTTGGGCATCGCCGCTTCGTTGAGCGCCGCCATCCACCGTCCCCGGAGCTTCCGTACGACCACGTCCGGGATCACATAGTTCGCCTCGGTCTTGGAAAAACCGGCGCCGGGGCGCGGATTGAGGCTTGTGATCAACGTGCGCACGCAGCGCAGGCAGGCGTCGTCGGCGTGCAGGAGGCGCTTCAACTTGCCGAAATCGCGGGCCGCCAGGAGCGGTAGATGGTGCTGTACCAGCTTCAACGCCTCGCCGCGGAAGGGCGTCGACTCGGGCAGCGCTTTGAGCTGCAGCGACAGGCACTCGGCGGCGTCGCGGGCGCCGACGCCGGGGGGCTCCATGCACTGCAAGTGCTTGAGCGCGATCGACAGCTCGTCGGCCTCGAGCTCGATTTCCTCAGGGAAGAGCTCGAGCAGCTCCTCGAGCGAGGTCGTGAGGTAACCATCCTCATCGAGCGCATCGATCAGCGCCGCAACGATCTGGCGATCGCGCAACGGAAGATTGAGCAGCGCGAGCTGGGCGTTCAGGTGATCGCGCAGCGAATTCGTAGCCACCTGTTGAGGCAGGAAGGCCTCGTCATCGTCGTCGCCGCCGCGCGTTGACGAGCCCCAATCGCCGTCGCCGGCGCTGACCAGCAGGTCCGCGGCTTCCGGCGCGGAGTCGCTGACGCCATCGGCCGGCTTGTCGGCCGATAGCGTGGAGACCATCGTCGCAAATTCCCGTGGCGGACCGGCGGACTCCTCGTCCTCGGCTTTTTCCAGCAGCGGGTTTTCCTGCAAGAGACGCTCGACCTCGGCGTTGAGCTCGAGCGTGGAGAGCTGCAGCAGGCGGATCGACTGCTGCAGTTGCGGGGTCAGCGTGAGATGCTGACTAAGCTTGAGCTGTAAGGTCGGCTTCATGGCGGAGGGGCCGGTCAGAGTCGGAAGTGCTCCCCAAGGTAGACCTTCCGGACGCTTTCATTATAAACAATTTCGTCCGGGGTTCCCGAGGCCAGTACCCGGCCCTCGCTGATGATGTAGGCGCGGTCGCAAATACCCAGCGTCTCGCGCACGTTGTGATCGGTGATCATGACCCCGATATCCCGCTCCTTGAGGAATCCGATGATCTTCTGGATGTCGAGCACGGCGATCGGATCGATGCCGGCGAAAGGCTCGTCGAGCAGGATGAAACGCGGCCGCGTGGCGAGCGCGCGTGCGATCTCGACCCGGCGGCGCTCCCCGCCCGAAAGGCTGAGCGCGGGGGCCTCGCGCAGGTGCGAGATCGACAGGTCCTCGAGCAGCGCATCGAGGCGATTGGCGATCTCGTCGGTGTCGATGCCCTGCAGCTCGAGAATCGCCTGCACGTTTTCGCCCACCGTGAGCTTGCGGAAAATCGACGCCTCCTGCGGCAGATACGACAGTCCCAGGCGGGCGCGGGCATGGATCGGCATGCGCGTCAGATCGTCCCCGTCGAGCTCGATCGTGCCGCCGTCTGCCGCGACCAGGCCGACGATCATGTAGAAGCACGTGGTCTTGCCGGCGCCGTTCGGGCCGAGGAGCCCGATCACCTCGCCGCTGGCCACTGCGAGCGACACGTCGTGGACGACAATGCGCGATTTGTAGCGCTTGTTGAGCGCAGCGACCGACAGCGTGCTCATCGCGCCGCGCGCGGTACGGCAATCACTTCGCCGGTTCCGTGGAGAGCGCACCGTCGGGCTTGAGCGGCGCCGGCGGATTGGGCTTTGCCGGCGCAGCGGGCGTCTTTCCGTTCTTGCCCGCCTTCTCGTCCTTGGGCTGCGGCTGGAACACGCCACGCACGCGCGCGCCCAGCGGCGATTCGCCGGCAGCGGCGGGACGGGTATCCGGACGGCCTTCCGCCTTGAAGAACTCGGTCTCGGCGTTGTACGAAATATAGTTGCTGCGTATTTCGTCGGTGCCCTTGCGCAGCAGCGCCCGATCGAACAGCTCGAGGAAACGTTTCTGGCCATCGTATTCGGCGCGCTGCGCTACGCCTTCGTAGTACTCGTCGACGTTGTCCCGTTTCTCGCGGAACGTGATCGGGTTGCCGTACGCGGTTGCCGATACCGAGTTGTCGGGGTTCTGGTGAAAGACGATCTTGTCGGCATGGATCGTCAGCGTGCCCTGAGTCAAGATCACGTTCCCCAGCAGCGTCCCGATCTTGGTCTGATAGTTCACATCGCCGGAGTCGGCCTGATAGTTGATCGGCTTGTCGCGATCCGCCTTTTCCGCCCGTGCATTCGGCGGCTGCGGCACGAGGACGGCGACGGCCAGAACGGCGGCGACGATGGCCGGGCGGACGCGGGAAAACGAGTGCGTCATCGGGAGATGCTCTGCGGCTGCAATTGTCCGCTCAAGTGCGACTTGAACTTGACCGTCTTGGTCCTGTTGTCGAGCTCCAGACCGTTCGCGCGAATTATCCCACGCGGATCGGTGATCGTTACCGGGCGATCGGTGACGATGCGATCCTCCTTCGGGATCACGTGCAGGAAATCGCTGGTCACGGTGATCGGTCCGTCGGGCTTGCCGGCCGGCGCACCGGGAGCGGCGTCGCGCACCGCCCTGACGTTGCCCTCGAAGTACGCGTGCTCGCGATCACCGGTTATCGTTGCCCGATTCGCGGTGACCTCGAGCCGAGGCTTGCCCGGATCGGTGAATATGATCTGCGGCGCGTCGAATGCGGTCGTATCGTCATCCGGAAAGTGCTGCGCGCGACTGGCGATGAGCGCCTGCCGGACAAGACCGTCCTTGTCGAGGTTCACGGCCTTGAAGTTTTCGACGAACACGTCCGGATCATGCCGGCCTGACCCGTCGAAGGTCGGACCTGCGATACGCACCTGCGCGTTGAGCCAGTAGGTCAGGGCGGCGAGTGCGCCGAGCAGCAGCACCGGCGACCAGGTGACGAACCGGTCGAGCCACGCCTGCGCACGCGATCTCACAATCGCCTCAGCTTCGCTTTGGCCGCGAGCGCGCCTTCGTCGCCGTAGGCGCGCAGCAGGTCAGCGAGCTTGCCTTGTGCGGCGAGGATCAGCTCGGCGAGCTCGCGCACGGCGCCGGCGCCTCCTTCGGCGCGCGTCACGTAGTGTACGCGCCGCTGCAGCGGCTCCGGCGCATGTGGCACCGTGGCGGCCAGGCCGCAGCGCACGAGCACCGCCAGGTCAGGGAGATCGTCGCCGATGTGCGCGCAGTCTTCCGGCTCGAGAGCGAGCTCTGCGCGCAGCTGCTGCCAGGCATCGAGCTTGTTCTCCATGCCCTGGACAACGCGAGAGATGCCGAGCGTCGCCGCGCGCTTCGCCACCGCGGGTGCGCTGCTGCCGGTGATCCAGGCGACCACGATGCCCGAGCGCTCGAGCCACTTCATGCCCAAGCCGTCCATGCACGAGTAGGCCTTGAGCTCGCCGCCGTCTCCGGCGACGTAGATGCGGCCGTCGGTCAACACGCCGTCGACATCGCAGGACAGGAGCCGGACGCGGCGTGCTCGCGCGAGGAGATCTGCCGCTGGCATCACACTACACTACCCGGGCGCGAAAGAGATCGTGCAAATGCAATGCACCGACCAGCCGCTGCTCGGCGTCGACGACCAGGAGCTGCGTCACCTTCGGCGAAGTTTCCATCAGCTCGACGCAATCGATCGCGAGCCGTTCGGGGCCGATCGTGCGCGGCTCGCGCGTCATCAGGCCGGCGACGCCCTCCGCACCGAAGTCGCGCACGCGCGCGAGGCAGCGGCGCAGATCGCCGTCGGTAAAGATGCCCGCGACGCGGTTGTCCGCATCGATCACCGCGGTCATGCCCATGCCCTTTCCGCTCATCTCGACGACCGCGTCGGCCAGCGTAGCCGCGAGCGGCACCGCCGGAACGTCGGCGCCGCTGCGCATGACGTCGCGCACCTGCGTCAGCAGCCGCCGGCCGAGCGACCCGCCGGGATGCGCGCGCGCGAAATCCTCCACCGAAAAGCCGCGCGCATCAAGCAGCGTCAGCGCCAGCGCGTCGCCCAGCGCGAGCGCCGCGGTCGTGCTCGCGGTCGGCGCGAGGCCGAGCGGGCAGGCTTCGGCGTCAACGCTGGCATCGAGATGCACGTCGGCGGCCTGCGCGAGCGACGATTGCTCGTTACCGGTCAGCGCGATCAAGCGCGCACCCTGACGCTTGAGATGCGGCAGCAGCAAGACGAGCTCGTCGGTCTCGCCGGAATTCGATAGCAGCAACACGACGTCGTTGGCGGTGATCATGCCGAGGTCGCCGTGGCTCGCCTCTGCGGCGTGCACAAAGAACGCCGGCGTGCCGGTCGACGCCAGCGTCGCCGCGATCTTGCGCGCGATGTGCCCGGACTTGCCAATGCCGGTCACCACCACGCGGCCGCGGCAGTCGAACAGGGTCCGGGCCGCGGCGAGAAACGGTGCGCCGAGGCGCGCGGAGAGCGCGGAGATCGCCGCAGACTCGGTGGCGAGCACGTCGCGGCCGAGCGAAAGCGCGCGCTTCGGCTCGACGCCGCGCGCCGTCGGCGGAGCAGCGGCGATCGTTGCGGACATGCGGGAAAGTATACCGGAACGGCCACAGAGGCTTTCAGAGGCTCCTTAACGCTATGCTAAATTGAGTCCATGTCGCACACGCTGCAGCTCATCCTGCTGCTCCTCGCCGCGGCGGTGGTTGTGATCGTCGTCTGCCGGCTGGTGCGGCTGCCGCCGATCCTCGGCTACGTCGTGATCGGCATCGCGGTCGGGCCGCATGCGCTGGGCTGGGTGCCGAACAACGACGATGTGCGCGATCTGGCCGAGTTCGGCATCGTCTTCCTGATGTTTTCCATCGGGCTGGAATTCAGCCTGCCGCAGTTGAACGCGATGCGCCGCGCCGTGTTCGGTCTCGGATTCGCGCAGGTCGCGATCACCACGGTCACGGCGATGGTCGGGCTGCATTTGCTGGGCTTCGGCTGGCTGCAGGGATTCACGCTGGGCGGTGCGTTGGCGATGAGCTCGACCGCGATCGTTTCCAAGATGCTCGCCGAGCGCATGGAGCTCAATACCGCGCACGGCCGCGACGTCATGGGGATCCTGCTCTTTCAGGATCTCGCGGTGGTTGCGTTCCTGATCGCGGTGCCGACGCTAGCCGCCGGTGGCGCCGACCTGTGGCGTTCGCTGGGGCTCGCGGCGGGCAAGGCTGCGGTCGCGCTGGCGGTCATCCTCATTTTTGGCCAGAGGCCGATGCGCGCCTGGTTCCACGTCATTGCGCGAGCGCGCTCTTCGGAGCTGTTCATGCTGAACGTGCTGCTGGTGACGCTCGGCCTTGCGGCGCTCACGGAGCTCGCGGGACTCTCCTTCGCGCTCGGCGCGTTTCTCGCCGGGATGCTCATCGCGGAGACCGAGTACCGCTATCAGGTCGAGGAAGACATCAAGCCGTTTCGCGACGTCCTGCTGGGTCTGTTCTTCGTCACGGTCGGCATGTACCTCGACTTGAAGGTCGTGGGTACGAGCCTGGGCTGGGTCGTGCTCCTCCTCGTCGGCCCGGTGCTCTCCAAGCTGATCCTTATCGCCATCCTCGCACGGCTCTTCGGTGCGCCCCTGGGGGCCGCCTTGCGAACGGGCTTTTATCTCGCGCAGGCGGGCGAATTCGCGATCGTGCTGCTCGCGCTTGCGAGCGATCTCGCCGTCGTCGAACCGACTCTCGCGCAGCTCGTGCTCGCCGCCATGGTGCTGTCGATGCTGACTGCGCCGCTCTTGATCCAATTCGCCGCACCCTTGGCGCGAAGGCTGACAGCAGACGACTGGCTGGCGCGCGCCGCGCAGGTGACGCAGATCGCCGCCCGCACGATGGCCCGGCAGGAACACGTGATCATCTGCGGCTTCGGCCGCAGCGGCCAGAACCTCGCGCGCCTGCTCGAGAAAGAGGAGATTTCGTGCATTGCGCTCGAAGCCGATCCCGAGCGTGTGCGCGAAGCCGCCGCCGACGGCAGCAGCGTCGTCTACGGCGACGCAGGGCGGCGCGAAGCGCTGATCGCCGCCGGGCTGCCCAAGGCGCGCGCCGTGGTGGTAACGTTCGCGGACACGCCGACCGCGCTCAAGATCCTGCATCACGTGCAGCAATTGCGGCCCGAGCTACCCGTAATCGTGCGCACCGTCGACGACAGCGAGCTCGACCGCCTGATCAAGGCGGGTGCAACCGAGGTGGTCCCGGAAGTGCTGGAGGGCAGCCTGATGCTCGCATCGCACTCGCTGCTGCTTCTGGGCGTGCCGCTCAATCGCGTGCTGGCTCGGATCCGCGAGATTCGCGAAGAGCGTTACAGTCTCTTCCGCGGCTTTTTCCACGGCGCGACCGACGCAGCGGACGCCGCAGACAACCTGCAGCCGCGATTGCGTTCGGTGCTGCTGACCGATCGCTCCGCGGCGGTCGGCCGCACGCTCGGCGAGCTCGATTTCAAAGCTCTCGTCGAAGTCACCGGCGTGCGCCCCCGCGGGATGCGCACGACGCTGCCGGCGCCCGATTACCGCCTCGCCCCCGGCGATGTCGTCGTGCTGCTCGGCCGGCCCGAGAATCTGACGCTCGCCGAGCGACGACTGCTGCGAGGTTAGGTTAACTCCGCATTCCAGCCCGCGTCATTGTCGCGGTGCAGTCAACCCGCTACAATCAGCGTCCCGATTTGTGCGCACCCGAGGGAACCTCTGAACAAGCCCCACATGAGCCGCGTTTCTGGCGCAATGGCCTTAGATGCTAGGCGTCGCGGCGCAGCGAATAGTGCGTACTATTCGCAAGCCGCGCAACAACGCAGATGAGGCCATTGCGCCGAAACCCGGAGGGATGGGGGCTTTCCGGGCGATCTGCTGTGTCGCGCCGCTCGCCCATGGGGGCCTGCCATGGGCTTCGCGTCGCTTCGTGCATCTCATCCCGGGAAGCCGCCGTCGCGGCCACGCGGGACTTGTTCAGAGGTTCCTAGAGGCTCTCGATGTCCCTCCCCGCGAAGCCGTCATCGTCTCGAGTCGCCGAAGCGATCGCCGCCTGCCGAGTCGATCCGGCTGCGGCCGCGGTCGAGCTCTCCGACGTTTCGTTCGCCTACGACCTGCGGCCGATTCTCAAGGGAATCACCATGACGATTCCGCGCGGCAAGATCGTCGCCATCATGGGCGCGAGCGGATCGGGCAAGACGACAATACTGCGTCTGATCGGCGGGCAATTGCGGCCGAAATCGGGCGAGGTGCGGGTCGGCGGGCTCTCGGTGCCCGACCTCGAGCCCGACGCGCTCTACGCGCTTCGCCGCAAGTTCGGCATGTTGTTCCAGTTCGGTGCGCTGTTCACGGACATGTCGGTGTTCGAGAACATCGCCTTTCCGATGCGCGAGCACACGGAGCTTCCCGAGGAGCTGATTCGCGACCTGGTGCTCATGAAGCTCCACGCGGTCGGCCTTCGCGGCGCGGCGCACTTGATGCCGGCGGAGCTTTCCGGCGGCATGGCACGCCGCGTCGCGTTGGCGCGGGCCATCGCGCTCGACCCGATGCTGGTGATGTACGACGAGCCCTTCGCCGGCCTTGATCCGATTTCACTCGGTGTCGTCGGCCAGCTCATCCGTCGGCTGAACGACGTGCTCTCCATCACGTCGGTCGTCGTGACCCACGACGTCTACGAATCGCTCAAGATCGTCGATTACCTCTATTTCGTCTCGGAGGGTCGCATCGTCGCGTCCGGTACGCCAGAGCAGGTGCACGCATCGGACGATCCTTTCGTCCGGCAGTTCATCGATGGCGCTCCCGATGGGCCGGTTCCGTTCCACTATCCGGCCCCGGCTTATCGCGAGGAATTGTTCGCCGATGTCGGCTGAGCTCACGGCCGGAATCGCGCAGTGGCTGCGCCGCATTGGCGGCGCGGTGACGGGTTCCGCAAGCAAGTTGGGCTTCGTCAGCCGCTTCCTGCTGGCGGTACTGTGGCATACCCCGGGCGCGTTTCGACGCATGCATCTGACGCTGCGCGAGATCTACTTCGCGGGTGTGCTGTCGCTGGTGATCATCCTCATGTCGGGGCTGTTCGTGGGAATGGTGCTGTCGCTGCAGGGATACGAAACGCTCAAGCGTTATGGGGCCGACGAGCAGCTCGGAATCCTGGTCGCGCTGTCGCTGGTACGCGAGCTCGGTCCGGTTATGTCGGGGCTGTTGTTCGCCAGCCGCGCCGGGTCGGCGATGACCGCCGAGATCGGGCTCATGAAGACGACGGAGCAACTCGCGGCGATGGAAATGATGGCGGTCGATCCGCTTGCGCGGGTCGTCGCGCCGCGGTTCTGGGGCGGCGTAATCTCGATGCCGCTTCTGGCGGCGCTTTTTTCCGCGTTCGGCATCTTCGGCGGCTACGTGGTCGGAGTGCGATTGATCGGCATCGATGCCGGCGTATTCTGGGGCCAGATGAAGGCGGGCGTCGACGTGTGGCCCGATATCACCAACGGCATCATCAAGAGCTTCGTCTTCGGTATCGCGGTTTCGCTGATCGCGGTGTTCGAGGGCTATGACGCGAAGCCGACTGCGGAGGGCGTGTCGAGCGCCACCACACGAACGGTCGTCATGTCGTCGCTCGCGATTCTCGCGCTCGATTTCGTGATGACAGTCTTCATGTTCCGGGGAGCGAATGCCGTATGAACCGTTCCGCGATCGATCTCTGGGTCGGCATCTTCGTCGCGATAGGCTTCGGGGCGATACTCTTCCTGGCGCTCAAGGTCGGCAATCTGCTGACGCTGGACCGCACACCCGGCTATCATCTCGAGGCGAACTTCGACAACATCGGCGGACTGAAGCTCCGCGCGCCGGTGAAAGCGGCGGGCGTGGTCGTCGGCCGCGTCGAGGCCGTCCGGCTCGATACCAAGACCTACGACGCGGTCGTGACCATGCGCATCGATCATCAGTATGAGTTCACCAAGGACACCATCGCGGCGATCAACACCTCCGGGCTCCTGGGTGAGGTGTACATCGGCCTCGACTCCGGCGGCGACCCGGTGATGCTCAAGGATGGCGACCGCATCCGCAAGACGCAGTCGGCGGTGGTCATCGAAAAGTTGATCAGCCAGTTCCTGTTCGACAAGGCGTCGGGCGGCGCAGGGGGAGAAGCGGCGCCCGTCAAGACGGTCGAGAAACCTGCAGGGGAGACCAAGAAATGAGTCGCCTGGATTTGCTGTTCCGCCCCACCGCGTTGTTCCTCGCCGGCGCTGGCGCACTGCTCGCGGGCTGCGCCGCGGCGCCGTCGCGCGACGATCCGTTCGAGCCGTGGAATCGCGCGATGTACGAGGTGCATCAGGTGGTCGACGGCAATGTCGTCAAGCCGATCGCGGAAGCGTACGTCAAGACGATGCCCGAGCCGATCCGCACGGGCGTGTCGAATTTCTTCGGCAATATCGACGATCTATTCACCGGCATCAACAATGTGCTGGAAGGACGCGGCAATCAGGCCGGAGACGACTTCGGCCGCGTGCTGCTCAACTCGACTTTCGGGTTCGTCGGCGTCCTCGATCTGGCGTCGATGATCGGCATCAACAAGGACAAGAAGGATTTCGGGATCACGTTCGGCAAGTGGGGCGCGCCGCAAGGCCCGTACTTTTTCGTGCCGCTGTTCGGGCCGACGACGGTGCGCGACGGGACCGGCACCGTGGTGCGGTTTTTCTTGAGTCCCGTCGGACACATTCATGAAGTGCCGCTGCGCAACTCGATCTACGGCATCGGCTACCTCGACACGCGCGCGCAGGCATTGAGCGCCGAATCGGTGCTCGACACCGCCGCGCTGGACCGTTACCGTTTCCTGCGCAACGCGTACCTGAAGAACCGGCGTTACCAGGTCTACGACGGCAAGCCGCCGCCCGAGGAGGACGATGATGCACCCGTGCCGAGCGCGGTCCCGAACCCTGCTGCGTCGTCGCCAATCAAATGAGGGCTGCCATGCTTCGCACCATTGCTGCAACGCTGCTTTTGCTTCCGCTCGCGCTGTTCGCCACGCCTGTGCACGCGCAGGATGCGCCGGACGCCTTGGTGAAACGGATCGCGGAAGAGACGCTGACGACGATTCGCGGTGACAAAGACCTCCAGGCTGGCAATCCGGCCAAGATCAAGCAACTTATCGAGTCGAAGCTCGTGCCGAATTTCGACACGGCCCGG
>DASWDF010000197.1:0-2042 GCA_036395475.1 Casimicrobiaceae bacterium
TCGGGGCTCACGTCTGAACTTTTAACTTGCTCCTTCAAACCACCATCGCCGGCAGCCTGCCCAAGCCGGCTTGGCTCGCCGAACCGAAAAAGCTCTGGGCGCCCTGGCTTCTCGAAGGTGAGCTGCTGGATGAAGGCAAGCGCGACGCCATGCGCCTCGCGCTCGCCGACCAGGAAGCCGCCGGCATCGACGTCGTCACCGACGGCGAGCAGACCCGCCGGCACTTCGTCACCACCTTCATCGAAAATCTCGAGGGGGTGGACTTCAGGAACAAGCGCACGGTCCGGATCCGCAACCGCTACGACGCCGACGTGCCGGTCGTAGTCGGCAAGGTCGCCCGCGCAGGGCCCGTGTACGTGGAGGACATCCGATTCCTGCGCTCGCAGACCCGGCGCCGCATCAAGTCCACCCTCCCCGGCCCGATGACCATGGTGGACACGCTCTACGACAACTATTACAAGAGCCGCGAGAAGCTCGCGCGCGAATTCGCCGCGATCCTCAACCAGGAGGCACGCGAGCTCGAGCGGGCGGGCGCCGACGTGATCCAGTTCGACGAGCCGGCCTTCAATGTCTACATGGATGAAGTCGCGGCCTGGGGGATCGAGGCGCTGGAAGCAGCCGCAGCGGGCCTCAAATGCAAGACCGCCGTGCACATCTGCTACGGCTACGGCATCAAGGCGAACATCGACTGGAAGAGGACGCTCGGCTCGGAATGGCGGCAGTACGAGTCGACTTTCCCTCTGCTCGCCCGATCGAGGATCGACCAGGTGTCGCTCGAATGCGCGAATTCGCGCGTGCCGCTCGAGCTGCTCGCGCTTCTCAAAGGGAAGGACGTGCTCGTCGGCGCGATCGACGTCGCGAACGAAACCGTCGAGAAACCGGAGCAGGTCGCGTCCACGATCCGCAACGCGATGAAGTTCGTGCCGCCCGAGAAACTCTATCCCTGCACCAACTGCGGCATGGTGCCGCTCACGCGCGAGGTCGCACTCGGCAAGCTTAAGGCCTTGACCTCTGGCGCCGCGCTCGTGCGCCGGGAAGTCGGTGTCTAGACTATGCCGCTGCCCAAGATGTACTTGAGGATGGCGAAACGATGGTGGCTGCTCGTCGTCGTGCTGTCGACGTTCGCGGGCGCTGCAGACATGGCTGCTTGCGCCGAGGGCGCGGCAACGCCGAGAAACATCATCATCTTGTTTGCCGACGGCGTTGCGGCCACGCAGTGGGAGCTGGGCAGGTATTCGGCGCGCGTGCTGCGCAATCAGTCGTTCGCCGCCACCGACGTCGTGTTCAGAGACGGGGCCTTCGGCCTGCTTTCGACCGATTCGCGCAACGCGCTCGTCACGGATTCCGCCGCCGCGGCGTCGGCCATGTCCACCGGCGTCAAAGTCGACAATTTCGCCGTCTCGATGACACCGGACGGGAAGGCGCCCCGCACGGCCATGGAAGCAGCGAAATCGGCGGGCAGGAAGATAGGCCTGGTGACCACCGCGGAAATCTACGACGCTTCACCCGCGGCGTTTTCCGTGCACGCCAAAAACCGTTCGGACGCGCAGTCCATCGTCGACCAGTATCTTGCGATGGAGCTCGATGTGCTTGTAGGCGGCGGGCGCGACTACTTTCTCCCGAAAAGCGCACCGGGCGGCAAACGCAGCGACGGCAAGGACATGATCGCCGCATTCGAGCAGAAGGGCTACCGGATCGCACGCGATACCCGGGAACTGAAGAACGCCGACGGGGCAAAGCTTCTCGGGCTGTTCGCCGACGAGGACATGTCTTTCGAGATCGACCGCGACCCGGCAAAGGAGCCGTCGATGGCCGAAATGGCGCGGGCGGCTCTCAAGGCCTTGTCGAGCGCGAGCCCGAACGGCTTCGTGCTGTTCGTCGAGAACGAGAATACCGATACCGCCGGTCACCTAAACGACGCCGCCGGCGTGATGCGCGCGCTGTGGGCCTTCGACGAGGCGCTGAAAGTGGCGCTCGATTTCCGCAGTAAAGCGCCGAACGATACGCTCGTCATCGTCACCGGCGATCACGAAACCGGCGGC
>DASWDF010000198.1:0-2418 GCA_036395475.1 Casimicrobiaceae bacterium
TGACGATACCACCGTCGCTGCTCCATCGAGCGGACCGCATTATTGACTGATGACACGCGATGCGCGGGAAATGCCTACGGTAAGAACTGACGCAAGCAACAGAGCCATGACAATCGGTGGCTGCCCAACTTTCCGCTGCAACGGTCCGAGTGCTCGCGCTGCTCGCACCTCGGCCGCTGAGCGAAGACGTTGGGCGGCAAGAATGGCCGCGATGGACGATTTTGAATAAGGAGGGTTACAGATGAAAACGCGTATCCATCTCGCAGCGCCGTTGATCGCCCTTATGCTCGCCGCGGCGGGCGCCGCCTTCGGCCAGTCGGCCGGCAAGGCGCCCGATCAGCTCGGCAAGGTCGACTTTCCGAACTCGTGCAGCCCGGCGGTGCAGGAGAAGTTCTTGCGCGGCGTGGCGATGCTGCACTCGTTCTACTATTCCGCAGCGGAAAAGGCCTTCGAGGAGGTCGCCGCGGAAGACAATTCCTGTGCCATCGCGGCCTGGGGATTCGCTTCGATCCTGATGTCGAACCCGCTCCAGGGAATCGGCGCCTCGCCCAAGAACGCGCCGCGGGCGCAGGCCGCGATAGACAAGGGACGGCAAATGGGCGCGAAGACCCAGCGCGAGCGCGATTACCTCGAGGCGGTGGCCGCCTACTACGAGGACTTCGCCAACCGTCCCGAGCGCGCGCGCCAGCTCGCGCGCGCCAAGGCCTACGAGGCGCTCGCGGCGAAATACCCGGGCGACGACGAGGCGCAGATCTTCTACGCGCTGTACCTCGCGGGGACGCAGGTGCCGTCCGATCAGTCGTACTCCGCGTGGCTGAAGGCGGCCGGGATCCTCGAGAAGCAGTTCGCCAAGCATCCCGATCACCCCGGCGTCGCGCATTACCTGATCCACAGCTACGACGCGGCGCCGATCGCGCAGCAGGGCATGCCGGCCGCGCGGCTCTACGCCCGGATCGCGCCCGACGCGCCGCACGCGCTGCATATGCCCTCGCACATCTTCACCCGCGTCGGCGCGTGGGCCGATTCTGCGACGACCAACCGCCGCTCCGCCGACGCCGCGAAGAAGAGCAACGACCCCGACGACGCGCTGCACGCGCTGGACTACATGACCTACGCCTACCTGCAGCTCGCCCGCGACGGCGACGCGCGCAGGACCTGGGACGAGGCTCGCACGTTGACCGGGATCAACCCGGCGCGTGCCACCGCACCGTACGCGCTCGCGGCGATGCCGGCGCGCTACGCGGTCGAGCGCGACGACTGGGGCGCCGCGGCGAAGCTCGAGCCGAGCACGAGCAAGTTTCCGTTCACCGAGGCGATGACGCATTTCGCGCGCGCGCTCGGCGCGGCGAGGAGTGGCGATCCCGTCTCGGCGCGTCCGGACGTCGAGCGCATTGCCGCGCTCCGCGACCAGCTCAAGGCGGCGAAGAACGACTACTGGGCGAACGAGATCGAGGTGATGCACCTGTCGTCGCTCGCCTGGGCATCGCTCGCGCAGAAGAAGAGCAACGAGGCGCTGGGCCTCATGCGCCAGGCCGCCGACATCGAGGACAGGAGCGAGAAGAACATCGTCACGCCGGGGCGCCTGCTACCCGCGCGCGAGCTGCTCGCGGACATGCTGTTGGAGTTGAAACACCCCGCGGAAGCGCTCAAGGAATACGAGGCCTCGCAGCTGCGCGAGCCGAACCGCTATCGCGGCCTGTACGGCGCGGGCCTTGCGGCGGCGCAGTCCGGCAACCGCGACAAGGCGCGGCACCACTTCTCCAAGCTGATTGAATTGGCGGGCTCCGGCGACCCCCGTCCCGAGGTGGAGAAGGCGCGCCGATATCTCACGAGTAACTGACGTCGCAAGGGTCCGTGGGGTACAGCAGCAGATAGTCGGCAAATGAAATGCCGCCCAACCGCGCCGTCGAGACCGACGTGCCGCAAGCGGCACGCGGCTCACGGCGAACGCTCGGCGCAGATGCCGACGGTCGGCGTGGAATTCTCCCGGACAAAACTTGGGACGCTCCGGGCTTCAGGCCCGATCCCCGACAACGGCGATAGCCTGGATCTCGATCTCCATGCCGGGGCGAGCAAAGTTGGTGACGGTGATGAGCGCGCTCCCGGGATAGTTGCCGTCCGGGAACTTCTGCTTGCGGAGCTCGACGAACCGGTCGCTGTAACGCGGCTCCTTGATGAAGACCGTCATCGCGACGAGATTCGCGAGCGTGCCGCCGGCGCGCCGCAGGGTCTGGTCGATCAGCGCGAACACGCGGTGCGTCTGGGCCTCGAAGTTGCCGGAGATGTCCTTGCCGTCGCCGTCCACCGTCGCGGTCTGGCCGGCCAGCCAGACGATGCGTCCGCCCTCGGTGACGACGGCCGGCGAGTACGCCCGGCTCTTCTGCTGCTCGGTCCCTTCGAGATACTTCGCCATCGCGA
>DASWDF010000199.1:0-12766 GCA_036395475.1 Casimicrobiaceae bacterium
TCGACCCGAAGCAGCCGCTCGGTCATCACCACAGCAGGCGCTAGAGGAATCAAATTTGGACGAGCAAGCACGGCTCAACGCGAACGCCGCGAATGCCGCAATGCTTGATCAATGAATCACCTCATCCGCCCTCTGCAGAAGCGACTGCGGGATGGTGATTCCAAGCGCCTTTGCGGTCTTCACGTTGATCACCAGCTCGAACTTGGTGGGCTGCTCGATTGAAAGGTCGCCGGGGTTGGCGCCCTTCAGAATTCTGTCTACGTAGTTGGCGGCGCGGCGGTACAAGTCGGCAATATTGGCGCCGTATGCCATGAGACCACCGGCTTCCGCGAACTCCCTCGGCGCGAACAGTGCTGGCAGTCGATTCTTGATAGCGAGATCTGCAATCTGCTTTCGGTAAAAGTACAAAATCGAATCCCCCGGCAGGAGGACCGCCCCCGCGCGCTGACTAGTCATTGCGTCGAACGCCGCGGCGAGCTCGTCGAGCCGCTGCGCCTCCAGGACTTGAAGCTGCAATCCCAGCGCCCGTGCCGCGGTCTCCGCGTCTCTCCGCTGGAGTGCGGCGCCTGGGTTGCTCGGATTGGTCAGTAACGCGACATGGGAAACCTTCGGAACCGCCTGCGTCAGCAGCTGCAGCTGTTTTGTGACGAGCTCCACTGTAAGGAGGGCGAGCCCTGTAATGTTCCCGCCCGGCCGCGCCAGGTTTGTGACTAGCCCCAGTCCCACTGGATCGCTGAAGTTCGTCATGACAATGGGGATTGTCGCAGTGGCGCGTTTGGCAGCGACGGGCGGTGGCTGACCTCCTGCCACGATGACGTGAACATTGAGAGTGACCAGCTCCGCCGCCAACTCCGGGAGTCGTTCGGCTTTCCCCTCCATGAATCGGCGCTCTACGACAAGGTTCTGGCCCTCTATATAGCCGAGGTCCCGCAGCCCTTGGACGAACGCCTCCCACAGATGCGCGAACTCGGGGGTGGTTGGCGGGTAGGTCCCGAGAATACCGATTCGAAAGACGTTCGCCGGCTGCTGCGCCCCCACTATGACGGCCGGGGTCAAGAGGCAAGCGAAGGTCGTGAGAAATGTCCGGCGATCCATTGTTCGATCGCCGAAAGCGTCCCGTGTCGCTGTCGCCCGCACGAGGTTCGTTCCCAATGTCCGACTGCTCATTTGACACGTACGGTACCGGGCATTTCGTCGTCAAGCAATCGGCCCCTGGCAATCCGCAGCGTCGGAATTGCTGCACTACGCATGAACGTCTCCTTTTGGCCGGTCAGCGACGGTCGGACCGAGATGCTCCGGCCCGGCTGGGTTCGATCCTGATCAGTCATCGGATGCAGTTAGAATAGGCGTTTGCGGTTTCCGCCCTTTCTCCTTCAAGGATTCCCTATGAACATTTCCATGTATCAGGTGAGCGTTCCGCGTTTCGTCAACATTCTCGGCAACCTGTCAAACATCCTCGACAAAGCGCAGGCTAATGTCGACGCCAAAAAACTCGACGCTGCCACACTGACGGCCTATCGCCTCTTCCCTGACATGCTACCGATGACGTCGCAAGTTCAGATCGCCTGCGATACAGCCAAAGGCGCGGTGGCGCGTCTGGCAGGGGTAGACATCCCAGTGCACGAGGACAACGAGAAGACTCTTGCTGAGCTGAAGACGCGCATCGCCAAGACCATTGCCTTCATACAGACCGTGACGCCGGGGCAGATCGACGGCACCGAAGACAAGGACATCGTGATCACGCGTGGCGACAATGCAACGCGCTACAAAGGCATGCAATTCCTGCTCGGTCGGGCGCTGCCGAATTTTTATTTTCATGTCACCACCGCATACAACATTTTGCGCCACAACGGCATCGAGATCGGCAAGCGCGACTACCTGGGCAATCCCTAGGCCAATTCGGCGCAGGTGCAGATCAAATCTGGGTTACGCCAGATCCTGACGATCCATGACGCCGCCAAATGAGCCCGTCGGAAGACGTTCCAAGTCACGGATCGAGCTGCGCCTCGCCTCTCTTGACCCGTTTGACCAGATCAAGATCGTGTTGGGCATCCGGATAGTTCGAGCTGCCGCCCACGAGCGCGAGCGCGCGCTCGTGATGCTCGATCGCTTCGTCGAACCGGCGCTCGTAGAACAGCACGTTGCCCATTCCGTTCACGGCGCCGGCGTTTTTTGGCGCGAGCTCGAGCGCGCGCTCGAAGGACTTGCGTGACATCTTCAGATAGCCCTGGCGTTTGTCGGGCGGCAGGAAACCTTTCGAGCTTGCGTAAACGTTCTTTGCCGCATAGCCCGCAAGCGTATGCAGATTGGAATCGTCCGGGAACGCTTTGAGGGCCTGACCGATTTCACCCAGATTGACGTCGATCAGACCAATTGCCTTGGGCTTGTCGCTATCGAGCAACGCAAGCGCGTCGTGCTGCTCGCGGTCAAGTCTCTCGATGATGTCGCTTCGATAACTCGAAGGGCTTGGAGCGACCGTCGCCTGTTTCGAGTCCGGCGCGTCTTCTCCCGGTCCGAACCACCAATAGCCGGCGCCGGCGGCGGCCACGACGACCACAAGCGCCCCGGCAGCGATGGCGGCGTGTCGCGCTCGAGATGAGGTGCCCCGCGGACCGAGCGCTTGCACGAGTCGCCCGACGTCGGAGTCCCAGTCGTCGTCGCGCAACTTGAGCGCATTGGCGCGCGCGAGCGCGCCGAGGCTCTCGGGCAAATCAGACTCCTTGGGCATCTTCGCGTCGTCGACGAGCAGCGGGACCACGCGACAACCGTGCTGCAGCGCCTGCTCGAGCTCGACACGATTCCAATCGGCCGGATCGTCCAGCCGCCGGCGTCCCGAGTCGTCCTTTGCGCTCGCCCATGTCGAACCGATCAAAGCCACGACGACGGTGTCTCGCGTCAGCTCGTCTCGTATCGCCTTCGTCCAGTCTTCGCCGGCGGCGATACTGTTCTTGTCGCGAAAGATCGCGGCGTCGCCGAAGTGCCGCGCCAGCGACTCGCGCAACCGCCCGGCGACCATCTGCGTATCGCTGCGTCGATAGCTGATGAACACCACCGGCATTCGCGCGGCCCTTTGTGCGAGGCGCGCCCCCCTCCGGGCGCGCCGACGCCCGCTACGTTAAACGACGACGCCGAATCCCGCGAAGTATTTCTTGAACGCGCCGATTTCCATCGCGAACGTGCCGTCGGAGTCTTTGAGCGAAATCGGACGCCACCAGCTCACGTCGTGCATGAAGATCGTCGCATCGAGCGCCGATGCGGTCGCTTCGGTGCTGCCCCACGGATTGCGCAGCACGATGTAGCGCTTGCAATTGCGATAGGCCCAGCCCAACACGGTGTAGCAGTGCGATCCGACGACGTTGGCGGCCGAATAGTCGACCTTGTCGGGTGAGTCGTCGCCCGAGCCGTACGTCCATGCGGTCATCGGCCGGAACGTCCGGTAGCTCAGGCAGTTGGAGCGCAACAGATTCCAGAGGTCGTCCGCCGAGCGGCTCGCCGTGTCGTAGTAGTTGCGCTGGCCACCGGTCAACTGGGCAGTCGCGTACACGCAATCGCCCCACCCGGTAGCGGTGATGTCGGGATGATCGGTCGTCGTGCCGGTCTTGAGCTTCGCGAACGCCTTTTCGTAGATCGCCGGCCAGCTTTCACCCGGCTCGCTTGAGCGGCAATAGATGAATCCGCCCCATGACGTCATCGGCACGTTGTCGGTGACCTCGATCTCGCGGTCCATCTGTCCGCCGCTGTCCGGGCGGTAGAACCGGATCATGTCGAGAAACTGGTCCTGCGCCGTTCCGGTGGCGCGTGTCTGCTGCGCGATCTTGTACGGCGTCGACCATGCGAGCGCGGACAGCGACGCGATGTAATAGCAATTGGCGACTGCGCCTTGCACCGGATCGAAGAATTCGGCGGTCTCGTTGAAGAATCGTCCCGCATTGGCCCAGGTCGCGTCGGGCGGCGTCCAGTCCTGCGCATTGCCGGCTTTGATCGCCGGATCGAACGCGATCGTGCGCACGATGTTGCGGTTGAACACGCGCGCCTGGTACAGCAGCTGATAGCGCTCGGGAAGCTCGATCGTGAGCTGAAGGCGGCGAGCGTACCGCCAGTCGATGCATCGCACCGGAATCTTCGCAACGCTGTCGAGCTCGAAGCGCGTCGACAGATCGCCCAGCGTGCGGATGCTGGTGACATCGCCGGTGACCTGCTCGAGATCGTTCGGTCCGCTCGGAACTTCGATGTCGAGCAACGGCGAATGCACCGGCTCGATCTCGTGCCGCTCGTTCAGCCGATGCCCGATGTAGAGCGGCCCGCCATACTTCGGATCGAACAGCTCCTCGTACGGCGTGGCGAGAATCTGTTCCAGCACGCGGGGTGTATCTGAAATCTGCTTCCATGGAATCTTGCGCCCGGCGACGAGCTCGGCAAGCGCGTACGGATTGATCACGGCCGAATGGCGAGCGAATTCCTCGCTGCCGGCAGGCAGGTTCACGGGTGACATTGGCTCTCTCCAGGTTAGAAGCGTTCGCGCTTCGCGCGCGGGCCGAGCAGATCAATGCGGGGTGCGGCCCTCGGTTCGACCGCCGCGCATCATGACCTGCCCGTCTCAACGATTATAGATTTGTAGACTTCAGATGCAACGCGCTTATGCTGCCCCTCAAATCGCGAATTCTCCCTTGATTCCCCGCGTGCGTCAGGGAGATCACCCCGAGACGGCGCATGCCGTCTCCGCCGTAGCGCCGGCTATGTACGCTACCGCTTGACGCTTAAACCGGTTCTCGGTTTACTGGGAGCGTTGAGTCGCCAAGGTTCGTCACTTCACCGCGGGAGGCATTTTCAATGTCGAAGAACATCGTGTTCTGCGCCGACGGAACGTGGAATGGCCCATCGGAAGTGACCGGCGTGCCCGTCACCGACGCCGACGACACCGCCGGTGAAGTGCAAGCGACCGCCGGCACCGCCACCAACGTCTTCAAGCTCTTCAGCAACCTTCCCGGCCACATCACGGTCGAGACGCTCGGTTCGCGCAATGAGCAGGAGCGCGTCGCAACCGATGCTGCCGGCAACGTGCTCCAGGTGGCCAAGTACCTGCACGGAGTCGGTGATTCCACCAATGCGATCATCAAGCTGGTCGGCGGCGCGGCCGGCGTCGGCATCATCAGCCGAATCGTTCGCGGTTACTCGTTCATCTCCCGTCACTATTCGCCTGGCGACGCGATCTACATCGTGGGTTTCAGCCGCGGCGCCTACACGGCGCGAGCGCTCGCAGGCATGATTTGCAGTGTCGGTCTTCTCGATCGCTCGAAGTACGACGTCGACGACAAGGAACGCGCGTACCGGCTCGGCACGACCGCTTGGGTAATGTGGCGTGAACGGTCGCTGGGCTCGCGCGGTAAATCGATTTCTCCGCTTGCAACCGCGCTGCTGACGCTTGTCGGCCATTGCGCAGCCGCGAGCCTGCCGGCGAATGCGCTGATTGCGAACGTGCCCATCAAAGCGGTCGCGGTCTGGGACACGGTCGGCTCACTGGGCATTCCGCTGTATGCGGGCGGCGCACGACTCGACGTGTTCCGCTTCGCCGACACGGCGTTGAATCCTCTGGTCGAGAACGGACTTCACGCGATGGCGCTCCATGAGCAGCGGATCGATTTTCCGGTCACGCGTTGGGATTCGCGGCAGGGACTGACGCAGGAATGGTTCTGCGGCGCGCATGCCGACGTCGGCGGAGGCTATCCCGCAACGGAATCCGCGCTTTCGAACCAGTCGCTGAGCTGGATGCTGCGCAAGCTGGCCGATCTCGGAATGCGAGTGAGCGATCCGCTGCCCTATCCGCCCGTGCCGCAGGATCCAAACGCGAAAGTTCATACACCTTGGGATGCCCCGCCATTCAATGCCATGCCGAAAGCGTCGAGAACGGTGGATCGGGCTAAAGACAGGTTTCACGCGTCCGTTGCGCTTCGCAGTCCGCTCGACTTGCCTCCCGGCCCTCCGGCACTCGGCGCCGAAGAGGCGGCTGCGCTATCACTGGACTCGACGTGGTACTCGGGTAAGGCCGGGTCGTAAGTCGGACGTGCAGAGCATCGACCGAGACGGAGGAAATTTCCATGAGCGACGGCAAAATCGCGAGCGCCGAAGTAATCGGCCGGATCGTGCAAACGAAGGCGACCTGTCCGTTCATCGGGACCGCCGTGGCGACGGGCTTGCTGCCCGTGCAAAACGATGCGGAGAATCCTCTTGCGAGCATCGACGACGTGAGAGCGTTGGGCAACACCGGCGGCGGGGACCTCGGCGAGGTGCTGCAGGTGTTCGCGACCGGCAACCATCTGCGGATGCGAGGCCCATCCGGCGCGCTCGACACCAAAACGCCGACTGGATTGTTCTCGCTCGAATTTCCGGGCTCGCAGGGATCTCACCCGGGACACAGCGGCATCCTCGAGGGCGACCCGCGCACGCTGGCCTCCGGAAGGTTGAACGTCGTCGAGCTCGAACGGCTTACGCGACGTGCGAGGAACGGCTTCGTCACGCGCTCGGACGTCGCGCATTTCATTGCGGAAAACCTGCACCGCGACGCCCAGTCCAAAGTGCTGGGAAGCGCAGCGGCGATGTCGTTGCTGAGTGACCTGGGCTCGTTCGTCCGTACGCTCGGCCCAATGTTGATGAAGCGGCTCGCCGCGTCAGGACAGGAATCGGCCGATGCTCACCGCGATGTCGAGGAGAAGCTCACCCGACTGCTCGGCGAGGACAATCTGGTCGGGGCGGCCGGTGAATTCGGTCTGCTCTTCGCGTTCTTTGCGAACGAGCCCGATGCCGCGCGGATCGACGGCGAGCCCGCGATCTCGGTGCGCGACCTGCAGGCGATGTTCGTGGACAAGCGGTTTCCGGAAGGCTGGACGAACTGGAAGAAGTCGCGCGCGGACTGGGTCAGCAACACCACCGCCCTGCTGGTCGGCGCCGGCGCAGAATATCTTCGGCTCCGCGGAGGTCCTTCAAAATGACTTATGACGTGCCCGAATTGCTGAATCTGTCGCAAGCTCAGCTCGACGAGCTCTTCGCCAACAGCCCGGCGGGCGACATTCCGAACGGCGAGGCGAAAGGGACGGCGATCATTGCGCCGGGCACGCGATACAGTGCGCAGATTGCCGAGCTGATCAATCATTTTGCTTGGCAAGGCAAGAATTTCGACGACCAGCACGGCACGCTGAAAAACCGCATCCTGGCGTTCGGACTCGAGGCGATCATCGCGAAGGTCTACAAGGCACCCAGCTGGACGGACGGCAAGGAGTGCATCGTGCTCGACTACTCCGAGACGTCATTCGTCGCGCACCGAATCCGCGACGAGATCCGGCTCATTGCGCCAGGACGCTACCTGGGCGTCGTCTACTGGGACAAGAAACGGCTGATCAATTTCGCGTTGCAGTTCTGAAGCTTTCCCGCAACTCGCGCTTGAGCACTTTTCCGATCGCGCCGCGGGGCAGATCGTCCTTCAATTCCAGCGCAACCAGTCGCTGCACCTTGGACAGCCGGCTGTTGGCCCACGCGAGCAGCGCCGCGGGTTCGACGCGAGCTCCGGATCTCGGCACGACAAACGCCACCGGGCTTTCGCCCCATTGCTCCGACGGCACGCCGACGACCGCAACCTCGGCGACGTCCGGATGGTCGAGCAAGATCGCCTCGAGATCGCTCGGATAGACGTTGAATCCTCCGGAGATGATCATGTCCTTCCGGCGATCGAGCAGCGTGAGGAAGCCGTCGTCATCGAAGCGCCCGATGTCGCCGGTCCGCATGTAGCGTCTGCCCTCGCTGTCGAACCATTCCGCTTCCGCCGTTCTCGCCGGCTGCCGGTGGTAGCACGTCATCATCGCACCGGAGCGCCCGACGATTTCGCCAATCGCACCTCGCGGCAGCTCGCGGCCCGCTCCGTCGATCACGCGAATGTCGTGCCCGGGAGCCGGACGGCCCACGGTGTGGAGTTTGCTCGGATGCTCGTGCGCAACGAGGATGCACGTGCCGCCGCCTTCGGTCATTCCGTAATACTCCACCAGTCCGCCCGGCCAGCGCCTCAGCACTTCCGTCTTGAGCGCCGCTGCGAACGGTGCGCTGGTGCAGAACTTGATCCGGAACGAAGACAGGTCGTAGCGCGCGAAATCCGGCAACGCCATGATGCGCGAATACTGGACCGGCACCAGCATCGTGTGGGTGACACGGTGTCTTTCGGCGAGCGCGAGATAACCGGCGGCGTCGAACTTCGGCATCAGCACCACCGTGCCGCCGAGCGCAAGAGTCGGGAAGAACGAAACCAGCGTCGTGTTCGAATGCAGCGGCGTCGACAGCAGCGTGACCGTCTGCGGCCCATGCCCGAACATCGGCCCGCGCTGCAGCTGCACCCACCGCATCCTGTGGGGTTGCACGATCCCTTTCGGAACGCCCGTCGTGCCCGACGAATAGATGATGTTGAAGGCGGAGTCCGGCCCGATGTCTGCTGACGCCGCCGTCGTTTGCGCCTCAGCGAGCCAGCTGCGAAACGGCCTGCCAGCATCCGAACCGTCGAGCGCAATGCAACATGCGCCGATCGCCTCGCGCATCGCTCCGAGCGTCTTCGCGGCCGCCGCGTCGCAGAACAGGTGCGTCGCCTGCGCATCGGCAACCATGCGCGCGAGGCTGCCGGCG
Organism: Casimicrobiaceae bacterium; assembly: GCA_036395475.1. Taxonomy (GTDB): domain Bacteria; phylum Pseudomonadota; class Gammaproteobacteria; order Burkholderiales; family Casimicrobiaceae; genus PALSA-1003. The sequence continues at coordinate 8,659 of DASWDF010000199.1, forward strand.
ATGTCGAGCGAAGGAATCGGCGCAACCGCGGCGCCGGCGCGCAGGCCGCCGAAGAACGCCAGTGCGTATTCGATCGAGTTCGCAGCGCAGATGGCGATGGCGTCGCCCGGCTTGACGCCGTCGCGCTGCAACGAAGCCGCGACCCGGTCGAGCGTCGCGTCGAACTCGGCATAGTCGACCGCTCGCTCGCCCTCGACCAGCGCCGCTCGCTGCGGATTTCGTTCTGCGTGCATCCGAACGAGATCCGTAATGAGCCCGAACGGCTGCGCCAGCATCTCCTCGGGGCTGAGCGAGCCTGCAATCGGGCGATCGGTCATGACGAACGGGTTCGTGTTCTAGACTGCGGTGAACCCGCCATCGACCACGATGGTCTGTCCGGTGATGAACGAGCACGCATCGGATGCGAACAGCGCCGTCACCCCCTTGAGGTCCTCCGGCCCGCCGATGCGGTTCAGCGGCGCCTTCCGGGCCGCTTCATCGCCGAGCAGCGCGAGGATTCCCTTGGTCATGCGGGTGGGAAACGTGCCCGGTGCGACGGCGTTGACGTTGATGTCGTACTGCGCCCATTCGGTTGCAAGCGCGCGGGTCAGGCTGATCACACCGCCCTTGCTCGTGTTGTACGCGATCGTCGCCGGCCTGTGCGGATCTCCGCCACCGACGAGTCCCAGGATGGATGCCACGTTGATCACCTTGCCGCGCCGGCGCGGAACCATGCAGCGCTTGCCAACCTCCTGACACATGAGAAACATCGCCGTGAGATTCAGGTTGATGACCTTGTGCCATGCCTCGAGCGGATGCTCGACGGTCGCCGCGCCCCACGTCGTGCCGGCATTGTTGACCAGGATGTCGATCGGTCCGAGCGTCGCGATCGCGCTTTCCACGGCACGCACGATGGCGGCAGGATCCGACATGTCGCATGCGAGCGGCACCGCGTTGACGTGAAACTGCGACTCGAGTTGCTTGACCGCTTGCGCGAGCTCGTCCGCCTTGCGCGCCACGAGCGCCACGTGAGCGCCCTGCTCAGCCAGCGCTTCGGCCATTTGCAGCCCGAGGCCGCGCGATCCACCCGTGACCAAGGCAACCCTGCCGGTGATGTCGAACAGTTGCTTGACGCTCATGATGTCCCTGGATGCTAGCGTATCCGCGTGTCGCTTCCGCGCGTGGGCGAGTTGACACGCGCTCCCCGCTGGGCATAGAAAGTCCGCTGTCGCATCAGTTTCTCACGGCCGCAGCGCCCCTTGCGTCCGCCTTGCGTCGACCCGAATCCATGGATCTCGAATACTCCGCCGAAGAGCTCGCGTTTCGCGACGAAGTGAGCGCCTGGCTGCGCGAGAATCTGCCGGCCGATCTGCGCGAAAAGGCTGCGCGCTACGGATCGATGTCGCGCGAGGACCTGCTCCGCTGGCACAGGATTCTCGCCCAAAAAGGCTGGATCGCCCCGGCATGGCCCGAAGAATGGGGCGGCACCGGTTGGGACCCGGTTCGCCGCTATATCTTCGAGGAAGCGTGCGGCTACGCCGGTACGCCTCCGCTCGTTCCGTTCGGACTGGCGATGTGCGCGCCGGTGCTTTTCAAATTCGGCACGTCCGAACAGAAACAGCGCTTCCTGCCGCGAATCTACAACGGCGACGATTTCTGGTGCCAAGGCTACTCCGAGCCGGGGTCCGGATCGGATCTCGCTTCGCTCGCCACGTGCGCCGAACGAGCCGGCGATCATTACCGGGTCAACGGCCAGAAGACGTGGACCACGCTGGCGCATCTGGCGGACTGGATGTTCTGCCTCGTGCGCACCGAACCCGGAACCGAGCGCAAGCAGGACGGCATTTCGTTTTTGCTGATCGACATGCGCTCGCCCGGCATCACGCTGCGGCCGCTCATGCTCATGGATGGCGGCCGCGAGGTCAACGAGGTGTTCTTCGACGACGTGCGCGTGCCGCTCGAAAACCGGGTGCACGACGAAGGCAAGGGCTGGACGGTTGCGAAGTACCTGCTCGGCTACGAGCGGATGAATACGGCGCGCATCGGCACGTCCAAGCGCGAGCTCGAGAAGCTCAAGGCATTCGCCGCGCGGGAGGTGAAGGATGGCGAGCCGCTACTCGCCGACGCGCGCTTTCGCGACAAGGTTAGTCGCATCGAGGTGGAGCTGATGGCACTCGAGGTGACCAACCTGCGCTTCCTCGATCGGCTGCGTGGCGGCCGCGCGCCGGGCGCCGAAGTGTCGATGCTGAAGATCGTCGGCACGCAGATCCAGCAGGCTCTCGCCGAGCTGATGATGGATGTCGCGGGACCGCTCGCGCAGCCGACGGTCTCCCTCGACGACGCCGAGGAGTTCGACTTTCAGCTCGCCTCGCTTGCGCCCCACTACTGCAATTTCCGCAAGACCTCGATCTACGCGGGATCGAACGAGATCCAGCGCAACATCATCGCCAAGATGGCGCTCGGGCTGTGACGATGATGCGCGACCCTCGCCGGATTTCGGAGCGTTGCGCGCGCGTGCGATGAATTTCGATCGCACCGAAGAGCAACAGATCCTCGCCGAGTCGGTCAGGCGATTCGCGGCGCGGGAATACGATTTCGCCGCGCGGCGCACGATCATCGCGTCCGATGCCGGTTACAGCGCCGATGCCTGGATGACGATGGCGAGCCTCGGCCTGCTCGGTTTGCCGTTCCCGCCTGAATGCGGTGGTTCGGGCGGTGGCGCACTCGACCTGATGGGCGTGATGGAGATATTCGGCGATGCGTTGGTCGTCGAGCCGTATCTTGCGACCGTCGGACTGGGCGCGCAGTTCGTCGCTCGCAGCGGTACACCGGAGCAACGCAACGAGATCTTGCCGGCCGTTTGCGCGGGTACGCTCAAGCTGGCGTTCGCGCAAACTGAAAGGCAGTCCCGGTACAACCCTGCACATGTGGCAACCCGTGCGAGCAAGACCGCGCGCGGTTACCGCATCGATGGCGAGAAGCGTGTCGTGTTGCACGCGTGCTGCGCGGATCGCATTGTCGTGTCGGCGCGCACTTCGGGGGCCGATTCCGATGCGACCGGCATCAGCCTGTTCCTGATCGATCCCGCCGCGGCCGGCGTGACGATTCGCCCGTACCGCACACTCGATTCGATGCGCGCGGCCGACGTTTCACTGGACAACGTGAACGTGCCCATCGATGCGTTGCTCGGCAGCGAGCACGAAGGATTGCCGCTGATCGAGGAAGTGATCGACTATGCAACAGCGTTGCTGTGCGCGGAAGCGGTCGGCGCGATCAACTACGCAAACCAGGCGACACTCGACTATCTGAAGACCCGCAAGCAGTTCGGCGTACCGATCGGATCGTTCCAGGCGCTCCAGCATCGGATGGTGGACATGACGATCAGCGGCGAGCAGGCGACATCGATGGCAAGCCTCGCCTGCAACAGCGTCGATTCCGAACGCGATGCCGTGGAGCGCAAGCGCGTCGTTTCGGCGGCCAAGCTCCGGATCGCGCAGGCGTGCCGCCACGTTGCGCAGGAATCGATCCAGCTGCACGGCGGAATGGGCATGAGCGACGAAGTCAAGGTCAGCCATACTTTTCGCCGTCTGACGACGATCGCGCAGCAGTTCGGCGATGCCGAGCATCACCTCGAGCGCTTCGCGCGGCTCTCGGCACTTAAGAATCAACGCGCTGCGCCGATGTAGCGCGGCCGAACGAAAGGCTTCGAATGGAAAACCTGAACAAGCAGGTCCTGTTGGTGAGCCGCCCGCAGGGTGCGGTGACGGAAACCAATTTTTCGATCGTCGAAACGGCGCTGCCCACGCCCGGTCCCGGCGAAGCGCTGGTCCGCAACGAGTGGCTCTCGCTCGACCCGTACATGCGCGGCCGCATGAATGACGTCAAATCGTACGTGCCGCCTGCGCAGCTCGGGCAGGTGATGGTCGGTCAGACGACCGGCGAAGTGATCGAATCGAACCATCCCGCTCTTCACCCTGGTGACAAGGTGCTGACCACCCTCGGTTGGCAGCTCTTCGGCGTTGCGAAGGGAAGCGAGCTGACGAAGATCGACACGACCCGCGCGCCCGCCTCGTATTACCTCGGCATCCTCGGCATGCCGGGCATCACCGCATGGGTCGGATTGTTCGAG
>DASWDF010000200.1:0-3070 GCA_036395475.1 Casimicrobiaceae bacterium
TCATCTGTTCCAGGTCCTGGTGAGCAAGGGCAACATCGGCTCGAACTATCCGATGTGCCGCACGTTCCTCTACCAGGGATCGGAGCAGAGAAGCCGTTCGCCCTGAGCTTGTCGAAGCCTGCCCTGAGCGTCGACGAAGGGGCGACGGCGCATTCTTCACGCGTTTCCCTCGAGCTCGTCCGTTCATGGTTCGACAGGCTCACCACGAACGGACTCGGCGGGAGTTCTCGCTAATATCGTGACTGGGTACGCTGACCGCAAGGCGCGCCTCCTCGCCGAGCTCGGGGCCGGCGGCCGCGCCGGCACGCGCGTCGGCCTCGCCAAGGAAACCTCGAACCTCTTCCGAGACCGTGAAGCGCGCGCCCGGCCGGGGATCGATCTCAAGCGCTTCGATCACGTGCTCGCGGTCGATGCCGCTGCCGGCATCGTCGAATCCGAGGGCATGGTGCGCTACGTCGATCTCGCCGACGCGACGCTCGCGCACGGCGTGATGCCCGCGGTGGTGCCGCAGCTGAAGTCGATCACGCTGGGCGGCGCGGTCGCCGGCGTAGGCATTGAGGCTACGTCGTTCCGCCACGGCCTGGTGCACGACACCATCGCCGCGCTCGACGTGGTGACCGGCGAAGGCCGGATTCTCACCTGCACGCCGGAGAACGAGCACCGCGACCTCTTCTTCGGCATCCCGAACTCGTACGGAACGCTCGGCTACGCGGTGAAGCTCTCCGCGCGCACTCTGCCGGTCAAGCCCTACGTGCAGATCGAGCACCTGCGCTATACCGACGCCGCGGCGTGCTTCGCAGACGTAGCGCACTACGTGCACGAGCGCGACATCGACTTCCTCGACGGCGTGATCTTCGCGCCGGGCGAGCTCTATCTCACGCGAGGGATCTTTGTCGACAGCGCGCCGTATACCAGCGACTACAGTTACGAACAGATCTACTACCGTTCGATCCGCAAGCGCGCGAGCGACTATCTGACCGTGCGCGACTACCTTTGGCGCTGGGATACGGACTGGTTCTGGTGCTCGAAGAACGTCGGCGCGCAGCATCCGCTGCTGCGCCGGCTCTACGGCCGCAAGCGGCTCAACTCGATCTTCTACCAAAAGGTGATGCGCTGGAACAGCCGCTGGGGCCTGACCAGCGCGTGGAACCGGCTTACCGGGGTGAATGCCGAATCGGTGATTCAGGACGTCGATATTCCGCTCGCGCGCGCCGCGGAGTTCCTCGACTTCTTTCACGCCGAGATCGGCATCCTGCCGGTGTGGATCTGCCCGATCAAGGCGCCGCCGGCCAACATGCGCTTTCCGCTGTATCCGCTCGCGCCCGACGCGCTGTACATCAACTTCGGCTTCTGGGACGTCGTGCGCGACAAGAGCCCGCGGCCGCGCGGCTTCTACAACCGCAAGATCGAGCGCAAGGTCGCCGAGCTGGGCGGCATCAAGTCGCTGTATTCCGAATCCTACTTCGCGCACGACGAGTTCTGGTCGATCTACGACCGCGCCGCGTACGCCGCGCTCAAGGCGAAGTACGATCCGCAAGGCGCGCTCGGCGATCTCTACGACAAGGTCGTGCTGCGGCGCTAGCGTGATGCTGCTCCCGGGCTTCGCCTGGCGGCTCAGCCCGTAGCCTGGGCTGAGCGCGTAGCGCGATGCCCGGGTTGGCGAGGATAGGCAACGTCGCCCCGGGATTCGCGTTGCTCATCCCGGGCTACGCCGACACGTAGGGCTGGTGCCGCGTGCAAAAGCTTGATCGGCGTCAACACGACTTTCGAGTCGGCCACCTATACTGACGTTGAGTTGCGATGCGACAGCGTGCGGAAGGTTCCGTTCGGACGCTTCAGCGCATCGCCGTCGTCGCAATGCGGGACCCGGCGTTCGTAGCAACGAATTTGCGAACGTCCGGAGTTGGATTCATTCCTGCCATGGAGACGAATATGACAAATCTAACCCGTTTTGATCCATTCCGCTCGTTCGTAGGCTTCGATCCGTTCCGGAGCATGGATGAGCTCTTCTACCTGCCGCGGACGCCGTTCTTCCGCGCCGTGCCGACCGAGCCCGAGATGAAGATAGACTTGAGCGAGGACGACAAGGCGTTCTATCTCAAGGCCGAAATTCCCGGTGTCAAGAAGGAGGATATCCATATCGCCATCGACGGCAACGAAGTCTCGATCAGCGCGGAAATGAAAAAGGAAAAGGAGGAGGGCAAGGGGGAAACCGTCCTGCGCAGCGAACGCTACTATGGCCGCTGGAGCCGGAGCTTTAGTCTGGGCTATGCGGTCGACGAGTCCAAGGCCGAGGCAAAGTATACGGATGGCGTGCTGATGCTGACGCTGCCTAAGAAGGGCGGAATGGCGGTCAAGGAGCTTCCTATTCACTGACCGCGGTTCGCGCCGCACCGCGGGTTCCCCGCGTGCGGCGGGCGGTGTTCGGGTTGCCGGTGGGCCGGACCCCCAGCTTGTGACCTGAGTATCGCCGCGGGTACCGACGCCGGCGCAGCGCGCAACGCTGCCGGCGCCGGTTTCCGTCTTGCGCAGGCGTCGAAGGGCGCGTTGCGAATGTAGGCAGGGCAAACGTAGCCCGGGCTGAGCGCGAAGCGCGATGGCCGGGGCGGCGATTCGATTGGACACGATCCCGGGCATCGCTGCGCTCAGCCCGGGCTACGGCGACTACGCCTTACGCCGCGCGCTTGAGCGTCGCGGCAATGACGGCGATCTCGGCTTCGGTCAACGTTTCCTTCTGCAACAGCTGTCGCGCGCCTTCCTCGAGTACCGCGCGATTCACGGTGAGGATGGCGACCGCGCGCTTGAAGGCCGCCTCGGAAATCGCGCGCACCGAGCGATCGATCTCGCGCGCGGTCTCATCGCTGTACTCCCGCGGGGGCGGGTGCTGCACCGTCGGCAGGAACGGTGTGGGCTCGTCCTGATACGAGAGATTGCCGAGCTTCTCCTCCATGCCGTAGCGCATGACCATGCTGCGCGCGATGTCGGTCACCTTGGCGAGATCGTCGGCAGCGCCGGTAGACAGACGCCCATAGATGACGTGCTCGGCCGCGCGCCCACCCAGGAGCACCGC
>DASWDF010000201.1:0-2737 GCA_036395475.1 Casimicrobiaceae bacterium
CTGCCAACCGCGAGGTGCGTGACCGGCCATCAAGCCGGCGGCAATGTCCTTAACTTCGGGTGGACTGCGCGGGAGCGCTTGCGCCCGACCTGCTCTTTAGACGGCTGCGCAGCCGCAGGCAACGCAAGACTGGACGCCATACCAAGCGCGCAGGACCACATTGCAATGTACAAAAGAATCGGCACTGGCCTGTTCCTTATGATGTCGTGCATCTTCAATGCGTTCCGGGCGGGTGCGGTTCGTCTTCGCAGCAGGCACCTACTCACTTTTATTTGACCGTCCCCGGTGCGCCTGCGGGAACCAATCGCCCGCGTCGTGCCGCCACAACGGCAAGTCCTCAAAGCGGCTCGGCCAGAAAGCGCAGCACCTCCGCCTTGAAAGCCCTATCTCCCACCGCGAGCATGTGATCTCGCCGAGGGATGTCGAACGCCCGACCTGATGGCAGCAGCGCCGCAAGCTCCCGCGCCGAGCCCGCCACTCTATCCTCGGTGCCGACTGCAACCAGCACCGCCGCGCGAATGGCTGCGACCTCCTCGCGCGTCAGCGTCTGACGCGAGCCGCGGATACAGGCCGCCAGCGCCCTGAGATCGGATTTGGTTTGCTCGGCAAAGGCGCGAAACGTACGCCCTGCCGGATCGCGAACATCCGCGAGCGAAGGGGCCTCCAACGCCTCCGCGATGCTCTCCGGCAGCCCGACGCCGTCGACGAGGTGGATGCCCAGCCCGCCGAACACCGCCCGCTGCAAGTGCGTGGAATGGGCGCGCGCAAAGAATGCCGTGATACGCGCGCCCATGGAGTAGCCCATCATGTCGACGCGTGCGAGATCGAGATGATCGAGCAGCGCGTGCACATCCTCGGCCATACGGGCGCTGTGGTAGGCCGCCGGATCATAGAGCTTGCTCGAGCCGCCATGACCCCGACTGTCAAGCGCGATGACGCGTCGGCCGGCCTTCGTCAGTGTCGCAACCCAGCCGGGATAGACCCAATTCACGTGCGCAGTCGAAGCAAAACCGTGCACGAGGACGATCGGCTCGCCTTCCCCTTCATCGAGAAAGGCGATTTCTACGCCGTCGTGCTGAAACCGCTGCATATTCGCAATGCGCACACCTTTCTCCCCAGCACTGCGCCAGTAGGATCGTCTTAATGCGCGAGGACGCAGTGCTGCGAGATGGACCGAGCGTGAGCGCGGCGTGCGCGGCGAAGCTTGCGGCGCATGCAAGATCGCTGCGCGATTGCCTCGGTCTTGCGCTTGAGCGAGGTCACGAAACCCAGGAGTGTTACGAGCGCCCAGAACAGCCACATCGCGAGATCGAAGGCGCCGACCGCGAGGACGATAGCGCTCCTGCCGGCGAGCTTGAGGATCGCGCGGGTCTTGCCCCCCTTGGCTGCAGCGAGCCGCGCAAGCTTCGACACGTCGCGCGGCCCCTCGGCCAGCTTCAATCCGTCAAGCGCCGCTCGCGTTCCCGCACTCGCCTGCACACGTCCCACGTCGCCCACGAATCTCAGGAGCGGTTGCGCCTTTTCGACCCTGATCGCCTCGCGCATGGTGCGCGCTGCGGCCGCAGGTTGTGCGAGGCTTCGGGCGCTGACTGTGCCCTTAAGCACGGTCCAGTCGACCATCTCACGCAGCGAGCGGTTGATCCACGCCGCCATCGCCCCGCCGAGACGGCCGGTCTTGCGTGCCGCCTTAACCAGCGTCAGCCCCACCCGCGCGGGAGCCGCGGCGCCGAGCATCGCATAGGTGCCTGCCGTCACTGCCAGCCCGGCGCCAGCCAAGGCGAGCACGACCTCATCGGCGTCGTCGCCGCTGGCAAGTCGCGCGCCCTCGCGCACCAAGTCGCGGATGTCCCCGAGGACGAAGAGGTCTCCGACCGCCGTGCCGGCAAAACCCGAGACATCATCAGCCTCGCCGGTGGCTAGACCGCGAGCGAAGCTTCCGAATGAGCGTGCCGCCACGGCAAGCTTTGCATTGGCGCGTTCGACCTTTTCGACAAGCGTAGGATCGATCGGAACATTCCACTCGCGGGCGAGGTCGAGGAAACTCAGGGCAAGATCGGCGTCGTCGGCGGCAAGCGCCGCATCGATCTCGCGCGCGGCAACCGTGGCATCGAACGAGCGCACGACCGCGTAATCGGCGAGCGCCGCTGGATCGTCCTGGGCAGCGAGCAGGATCTGGGCCTCAAACGCCCGCGGCCCGATCGCAAGCACGGCGAGCGCCGAGGCAACGGCGAGAACGAGCGGCACTACGATGCGCACTGCGGTCACCCACTCCTTCTCCTCGACTCCAATCCCTTTCCTTCGGCTCCCAATGTCGTCAAACGCGACGGCGCCGGCAAGATACCGGGTGAAAATTGTCCGCTTGTCGTCTCGCCAGACGTCTGGAGCCAGTTGGTTCGAACTGGGCAATTGGGTAGCCATCCAGACCCCGGATGGCTATGGTGCCGCGCCCGCGGGACACATAGCGCGGCCCGGGTTAACGCGCGGCGGCGTCGGGCAGCGGGGCGGGCAAATGCGGACGAAACCACATGGCCGAGCGAATCGTTCCTCACTTCCACAACACACCTGGCGTCGCGGTCATCGAGATTGGGGCGCGGGAGTTCATGTGCGAGGGCGAATTGGCGCCGTTCGATCATCCGCATGTATTCCTCGATATGGGCGATGCGAACGAAATCATCTGTCCGTATTGCTCGACGCTATTTCGCTATGATCCTGCGCTCGCTCCAAACGCGGCACGCCC
>DASWDF010000202.1:0-28192 GCA_036395475.1 Casimicrobiaceae bacterium
ATGCTCGCGACGTTGGTGCAGCTCATGGGCGAGGACAAGGCGTTCGAATACCTCAAGGCGCTGCACAAGAACGTCAATCAGTACACGAAATCGGGCGCGGCGCCGGCGCGTGCCGCAGCAACCGGCGAAAGCATGGTCGGCATCACATTCCTGCACGACGCGGTGACGCAGGCGGTGAACGGCGCGCCGGTAAAGCTCGTCGCGCCTTGCGAGGGCACCGGCTACGAAATCGGCAGCATGAGCATCATCAAGGGTGCCAAGAACATGGAAAACGCCAAGAAGTGGTATGACTGGGCGCTCACTCCGGAGGCGCAGGCGATCGGCGCGCAAGCCAAGGCCTATCAGGTGCCGTCGAACAAGAACGCACCCGTGCCGCCGCAAGCGCCCAAGCTCGCCGACATCAAGCTCATCAACTACGACTTCGTAAAATACGGGTCGTCAGCCGAACGCAACCGGCTGTTGACGAAATGGGACAGGGAAGTCTCGACGCTGCCGAAATAATCTCGGTCCTATGAAGCGCGTCTTACCGGGATCGTCATTCCCGCGGCCTTTAGTCCCCGCGAAAGCGGGGAGGCAATCCAGTGTCGTGCGACCAAAGACACTGGGTCCCCGCCCCCGGATCGAAGTCCGGGGCAGGCTTCGCGGGGACGACGAACGCTAGGTGGCTTCTCCCACAGCAGCGCTCGCACCAGCCGCGTTCACACCGACCTCGCGCGATCGCGCGACGATTGTCGTCGCGGCGCTCGCGCTGGCCGCGCTCGTTCTTGCGCCATGGGGTGCCGGCGGCGGTCCGTCGGTGCTCATGCGGGCAGTTAACGGAGCGGCGGCGCAGTGGCCGCTCATCGCGGCGGCGGCTGCGGTGCTGCTCTTCGCCTGGTGGGGCCGCGATTCGGCAACCGCCGTCTTCGCCGCGCTGGGGCTGGCCTGGGCTTTTGGCACCGGATTCGCCGCCGGTCCCGGCGGGCCTGCGTTCGGTATCGGCGCCGCGCTCGCCCTTTCCGCACTCACCGTCTGTCTGGCTCGCGCACTCGCGCGACTCGGCATGTTCCGCAGCGACGCGACGGTCGCGACGATTGTGGTCGTCATCGGCGCGCTGCTCGTCGTCTTCATCTTCTATCCGGTCACTCGCTCGCTCATCGCCGCGGTGCTCGACCCGCAAGGCCGTTTCGCCCCCGGGCTGGTCAGCGCGCGGCTGCTGACCCCCGACATCTGGGGACTCGGGTGTTTCGGCGGTGGCACGCGCTGCGGCGTAGCGGTCAACTCGGCGCTGCTTGCGACGATCGTGGGTCTCCTGTCGACGTTGCTCGGACTCGTGCTCGCGCTCGTCGTGCAGCGCGGCGGCCAGCGCTATGCCGGACTGCTCAAACTGATGTCGATCCTGCCGATCATCACCCCGCCGTTCGTTATTGCGCTTGCGCTGGTCGTGTTGTTCGGACGCACTGGACTCATCACCGGCTGGCTCGACGCCGCGTTCGGTATTCCGCGCTCGCGCTGGATCTACGGGCTCCCCGGCGTGGCGCTCGCGCAGCTGCTCACGTTCTCGCCCATCGCGTTCATGCTCCTGCACGGCGCACTGACCGCCGTGAGCCCTGCCCTCGAGGAAGCGGCGCAGACGCTCCGCGCGACGCGTGGCCGCGTCTTTCTCACCGTCACCTGGCCGCTGCTGCGCCCCGCGCTTGCCAATGCGTTTCTGCTCGGCTTCGTCGAGAGCCTCGCCGACTTCGGCAACCCGATCGTGCTGTCGGGCAACTTCGAGGTGCTCTCGATCAAGATCTTCTTCGCCATCGCGGGTGCGCAGCACGATCCCGGCCGCGCCGCCGTGCTCGCCGTGGTGCTGCTCGGCTTGACGCTGCTTGCGTTCTGGTTGCAGCAGCGCTGGGTCGGGCGCTTGTCCTACGTGACGGTCACCGGCAAGGGCGACGGCGGCGCGCCGGCGAAGCTGCCGCGGCCGCTATGGCGTACCTGCTTCGGCATCGCTGCGGCGTGGATCACGTTCACGCTCGTCTGCTACGCCGTGATCCTCGTCGGCGGCTTCGTGCGCGACATCGGCCGCGGCGACATGACGCTCTCGTTCGGCCACTTCGCGGCCGGGTTCGGCGCCGAATGGGGTCCGCGCGGCATCTTCTTCAGCGGCTCGGCCTGGGATAGCCTGTTCACGACGCTCGAGGTCGCGGCGATCTCGGCGCCGTTGACGGCGGTGGTCGGGCTGCTGGCCGCGTACGTGATCACGCGGCACCGCTTCGCCGGCCGTCGCGCTTTCGAATTCCTGACCCTGGTGAGCTTCGCGATTCCCGGCACCGTAATCGGCGTGTCGTACATCGTCGCTTTCAACGTGCCACCGCTCGAGCTGACCGGCGGAATGGCGATCCTCGTGCTGTGCTTCGTCTTCCGCAACATGCCGGTCGGCGTGCGCGCTGGCGTTGCCGCGCTCGCCCAGATCGACAGGACGCTCGACGAGGCGTCGGCGACGCTGCGTGCATCCACATTGCGTACCTTGCGTGAAATCATCCTTCCGCTCCTGCGCCCGGCGATCCTGGCCACGCTGGTGTTCAGCTTCACCCACGCGATGACGGCCGTGAGCGCGGTTATCTTTCTCGCCACCGCGAAGTACAATCTCGCGACCGTATACATCATCAATCGCGTCGAGGCGGGCGAGTATCCGCTCGCGATCGCGTACTCTTCGGTGCTGATAGTCCTCATGCTCGCGGTGTTGCTGCTCGTGCAAAAGGCCGTAGGCGAAGCGCGACTCGGGCGCCGCGCGGCCGCCGTGCTCGTGACCGGAAACTAAAGATGGCCAAGAGCTCCGATGGCGTCGTTTTCGACCGGGTTACGAAACGTTACGGTGATGTGCTTGCGGTGGAGGACGTATCGTTCCGCGTCGAGACGGGCGAGCTCGTCACGCTGCTGGGGCCATCCGGATGCGGCAAGACAACGACGTTACGCATGGTCGCCGGACTCGAGCCGGTGTCGCGCGGGAGAATTCTGATCGGCGGCCAGGACGTGACGCTGCGCGCGGCGAACGAGCGCGACGTCAGCATGGTGTTCCAGTCCTACGCGCTATTCCCCCACATGACGGTGCTGGAAAACGTCTGCTACGGCCCGCTGTCGATGCGCACCGACAAGGCGAAAGCGCGCAAGCTCGCGCACGCGAAGCTCGCCATGCTGGGGCTGGCCGGCCTTGAGCAGCGGCTGCCTTCGGAACTCTCGGGCGGGCAGCAGCAGCGCGTCGCCGTGGCGCGCTCACTGGTGCTCGAGCCGGCGGTGCTGCTGTTCGACGAGCCGCTGTCGAATCTCGACGCGAAGCTGCGCCGCCGCGTGCGGCAGGAGATCCGCGAGTTGCAGCAATCTCTCGCACTGACGGTCATCTACGTCACGCACGATCAGGAAGAAGCGCTCGCCGTTTCCGACAACATCATCGTCATGGAGAGCGGGCGCATCGCGCAGCAGGGCACGCCGCAGCAGCTCTACGAGAAGCCTGCGAGCCGCTTTCTTGCCGATTTCATCGGGGATGCCAATCTGATCGATGGCGAACTTGCGGTCGGCTCAGCCGGAGCGACGTTCACCGCCGGCGGCGTCAGCGCGGCGGTACGCGCGGACGGAGTCGCGCCGGGTCCGGCCACGCTCGCGGTGCGGCCGCACCGCCTGCGGCTCGTTGGGACAGGACAAGGCATGCTGCCCGGAGCCTGCATGCGTGCCGCCTACCTCGGCAGCCGGATCGAATACGAGCAGCTTGCCCCAAGGCGTCGCCACCACGTATTCGATGGCAACGCGCGCTCGCTGCGAGTGCGCGACGAACCGGTAGGCGTGTCGTTCGACCCGGACGACGCGATCGTGCTGCGGCGGTAGGACCGCGCGCCAACGCGCGCCGCCGCCGCCGGAATAGCGCCGCGGCGGCGCATGTTGGCCAAGCGCCGGCCGAGGGCTTCTGCGCAAGCGATCGCTCCGCGGGCACGCGCGCTAGACGCGGCCGGTTATGCCAATGTCGTAGCGATTCGGAGACGGGAAGACGCGTCCGATGCCACAATCCGATGCACCGGTAATACAACACGTATGCATGCGCGGTCGCCCCAGCTTGACCGCTCGGCTTGGCGTCGCTGCGCTCGCCGCCGTTGGGCTGATCGCCGTGACGCCGACCGCGCGCTCGCTCACGAGCGGCGACCAGGCGCCGGCGTGCTCTGCGCCGCTGCTCGACCGCAGTCGCTCGGTCAGTCTCGCGGACTATCGCGGCCAAGTCGTCTACCTCGACTTCTGGGCATCGTGGTGCGCTCCCTGCCGCGAATCGTTTCCGTTCATGAACGAGCTGCAGCGGGAGCTCGCAGACAAGGGCCTGCAGATCCTCGCGGTCAGCGTCGACAAGACGCCGGAGGAGGCCCGGCGGTTTCTGGAACGCTATCCGGCGCAGTTCACCGTCGCGCTCGACGTCACCGCCGCATGTCCCGCCGCGTTCCAGCTGCAGGGCATGCCGAGCTCGTACATCATCGACAGGCGCGGAGCCGTGCGTGCGATCCACGCGGGATTTCGCAGCCGCGACCGTGCGGAGATACGCCAGCAGCTTCACGACGTTCTGGGCGGAGTCGCCAGATGACGCCGATGGCAAAGCGAATCGCGCTCGCCGGCGCCGTCATGGCGCTGCTCGCGAGCGTAGGTTGCGCGACCGTACAACCCTGGGAGCGTGGCACGCTCGCCAAGCCGGTGCTGGCAATCGAGGATCCCGCGCACGAGACGGCGCAAAAGCTCCGGACGTACAGCGCCAAGGAAGGCGGCGCTACAGCGACCGGCGTTGGCGGAGGCGGGTGTGGCTGCAATTAACCCTCAGTTGGCCGCGCTGACGGCCGCGGCGCTGGCGCTACCCGGCGTGCACGCGCGTGCGGCCGACGCGCCGGGCGAAAATCCGTGGGGCCTCGACGCCACGCACCTCGAATACAGCGAGAGCGGCAATCGCATGCGCGTGCGCGTCAATCAGGCGAGCGCGCTTATGCCGATCGGCGAGACCTTCCGGCTCGAGGCCAACGCCATCCAGGATCTCATGAGCGGCGCATCGCCGGTATTCAACGCGCCCGGACCCGAGGGCAAGACACGGCAGGTGCTGACCGGTGCCTCGGTGTTCGACAACCGCAAGGCGGGCGACATCGGCGCCAGCGCCTCCTTCGGCGACACCCAGCTGATGCTGCGCCAGGGCTGGTCGAAGGAGAACGACTACAAGTCGACGTGGACGAGCCTCGAAGGCAGGCGCGATTTCAACCGGAAGAGCACGACGCTGGCCGTGGGTTTCGCGTTCTCCGACGACGGCGTGTCGAGCCACGACGCGCCGCACGATTTCCGCACCCGGATCAAGCGCGATTTCTTTGGCGGCGTCACGCAGATCATCGACGAGCGTTCGCTCGTCCGACTGTCGCTCGAATATTCGTACAGCAACGGATTTCTCTCCGACCCGTACAAGCTCGTCTTCGTGCAAAGCGGTGGCCTCTTGCCCGACGCGCGACCTGGCCGGCGGCGGCAGACGGCGGCAACCGTGAAGTATCTGACGTACGTGCCGGCGATCGGCTCGGCTTTGCAGGCGATCGGAAGCCTCAGCACCGACAATTGGGGCATCCGCTCCGGTGCGATCGAGCTGCAGTGGAAGAACGAGCTGCCCGGCGAATGGCTCGTAAACGCCGGTGCGCGCTACTACACTCAAACGAGCGCCGATTTCTACGCGCCGCTGTACCTGACGCCGCCCGGCGATGCGCACAGCAGCGACTATCGCCTGGCGGGATTCGGGTCGATCGGCTGGATCGCCGGCGTGACCAAGCAGGTCACGCCCAATTTCAGCGTCCAGATCGCCGCCGAACGCTCGTACCGCCGCGCAGGGCTGCGCTCGGGCGGGACGGGCATCGACGCCGACAATTACATCTGGGATCTGTACCTGGTGACGCTGCAGGCGCGATTTTAGTCACAGGCCGCGCTCGGCCATCATTCCCGCGAAGAGCCTGTCTCCGAACGTTGTTGTCGGGGGCGGCAATCCAGTATCGTTCAACAGCAAGCGGTCCGACGCGTCTTTGGGAGGATCGGCTCTCCGTGTTGACCTTGTACCGCTATCCCTTTCCGGCGATGGGCTCACGCTGCGAAATTCGCCTTTATGCGTCCTCGGAAGAGCTCGCCGCCGCTTGCGCGCGGACCGCGATCAACGATGTCCTGCGGCTCGAGACAAAGTACTCGCGCTATCGCGACGACAGTGTCACCACTGCAATCAATCGGTTCGCCGCGGCCGGGGGCGCAATCGACGTCGACGCGGAGACCGCGACGCTGCTCGATTACGCTGCTGCCTGCTACGAGCAGAGCGACGGCCTGTTCGACCTCACCTCGGGCGTCCTGCGCGAAGTCTGGAGCGCGGATCGTCGTGAGCTGCCTGACGCGGACACGCTGCAACGCTTGCTAGCGCGCGTGGGGTGGAGCAAGGTGAGCTGGCAGCGCCCGCGACTCGTGTTCGGCGTTCCAGGAATGGAAATCGATTTCGGCGGTGTGGTCAAAGAGTACGCGGTGGATCGAGCCGCGACGCTGTGCGCGGAAACAGGCTTTCGCCACGGTCTGGTCGATCTCGGCGGAGACATCAAAGTTATCGGGCCGCATCCTGACGGATCGCCATGGCTAGTCGGCATCCAGCACCCCCGCATTGCGGAGGCCGTCATGGCAACGCTCGATCTGTTTCAGGGCGCGATCGCCACGAGCGGCGATTATGAGCGCTTCGTCGAGATCGGCGGCCGGCGCTATAGCCATATTCTCTCGCCGCGCACCGGCATGCCGGTGCGCGGGCTCGCGGGTGTCTCCGTTGCCGCCCTCGAATGCATCATCGCCGGCAGCGCGACGACCATTGCGATGTTGATGGAGGACCGCGGGCCGGAGTGGCTCGAGGAATTCGGGCTGCCGCATGTGTGGATGGATCAGCAACTTCGCGTCGGCGGGACATACGCATGATCAGACTCGGCATCGACCTGGGCGGCACCAAAATCGAGATCATCGCGCTCGCGCAAGACGGCCGCGAATTGCTGCGCCGGCGCGTCGCGACGCCCCGGGATAATTACAGCGCGATCCTCGACGCGGTCGCGGAACTCGTGCGCGACGCGGAAGCCGAGCTCGGCGACAGGGGGAGCGTGGGTATCGGCACGCCGGGGTCGATTTCGCGCGCGACCGGCTTGTTGCGCGGCTCCAACTCGGTTTGCCTCAACGGCAAGCCGATCAAGGCCGATCTCGAAACATTGCTCGGTCGCGAAGTGCCGATCACGAACGATGCCAACTGCTTCGCGCTGTCGGAAGCGACCGACGGGGCCGCTGCCGGCGCGGACGTCGTCTTCGGTGTCATTCTCGGTACCGGCGTCGGCGGTGGCATCGTCGTCCGCGGTCACGTTCTCACGGGTCCCAATGCGATTGCCGGCGAGTGGGGACATAATCCGCTGCCTTGGCCGAAGGACGACGAGCGCCCGGGGCCGGCGTGCTTTGCCGGCCATTCCGGGTGCATCGAAACATTTCTCTCCGGCCCGGGAATCGAGCGCGATCATCTGCGCGCCTTCGGGGAAGCGCTGACCTCGCACGACATCGGCGCCCGCGCGGCGATTGGCGACGCGGCGTGCGAGGCGACGATGCGGCGCTACGAAGAGCGACTCGCGCGCGCGCTCGCCCATGTCGTCAATATCCTCGATCCCGATGTGATCGTGCTGGGCGGCGGCATGTCGAACGTGCAGCGCCTCTACGCCGGCGTGCCCGCGCTGTGGCGGTCGTGGGTGTTCTCCGACCGCGTGGATACGCGTCTGGTGAAGCACCGCTACGGCGACTCGAGCGGCGTGCGTGGGGCAGCGTGGCTGGGGGCGGCGAAATGAGCGGGACGATCATGGCGACGCAGCCCCGGGCATCGCTGCCGCTCAGCCCGGGCTACATGTTGGAATAGTTCGGGCCGCCTCCGCCTTCCGGCGTCACCCAATGGATGTTCTGCTTCGGGTCCTTGATGTCGCAGGTCTTGCAATGCACGCAGTTCGGCGCGTTGATCTGCAAACGCTGCGCCGCGCCGCCTGAGGCCTCGTCGGGCACGAATTCATATACGCCGGCAGGACAGTAGCGTTGCTCCGGGCCGTCGTAGAGCGCCAGGTTGACATTGACCGCGATCGAGGGATCGCGCAACTGCAGATGCACCGGCTGATTCTCCTCGTGATTCGTGTTGGACACGAAAACCGAGGAGAGCTTGTCGAAAGTCAGCACGCCGTCGTATTTCGGATATTCGATCTTCGGCATCTCCGCTGCGGGCTTGAGCGTCTCGTGATCCGCTTTGCCGTGGCGCAGAGTCCATCCGACCAGCGCGCCCAGGCCCAGATCGTTGAGCCACATGTGCAAGCCGCCGTGCAAGGTGCCGAGCCACAGGCCCCACTTGAGCCCGGGCTTGACGTTGCGCACCTTGTACAGGTCTTCGTACACCCACGAATGGCGCAACGCCTCCGGGTACGCGGCCAGTTCGTCGTGCGCGCGGCCTTCGCCGAGCGCAGCAAACGCCGCTTCGGCGCCGAGCATCCCGGTTTTCATAGCGTTGTGCACGCCCTTGATCCGCGGCACATTGAGAAATCCCGCGGCGTCGCCGATCAACGCACCGCCGGGGAAGACGAGCTTCGGAATCGATTGCAGCCCGCCTTCGTTGATCGCCCGCGCGCCGTAACCAATGCGCTTGCCGCCCTCGAACGTGCCGCGGATTGCGGGATGCGTCTTGAAGCGCTGGAACTCGTCGTATGGCGAGAGATGCGGATTTTCGTAATTGAGATGCACGACGAATCCCACCGCAACCAGATTATCCTCGAAGTGATAGATGAACGAGCCACCGCCGGTCCGCGAGTCGAGCGGCCAGCCTTGCGTATGTACGACGAGCCCGCGCCGGTGCTTGTCCGGCGCGACCTGCCACAGCTCCTTCATGCCGATGCCGTACTTCTGCGGATCGACGCCGTCGCGAAGGTTGAATCGCGCCATCAACTCCTGCGACAGCGAGCCGCGGCAGCCTTCGGCGAGCAGCGTGTACTTTGCGTGCAACTCCATGCCGGGCTGGTACTCGGGTTTGTGCGAGCCGTCCCGGGCAATGCCCATATCCCCCGTAGCCACGCCGCGGACCGCGCCGCGCTCGTCGTAGAGGACTTCCGCCGCGGGAAACCCGGGATAGATCTCGACGCCAAGCGCCTCCGCCTGGCTGCTGAGCCAGCGGCAGACGTTGCCGAGGCTCACGATATGGTTGCCGTGATTGATCATCAGCGGCGGCAACATCCCGCCGGGAATGCGAAACGCCTTCTCAGACGTGAGCACCATGAAGCGGTCTTCGGTAACCGGCGTGTTCAGCGGCGCGCTCTTGGCCTGCCAGTCCGGGATCATTTCGTTGAGTGCGCGCGGGTCGATCACCGCGCCGGAAAGAATGTGCGCGCCAACGTCGGAGCCTTTTTCGAGCACACAGACGCTGATCTCCCGCCCCGCTTCCGCGGCGAGCTGCTTCAAGCGAATCGCAGCCGACAAACCCGAGGGCCCGGCGCCGACGATGACGACATCGTATTCCATGACTTCGCGTGGCACGACCGTTCCTCCGGCTTTCCGACGGCTATGGAACCTCTGAACAAGTCCCACACGGTTGCGACGGCGGCTTTTCGGGATGGGATGCGCGAAGCGAGGCGACGCCAATGGCAGGCCCCATTGGCGAGCCTCGCGACAAAGCAGACCGCCCGAAAAGCCCCGTCCCATCCGGGTTGCGGCAAAATGCGGCGCCTGCTTCGTCGCGCTCCTCGGCATGGTAGCCCAAGCTACGACCTTCGTCGCGCGCCTCGCATTCATCCGCATTTTGCCCGCAACGCAATCCGCGCGGGGCTTATTCAGAGGTTCCTTACCATTATAATTGCGTTTCTTCGCCTGCCCGCCCGATGAGTCGAAATCGCAAGTTGGTGCATACCGTCGTCGTGCCGATCCGCTGGGGCGACATGGACGCGATGGGCCACGTCAACAACACCGTGTACTTCCGCTACATGGAGCAGGCGCGGGTCGACTGGGCCCATGAATTCGCGCGGCATCTCGGCCGCGACGCATACGCCAGCGACGGGCCGTTGATCGTCAACGCGAGTTGTACTTTTTTCGCGCCGCTGACGTATCCGGGCAAGGCGGAGGTCAGGATGTTTCTCGGGATGCCGGGGCGCACGAGCGTGGAGAGCTATTACGAGATCTGGATGGACGGCAAGAAATACGCCGACGGCGCGGCGAAACTGGTCTGGATCGACATGAGAACAACGCGGCCCGTCCCGCTGCCCGAGCCGTTGCGGGCGCTCCTCAACGTTGCCGAGACAGCGCCGGCCCCGGCATCCGCCAGCGCGAAGCCATCATGAGCGCACCGTTGTGGCGACCTTCTGCGGATCGCGTGGCCCATGCCAATCTGACCGCGTTCGCAGCGCGGGTCACCGCGAAGCACGGCGTCTCGTTGCCGGATTACACGGCGCTTTTCCGGTGGTCCACGGACCAGCCCGAAGCGTTCTGGCGCGAGGTCTGGAACGATGCAGGCATCGTCGGCGATTCCGGCAGCCGCACGCTCGTCGACGCCGACAAGATGCCCGGCGCGCGCTGGTTCCCGGACGCGCGGCTCAACTTCGCCGAAAATCTGCTTAAGGATCGCTCGCTCGACGACGCCGGTGATGCGCTCGTGTTCTGGGGCGAAGACAAGGTCAAGCGCCACGTCTCCAACGCCGACCTCGTCGCCAGCGTGTCGCGCGTAGCTCAGGGTCTTCGAACCGCGGGCGTGCAGAAGGGAGACCGCGTCGCCGCGTATACGCCCAACACGCCCGAGGCGATCATCGCGATGCTCGCCAGCGCCAGCCTCGGTGCCATCTGGTCGTCCGCGTCGCCGGACTTCGGCGTGCAAGGCGTGGTCGACCGTTTCGGCCAGATCGAGCCCAAGGTTCTGTTCACCGTCGACGGCTACTGGTACAACGGCAAGCCGCAGCCGGTCCTCGACAAGCTCGCTGCGATCGTCCAACGCCTGCCCACCGTCCAACGCGTGGTCGTGGCACCCTACTTGCGCGAGTCAAGCGGTGCGACGAGCGGTATCGCTGACGTGCCGCGCGCGATCAGCTGGGACGATTTCGTCGCTCCCTTCGCGCGTGCCCCAATAGCCTACGAGCGCTTGCCGTTCGATCAACCGCTTTTTATCCTGTACTCGTCGGGCACGACGGGCGTGCCCAAGTGCATCGTGCACGGCGCGGGCGGGACGCTGCTGCAGCACTTCAAGGAGCATCGCCTGCATTCCGACATCAAGCCGGGCGATCGCTTGTTCTACTTCACCACCTGCGGCTGGATGATGTGGAATTGGCTCGCGTCCGGACTCGCCTCCGGGGCCACGCTCTTGCTCTACGACGGATCGCCGTTCCTGCGCCAGGGCAGGATCATCTGGGATCTGGCCGACGCGGAGCGGATGACCCATCTCGGGACCTCGGCCAAGTACATCGACGCGATCAAGAAGATTGCGCTCGTCCCGCGCAAGGACTACGTACTCTCGTCCCTGCGCGCGATTCTGTCGACGGGCAGTCCGCTGGCGCCCGAAGGGTTCGACTACGTCTACCAGTGCGTCAAGAACGACGTGTGCCTGTCGTCGATCTCGGGCGGCACCGACATCATTTCCTGTTTTGCTCTCGGCTGCCCGACGCGCCCCGTTTGGCGCGGCGAGCTCCAATGCCGCGGTCTGGGGATGAAGGTCGATGTGTACGACGAGAACGGCAAGCCGGTGCGCAGGCAAAAGGGCGAGCTCGTCTGCACCGCGCCGTTTCCGTCGATGCCGCTCGGCTTCTGGAACGATCCCGACGGCGCGAAGTACCGCACCGCCTACTTCGAGCGTTTTCCCGGCATCTGGTGCCACGGCGACTGGGTCGAGCTTACCGCGCACGACGGCATGATCATCTACGGCCGCTCGGATGCGACTCTCAATCCCGGCGGTGTGCGCATCGGTACGGCCGAGATTTACCGCCAGGTCGAACAGCTCGACGAGATCGTGGAGAGCATCGTCATTGGCCAGGATTGGCCGCCGGGCGAGGTGGGCGACGTGCGTGTAGTGCTGTTCGTTCGCTTGCGCGACGGCGTCGCCCTCGACCAGGCGTTGGTCGACCGCATCAAGCAGCAGATCCGCGCCAACACCACGCCGCGCCACGTACCGGCGAAGGTCGTGCAGGTCAACGACATCCCTCGCACCAAGAGCGGCAAGATCGTCGAGCTGGCGGTGCGCAATGTCGTGCATGGCGAGCCGGTCAAGAATGTCGAGGCGCTGGCCAATCCCGAAGCGCTCGAAGAATTCAGGGATCGCGACGAGTTGAGAACGTAAAACCGTTCAGCACCAAGACACCAGCACGGTGAATAAGAAGTTCCTGAAGGAATGAATTTCCTCGCCATCGTGATCGCGCTGGCGCTGGAGCAATGGCGGACGTTTCGCTGGCGCGGCGGCGTGCAGCGCGCATTTGTCCGCTACGCGCGGATGCTTGAGCAGCGCTTCAATGCCGGGACCGCGCAGCAGGGCGCGATCGCGGCCGCACTGGCGCTGGTGCCCCCCGTGGCGATCGCCGCCGCCGGGCATTGGGCGCTCGAAGGACTGCACCCGGCGCTCGCGCTTGTCTGGGACGCCTTGATCCTTTACCTGCTGGTCGGATTCCGCCATTTCAGTCACGCGTTTTCCGCGATCGCGGATGCGCTCAAGGCTGGCGATGTGATCGCAGCCCGCCGGCGCCTCGCCGCCTGGCGCGGCATCGACGCCAGCGCGGCGACCGCAGAGGAGATCCCGAAGCTTGCGATCGAGCAGGGTCTCACCGATTCGTACGCGCACGTCTTTGGAACGCTGTTCTGGTTTCTCGTGTTGCCCGGACCCGTGGGCGCCGTGCTCTATCGCCTCACCGTGCTGCTCGCCGAGCGCTGGCGCGGCGATGCGATCACACCGATGGGTCACGAGCTCGGCCAATTCGGCCAGCCGGTGGGAAGGCTGCTGTTCTGGCTCGACTGGGCGCCGGTTCGGCTCACCGCAGTGACCTTCGCGATCGTCGGCGATTTCGAGGACGCGATTTATTGCTGGCGAACGCAGGCCAAAGCATGGCCCTCGCTGCACGACGGAATCCTGCTCGCCAGCGGCGCGGGCGCGCTCGGCGCGCTGATCGGGGGGGCGGTGACCGGGCCGACGGGTGAGCCCGAATTTCGCCCCGAGTTGGGCCTCGGCGAGGGTGCTGATGCCGACATGATGCCGAGCGCGGTGGGGCTGGTGTGGCGCGCGTTGCTGGTGTGGCTCGTCGTGCTGCTGCTATTGACGCTCGCGTATTGGGCGCCGTAGGCCCGGGCATCGCGCTTCGCGCGTAGCCCGGGCTGAGCGAAGCGATGCCCGGGAGCAACGCGACATTGGATGATCACCCCGGGCATCGCGCTTCGCGCGTAGCCCGGGCTACAACTATTGACCCTCGCGTATTGGGCGCCGTAACGCACGCTGCGGCGCCGCGTGCGGATGAATCCGCACCTACAGATCCTGGTTCTCGCAGGGCCGAATTCACTCGGCCGTTGCATCTACCACGTCTGCGCGCGCCGCTCGCTCTCTGCGAGCAGCCGCTGCAACAGCGCGACGCGCCACGGCTTGACCTCGCCGCGCGCCACCGCCTCCTGCACCGCGCAGCCAGGCTCCGCGCCGTGGCGACAATCGCGGAAACGGCAGCGGCCCGCGAACGCTCGCAGATCGACGAATCCCTGCATAATCGCGGAGGGGGAAAGATGCGCGAGGCCGAACTCCTTCATTCCGGGCGAGTCGACGATCCACGCTTCGTCGTCGAGCGCATACAGCGTTGTTTCCGACGTCGTGTGACGTCCGGCGCGCAACGCGCCCGATACCTCGCCGACGCGCGCTTGGGCGCCGGGAGCGAGCGCGTTGATCAGCGTCGACTTGCCCATCCCCGACTGGCCGATCAAGATGCTTCGCTGGCCCGCGACGAGCGCTCTCACTGTCGAGACGTCGCCTTTGGCGGAAACCGCCACGACGGGGTAGCCGAGCGCGCGGCACGCCTCGAGCCGAAGGCCGAGCTTGGCGAAGCCGGGGAGGTCGCTCTTGTTGGCGATCAGCGCGAAAGCGCAGCCGTTGCTCTCAGCGGCGACGATCCAGCGCTGAACGAGCTCATCGTCGTAAGGCGGCTCCGGTGCGACGATGCCAAGGACCTGTGTGACGTTGGCCGCAATAAGCTTCTCGCGATGCGCATCGGAGCGGAAGAGCAGCGTGCCACGCGGCAGGATCGCATGGATCACGCCTTCGCCGTCCGCCATCGGCGCGATGCTCACCCGATCGCCGCAGGCGATACCGAGGCCGCGGCCGCGCAGCAGACATTTGATCGTGCGGCCGTCGGCGAGCCTTACCGCGTAGTGACGCCGCCACGCCGCCGTGACCAGCCCTGGTACGGTATGGGGCGCGTCGGCGCCGGACGAATCTTGCCTTCGTCCGCCGCGGCTCACGTGATGAGCGCTTCGACTTTCGCGGCGCAGATGCAATCGTTGAGCGTAACGCCGCCCGCGTCGTGGGTCGAGTACGACGCAACGACGCGGTTGTAATGCACCGACAGATCGGGGTGGTGATCCTCGCGATGCGCGACGTATGCCACGGCGTTGACGAACGCCATCGTCTCGTAATAGTTCGCGAACCGGAAAGTCTTACTGAGCCGATGGTCGGCGTATTCCCAGGCCGGCAGCGCCTTGAGATGTTGCATCACTTCCGTGACCGGCAGCAGCGGGGCGCCGGCGCGGCAACTGAGGACGGAAAGCGCGGCAAGCTCGGAGGACATGTCGTGGTTCTTGCCTGAACTTTACGCCGCGGCGCGCTCCAGCCGCGCGATGCGCGCCGGTGCCGGCGGATGCGAATCGAAGAACGCCGAATGCAGCGGATCCGGGGTCAGGGTGCTCGCGTTGTCTTCGTAGAGCTTGACCAGCGCCGTGATGAGCGCCGGTGCGGACGCGTTGTGCGCGGCATAGCGATCCGCCTCGAACTCGTGCCGCCGCGAATACATCGCGGCCAGCGGCGACGCGAGGAAAGTGAAGGCGGGCAGCGCGAGCATGAACAGGACCAGTGCGACGCCGTAGCGAGGGGCAGGCCCGGGAACGCCCAAGCCGGCGTAGAACCACGGCTCGCCGACCAGCCAGCCGAGCAGCGCCAGCAACGCGAGGCTGCCCACAGCAAACCACGTGGTCCGCTTGAGCACGTGCTTGAGCTTGAAGTGCCCCAGCTCGTGCGCGAGCACGGCCTCGATTTCTTCGGGTGCCAACCGCGAGATCAGGGTATCGAAGAGCACGATCCGGCGCGCCGCCCCGAAGCCGGTGAAATATGCGTTGCCGTGCGCAGAGCGCTTCGATCCGTCCATCACGTACAGGCCCCGGGCCGCGAAGCCGCAGCGCGCGAGCAATCGCTCGACACGTTCCCTTACCAGCGCATCGGTGAGCGGCTCGAACTTATTGAACAGGGGCGCGATGAGGGTCGGATAGAGCGCGAGCACGAGGACCTGGAATGCAACCCACGCCAGCCATGCGTACAGCCACCATAGCGTCCCGGCGCGCGCCATCAGCCACAGCACCAGTGTCACCAACGGTATTCCCAGCGCGGCGCCGATCAGCGCCCCCTTGATGATATCCGCGATCCAGAGTCTCAGCGTCATGCGATTGAAGCCGAAGCGCTCCTCGATCACGAAGCTGCGATACCACGCCAGCGGCAGCGCGAGCGCGCCGCCCAGGAGTGCCACGGAAACGATCAGCGCGACATCCCGCGCGAGCGAAGGAACAGGAACCGCGGCGATCGAGCCGGCGATCAGCGCCAGCCCGCCGCCCAGAGTAAGCGCGACCAGCACGACGGCATCGAGCACTAATTCCACGACCGCGACACGGGTGCGCGCCGCGGTGTAGTCGGCAGCCTTCTGATGCGCGGCGAGCGTGATCCGTCCGGCGAAATGCGCCGGAACCGCACCGCGGTGCGCGAGAACGTGACGCATCTGCCGGCGTGCGAGCCAGAGCTGCAGTGCCAGCGAAACGGCGAGCGCGAGCAGAAACAGAAACGTGAGCAGGGTAGCGGTCATGAACCGGGATTCGGCGCGGACGGCGGCAGCCCGTTAGGGGAATCCCACGCGGGACTTATTCAGGGATTCCTTAGGCACATGCGGTGAAGCACAACGGTATGCGAGAATACCAAATCGTCACGACACGGCTATTCTACGCCACCTCCCATGCCGCAGGACGCCAATCATCTGATCTGGATTGACATGGAGATGACCGGACTCAAGCCGGAAACCGACCGCATCATCGAAGTCGCACTGGTCATCACAGACGTCGCATTGGCTACCGTGGCCGAGGCACCGGTGCTCGTCGTGCATCAGGACGATGTGACGCTCGCGGGGATGGATTCGTGGAACCAGACCACGCACGGCCGCTCCGGATTGACCGACAAGGTAAAGGCCTCGGCGCTGGACGAGGCACAGGCGGAACAGCGCATGCTCGCCTTTTTGCGCGAGCATGTGCCGCCGCGGACCTCGCCGATGTGCGGCAATTCGATCTGCCAGGACCGGCGTTTTCTCGCGCGGTGGATGCCGGCCCTCGAGGACTACTTTCACTATCGCAATCTCGACGTATCCACATTGAAGGAGCTGTGTCGCCGGTGGAAGCCCGATGTCGCGAAGGGCTGGGTTAAGCAGGGCAAGCACGAGGCGCTTGCCGACATCTACGAGTCGATCGACGAGCTCAAGTATTATCGCGACAGCTTCATTCGCCCATGAAATTCTGCAGCCACTGCGGCTCGGCCGCCCCCGACTTCCGGATTCCCGACGGCGACACGCTGCCGCGTCACATCTGCGGCGCCTGTGGCACGATCCATTATCAGAATCCGAAAGTCGTCGTCGGTTGCCTGCCGGTATGGAACGACAAGGTGCTTCTGTGCAAGCGCGCGATCGAGCCGCGGCGGGGATTGTGGACGTTGCCGGCGGGTTTTCTGGAGAACGGCGAAACGATTCTTGCCGGGGCAGAGCGCGAGACCGCCGAAGAGGCGCACGCGCGGGTCGACGTGGGATCGCTGTACACGATGATCAGCCTGCCCCACATCAACCAGATCTACGTCATGTTCCGCTCGCGCCTGCTCGACCTCGACTTCGAGCCCGGATCGGAGAGCCTCGAAGTGAGGCTCTTCGACGAAGCGGACATCCCGTGGAGCGAGATTGCGTTTCGCACCATCACGCGCACGCTGCGCAACTATTTTCTCGATCGCAAACTCGGCGAATTTCCGGTGCGCGTCAGTGCGTTGGAAAGGCGCGCGCCGCTCAAGCCGGAGCTGCTCGGGGCGGGCTAGCGATCGGCAGACGCCGGCGGCCGATTCCGTCCTGATTCGTTCCCGTGGGACGGCTGTCAGCCTCAATGTGCTGCGACTTGCCGGGCCGAACGAATGCTCTTCAGTGTTCCAGCATCGGTTGAAAATCGAGCCAGGCGCACAGCGCAACTTTGAGCGCGACGCCGGCACGCCAGAAGCCGGCATCCTCCGGATCGAGAAGCGCTGCATGTTTGACGATGAGACCGTAGGCGCGCTTCTTCTCGTCGAGAGTAAGCGACGGATTGGCGATCGTCTCGCGAAATTCCTCGACTTCCGACACGAAGCGGTTGGGTGCGAGACTGGTTTCCGCGGCATGAATTGTCATTGCAACCTCCATTTGCAGCTTAGGTCGTTCAGTACAACTCGTGGCTTTCGTGTGCGGGTCCCGTATTTCGACCCCTGCCATGGCATACGCAAAGCTCGTACCAGATCGATGGCTGGGGCAGCGCGAGCGGCCCGGCGGTGCCGAATCGGCAGCCGATGCCCGCAATAAGGCCTACATCACGCTTAAGAAAACCGACCGCTCCGACGAAATGCGGCGCAAGTGGCGCGCAATGTCACGGGACTGACGTGGCGCGTGACTAACCCTCGGCGGGGGTTCGTAAGTACGGATTTATCCGCACGCGGCGCTGGCCGAACAAATTCGGCCCTACGAGAACCGGCGTCCGAGCATCGATGGAGCTTCCCGCGCGCGAGATGGTCACGACCGAGCCGGAGCGAACGAGAAGTCGGCGACACACCGGCATCGCCACCGCGCGAAAACCGCAGCGGTTGCATGCGCGGCAGCGGCGGGCTCGCGTCGGTCGCTTACGGCGGCTGGAGTTTCAGGTAAACTCCGCGCCAAGCAACGGCGCGGCGCGCCCGCTGCAGGGTACGCTCGGAGTTCGGTTCCAGGAGGAGATATGATCAGACTGCTGCGATGGGCCGCGCTCGGCTTCGCACTCGGCGCGAGCCTCGCGCTGGCGCAGACGACGCGCATCTCGATTTCGACCGGCGGCACCGGCGGCGTCTACTACCCGCTAGGCGGGGGGATGGCCAACGTGCTGTCGAAATACGTTCCAGGGTTGCAGGCGACCGCCGAAGTGACGGGCGGGTCGGTGGACAATCTGAAGCTCCTCGGCGCCGGCAAGGCCGAGGTCGGCCTTGTGATGGTCGACGCCGCGTGGGACGCCGCCCACGGGACGGACAAGTTCAAGGACGGCAAAGTCAATGTCCGCACGCTGATGGTCCTTTATCCCAATCGCGTGCAGATCGTGACAGTGGACGGCACCGGGATAAACAAGCTTTCGGATATACGCGGCAAGCGCGTATCGACGGGTTCGGCAGGAAGCGGCGTCGAGGTGGTGGCGCTGCGCGTGCTCGAGGCGATGGGGCTCGACGCCAAGAAGGACTTCAAGCAGGAGCGGCTCGGCGCGTCGGAATCCGCAAACGCCATCAAGGACCGCAAGATCGACGCGTTCTTCTGGGTCGGCGGCGTGCCGACCGCGGCCCTTACCGACCTCGCGGCGACGCCCGGAGTCAAGATGAAGCTGCTCGACCTGGCCGAATATGCCGACGCGATGAATAAGAAGTACGGGCCGCTGTATTCCAAAGGCACGATTCCGGCGGGGAGCTACCCCGGCATGGACAAGCCCGCCGCCATCATCGACATTTGGAACGTTCTGGTCACCAGCGACAAGATGAGCGACACGATGGCCTACAACATCGTGAAGACGCTGATCGAGAAGAAGCCGGAGCTGGTCGCCGTGCACAAGGAAGCCGAAAACATCGAGCTGAAGAATCAGGCCGTCGGCTCGCCGCTGCCGTTCCATCCGGGCGCGAAAAAATACCTGGCGGAGCGTGGCGTGAACGTGGAGTAGGCGCCAGCCGTCTGACACGCAGGGCCGGCGTCGGGCGCGCTGCCAACGCGGGACGCGATCCCGGCACCGTCACTTCAAGGAGCATTCGACTTGTCCGACACCGACGCGCGCGCGCAGCCGGCGGACGAGCCGCTCGTCACCGACGAGCGACTGAAGAAGGCCGAGGAATTCATCGAGGAAGAGGAGGGCGCGGTCAGCCGGTTCCAAGGCTGGCTGGACCGCGCGACGACCGGACTCCTGGTCGTCATGAGCCTCTTCCATCTCTATGCCGCGGTCGAAATCGTGCCGGCGCAGGTGCTGCGCCCGGTGCACGTCGGCTTCGTGCTGCTGCTTGTCTACCTGCTCTTTCCGATCGCGCCGCGGTACCGCAACCGGCTGATGTGGTGGGACGTCGCCTGCGCGGTCCTCGGGGTCGCCTGCATCGCCTATCTTGTGGCCGGTGGCGACGACATCTGGGATCGCAACGTCGTACCCACGACGCTCGATGTGTTCTTCGGCGTTGCCTTCGTGCTTCTCGTGATCGAGGCTTGCCGGCGGACGTCCGGCTGGATCGTCGCAGGTGTGGTTACTGCGTTTCTCGTCTACGCTTTCGCGGGGCCGTGGCTGCCGGGCCAGTGGACGCATCGCGGTTACGACATCTCGAGCATGTCCGGCTTCCTGTACCAGACGCTCGAAGGCATTTTCGGTACCACCGTCGATGTGGCGTCGTCGCTGATCATCCTGTTCACGATCTACGGCGCGTTTCTGCAGCATTCCGGCGCCGGAAAGTTCTTTCTCGACTTCAGCTTCGCCGCGATGGGCGGCAAGCACGCCGGTGCCGGGCGCACGGTCGTGCTGGCGTCGTTTCTGCTCGGCGGTCCGTCCGGCTCAGGGGTCGCGACGACGGTTACGATCGGCTCCGTCGCTTATCCGATGCTCGCACGCTCGGGTTACGGCAAGGAATCCGCGGGTGGCTTGCTCGCCGCCGGCGGCCTGGGCGCGATCATCTCGCCGCCGGTGCTCGGTGCCGCGGCGTTCCTCATCGCGGAGTTTTTGAAGATCAGTTACCTCGACGTGATCCTGATGGCGACGGTGCCGACGATTCTCTACTACCTGTCGCTGTTCGTGATGGTCGAGCTCGACGTGCGCAAGTTCGGCATGCCCCCGATGGCGGTGGAGATGTTGCAGTCGGTCTGGCAGCTCACGCGCCGGTACTGGTTCCATTTCATTTCGCTGATCGCGATCCTCGTCTTCCTGTTCTGGGGCTTCTCTCCGATCGCGAGCGTGTTCTGGGCGACCGTCGTGACCTTCGCGGTGAGCTTTCTCGATCGCGAATCCGCGCTCGTTCCGCGGCGGTTGATCACGGCGCTCAAGGACGGATCGCTGCAGGTGCTCAACGTTGCCGCCGTCTGCGCGGCGGCCGGGATCATCGTCGGGGTCGTGGCCAAGACGGGGCTCGGCTTGAAGTTCAGCGCAATCGTTATCGGTTACGCTGGCGGCAGCCTGGTGCTGACCGCAATCTATACGGCGCTGATCGTCTGGGTCGTTGGGCTGGCGGTGCCGGTGACGGCGAGCTACATCATCTGCGCGGTCATCGCGGCGCCCGCGCTGATCAAGCTCGGCGTGCCGGACTACGCGGCCCACATGTTCATCTTCTATTACGCCGTATTATCCGAGGTCTCGCCGCCGACCGCGCTGTCACCCTTCGCCGCCGCGGCGATCACCGGGGGCGATCCGTACAAGACGACGCTGCAGGCCTGGAAGTACACGCTGCCGGCTTTTGTCGTGCCTTTCATCTTTGTGCTCGACCCCGCGGGCGTCGGGCTGCTGCTGAAAGCTCCGCCCGAGGGCTCCTGGGCCATAGTGGCCTGGATCGCGTTCACCGCGTGCGTCGGCATTGCGGCGCTCGCCTCAGGCGTGCAGCGGTGGCTGCTGAGGCGCCTTTCGTTTGTCGAGCAGTGGGTGATGATCGTCTGCGGGCTCGCGCTGATCTATCCCGCGCCGGCCGCGGATTGGATCGGTCTCGTCGGCATTGCAGCCGTGCTCGCCTGGCAGTGGCTCGGCCGGAAGACAGTCGCGCGAGTTAGGGGCTGAACGTGGGCAAGGCGGATGCGTTGTTCGAGCGCTACGGTGCCCATCACCGGAATCCGCTGAACAAGGCAGTACACTGGATCTGCGTGCCGCTGATCGTCTGGAGCGTCTTGGGCCTGCTGTGGTCGGCCGCGCCGCTCGCCGCGTACACCGCGATCGCTGCTGCGCTCGCGTTCTATCTCTGGCTGTCGGTGCCGCTTGCGCTCGGAATGATGGTCGTGCTGTCCATGATGCTGTACGCGCTGACGTGGCTCGGCGAACGTACGCTCGTCGTTTCTGCAGTCGTATTCGTCGCCGCGTGGATCGGACAATTCGTCGGGCACGCGGTCGAGCGCAGCCGGCCGTCGTTCCTCGAAGATCTGCGCTCGTTCCTCGTCGGCCCAGCGTGGCTCCTGGGCTTCGTCTACCGGCACCTCGGCATCCCCTATTAAGTCTCGAATGCCGCGTCCGGACAAGGTCAGCTTCGTCGTCGCAGGTGCGCAGAAGGGCGGCACGACGGCGCTCGACCACTACCTCCGCGAGCATCCAGAGCTGTGTCTTCCGCAGCGCAAAGAGCTGCATTTCTTCGACACCGACCGCTACTTTGTGACGGAACCAATCGACTACGGCCCGTATCACGCGGCTTTCGCTCCGGGTCCTTCTCAGCGCCTGCTGGGAGAGGTAACTCCGGCGTATCTGTACTGGCCCACGGCGGCCGAGCGCATAGCGCGCTACAACCCGGCGATGAAGCTGATCATGGTCTTGCGCAATCCGGTGACGCGGGCTTTTTCGCAGTGGAACATGGCGCGCCAAAATCAGCGCGACCCGTTGCCGTTTCTCGACGCGCTCAAGGCGGAGCCGGAGCGGGTGCGGACGATGCCGCTGGAACTGGCGAAGCGCTTCACCTACGTCGATCGCGGGTTCTATGCGCAGCAGCTCAAGCGACTCTGGCGCCACTTTCCCAGGGAACAGACGATCGCGTTCAAGAGCGAGGAGCTCCTCGCATCGCCCGCGGCCGTGCTTGCCACGATCGCGGATTTCCTTGGCATCGCGCCATTTCCGCCGGTCGCGCAAAAGACGGCGCATGCCCGCGACTACGACACGGCAATGACCGAGGAGGCGCGGCGTTATCTCGTCGCGGTGTTCGAGCCGGAGATTCGCGAGCTCGAGCGGCTGCTGAGGTGGGACTGCTCGGATTGGCTGCTTTGATGCGTTGGGTTGGTACCCGGGCATCGCGCTTCGCGCTCAGCCCGGGCTACCGCGAAGCGCGATGCCCGGATCTGCGCTTCATCAGAAGGGCAGCGCAAGTCCGGGAGCGTGCGCCGCGAGCACGCGGCGGAATTCGGCCTGAATGCGCTTGAGCGCCACTTCGTTGTCGGCTTCGAAGCGGAACACGACGACCGGCGTCGTATTCGAAGCACGCGCAAGGCCGAAGCCGTCGGCATACTCGACGCGGAGGCCGTCGATACGGATGACCTCGGCGGCGCCCGGGAAATCCGCGGTTGCGGCGAGCCTGGCGATCAGTGCATGCGGCGACTCGCCGCCGGAGGCGACGGTGAGCTCCGGCGTGGAAATGCTGTCGGGCAGCGCATGCAATGTCGCGGATGGGTCGGCCTGACGCGAAAGGATCTCGAGCAACCGTGCGCCCGCATACAAGCCGTCGTCGAAGCCGTACCAGCGTTCCTTGAAGAACGTGTGGCCGCTCATCTCGCCCGCGAGCAGCGCGCCGCTCTGCTTCATCTTCGCCTTGATCAACGAATGCCCCGTCTTCCACAACAGCGGCGTGCCGCCGTGGCGCGCGATCCAGGGCTTGAGGTTGCGCGTCGACTTGACGTCGTAGATTACCGTCGCGCCCGGATTGCGCGCGAGCATGTCGGCGGCGAAGAGCATGAGCTGTCGGTCCGGATAGATGATACTTCCGTCCCTGGTCACGACGCCGAGCCGGTCACCGTCGCCGTCGAATGCCAGCCCCAGCTCGCTGCCGGTCGTCGCCAGAGAGCCGATCAGGTCCTGCAGATTCTTCGGCTGCGACGGGTCGGGATGGTGATTCGGGAAGCTGCCATCGACTTCGCAGAAAAGCTCGGCCACATCGCAACCGAGACGACGGAACAGCGCCGGCGCGAACGCGCCGGCGACGCCGTTGCCGCAGTCGACCGAGATCCTCATCGGGCGCGCGAGCACGACATCGCCGGCGATGCGGTCGAGGTACGCGGCGGCGATGTCCCCGTTGCGGTAGCTGCCGGCGCCGGTCCTGAGCGCGTGCGCTTCGATTCGCGTCTTGAGCGCCTGGATGTCCTCGCCCGCGAGCGTGTCGCCGGCGATCACCATCTTGAGCCCGTTGTAGTCCGGCGGATTGTGGCTGCCGGTCACCACGACGCTGCACTGTGTATTGAGCTCGTGCGCCGCGAAATAGCTCATCGGTGTCGTGACCAAGCCGATGTCGATCACATTCGCGCCACTTGACTGAATCCCATCGGCAAGGGCGCTACTAAGCTCGGGCCCAGAGAGTCTGCCGTCGCGGGCGACAACGATCGAGTCGCGACCGCGATCGAGCGCAAGCGATCCCAGCGCCTGGCCGATGCTGCGCACGATCGGCGGCGTCAACTTCTTGCCGACGACGCCGCGGATGTCGTAGGCCTTGAAGATCTCGGCGGGAAGCTCAGGCACCGCATACCTCACTGAAATAGGTTACCAGGCGCTGGGGCAGCCAATCGAGGCGGCCGGGGAACCGCTCTCCGGGAAATCCGGCGTGGCCGCCATCGTCGGGTTGCTCGAGCGTTATCGCGGTGCCGGCCTCCGCACGCGTGGGGAGCGAGCTTGCCGGAATGAACGGATCGTTGCGGGCGTTGAGTACGAGCGTGCGTATCGCGACCGCTTTGAGCCAGGGCTTGCTGCTGGCCCGGTGCCAGTAATCGTGGGTGCCGGTGAAGCCATGAAGCGGCGCGGTGACGACGTCGTCGAAGCCGTACATCGAATCGACGCGGGCGATCGCGGCTGGGTCGAGCGTCCCCGGAAACTGCCGCGCCATTGCCAGCGCCTTCGGCACGAGTGTCGCGCGGAAGTGCCTGGAGTAGATGCGGTTCAAGCCTTGCTCGATGGCGATTCCGGCGGCCGTGAGATCGAGCGGCGCCGACACGGCAGCGGCGGCAGCGACGATCCTCGCGGCGCGATGCTCTTCCCGGCCGAGCCAGTTGAGCAGCGCGCTGCCGCCCAGCGAAACGCCCACGGCAAACAGCGGTGTATCCGGCACCAGTGCCCGGATCGTCTCGAGCATCCACGCGACTTCGGTGTAATCACCGGAGTGGTAGGCGCGCGGGCGACGATTCGGCGCGCCGCTGCAGCCGCGGAAATGCGGCACGACGCCGCGCCAGCCGATCGACGAGAGATGCGCCATCAACGCCAGCGCGTAGTGCGATCGCGAATTGCCTTCGAGACCGTGGAACAGAACCACGAGCGGCGCATTGTTTCTTGTCTCCGATGCTTCAAGCCAGTCGAAATCGATGAAGTCTCCGTCGGGCGTGTCGATCCGCTCCCGCCGAAAAGCGACTTCCGGCCGCCGGATCAGGATCGGGTAGATCGTCTGCGCGTGTCCTCCGGGCAACCATCCCGGCGCGCAGTAGCTGCCGTTCGCCCGCATCATCGGGCTAGCGCCCGCTTGACGCGGTCGGCGATTGTCTGCAGCACTTTGATGCGCGCGTAGTACTTGTCCTCGGCCTCGACCAGCGTCCACGGTGCAATTTCGGTGCTGGTGCGATCGACCATGTCGCACACCGCTTGTTCGTAGGCGTTCCATTTCTTGCGGTTGCGCCAGTCGTCGGCGGTGATCTTGAAGCGCTTGAACGGCGAGCGTTCACGCGCCCTGAAACGACGCAGCTGCTCGGCCTTGCTGATCTGCAGCCAGAACTTGACGACGACCGCGTCGCCCTGGGTAAGCTGCTCCTCGAACTGATTGATCTCGTCGTACGCGCGCATCCAGTCGTAGACGCTGCAGTAACCCTCGACGCGCTCGACGAGAACGCGGCCGTACCACGACCGGTCGAAGATCGTAACACCACCATACCGCGGCACGTTTCTCCAGAAACGCCACAGATAGGGAAACGCACGTTCTTCCTCGGTCGGAGCCGCAACCGGTACCGTCACATACTGGCGCGCGTCGAGCGCTCCGGTGACCCGTCGGATCGCGCCGCCCTTGCCCGCGGCGTCGACGCCCTCGAAGACCAGGATCAACGAGCGCTTGGCGAAGCGCTTGTGCCGCGTAAGCGTGGCAAGCTTGCCCTGATGCTTTTCGAGCTCGTGGTCGTAGGCTTTGACCGGCAGCCTCTTCGACAGGTCGAGATCGCGGATGAGCTTGACGTTGTCGATGACCGAAGGCGCCGGCGGCGTGATCGCGTGCTTCGGCGTTGCCGGTCGGGGCGCGAGCGTCGCGCGCAGCGACTCGAGCAGGATTTTGCCGACGGTGAGGTAGCGATAGCGGCCGTCCGCGCCTTCGACGACGTGCCAGGGAGCCACGCCGGTCGAGGTCTCGCGCAGGAGGCACTCCCACAACTCGTGCGCCTTGTTATAGATGCGATAGGCCTTCCAGTCCTCGCGGGTGACGCGCCAGGCGGTGGTGGGATCGCGCTCGAGCTCCTGCAGTCTTTGCTTCTGCGCCGCTTTGGACAGATGGATCCAGAACTTGAGCAGCACGAAGCCTTCGTCGGTAAGCATCTGCTCGTGCTCGCGGATCGCCTGCACGCGCGTGTTCACTTGATCCACGTCGATCTTGCCTTGAACATGCGCAAGCATCGCTTCGTTGTACCAGGCGTTCATCAAGATGCCGATCTTGCCCTTCGGCGGCAGCGAGCGCCAATAGCGCCATGCGCGCGGTCGCGCGGCTTCTTCGGGAACGCGTGCGCCGAACGCGACCACATGGATGTGCCGTGGGTCCATCCATTCGGTCAGCTTGTTGGCCGTTTCTCCGCGCCCTCCGCCCTCGACGCCGGAGATGACCAGGAGCAGCGGACCGCGGCCGGATTGCGACAGATCGAACTGGGCGTTGAGCAGCAGCTCGCGAAGCTTCGGCTCTTCGCGCGCATAAACCTGCTTGGGGACCTTATGGCCGATTTCGGCGGATTCGAGCATGCCCGGTCCTTCAGGCGTGCCAGAAAGGTTCGCATTTGGCGAACGCGCGCGACGCCTTGCGCAGCCGCTTGAGCTCGGGCGCAACGCTGGCGGCAAGCCAGCCGTGCACGATGCCGATCGCGTGCGCGACGCCGGGCGCGGGCGAACCATCTTCTCCAGGCGCGAGCTCGTCGAGCAGCTTTCCCGCGATTTCGAAGTCGTTGAGACGACCGAGCACGGATTGCAGCTTGGACAGCGCGGCGAGGTACGCTTCGGCGCGCTTGCTGGAGACGAGCGGCGCAAAGAATTCCGCCGCATAGCGCAGCTTTTTCGCGGCGACGCGCGCGCGATGCCGGTCCGCGGCGCCGACGCGGTGGATGCGCCGTGCACGCCTGGAGAGCTTGTCATGGCGTTGCTGCAGCACGGGCCCAATCCAATCGCGCGCGAGCGTCGGGGCCGGCGCAGAGCCCGGTGCACCGGCGAGCGTCGCGAAAAACGCACCCAGCGCGAGCAGCAACTGCTGGAAGCGCGGCGTGGCGACGGCCTCGCGCGCGATGCCGGATAGGTGTCGCCGGCGCCGCGTCACACGCGCGCGCAATCGCGCGATCTCGCGCCGGCCGCGAAACTCCGCGGCGACCTTGGGCAGCGTCTCCACCCCGAACACGTCGCAATCGCGTGCCGGGCCGAGGACCGAGCCGAGCCAGCGGAGCTCCTCCTCAAGCGGCGCGAGGGATTCAACGGGGACGAACGGCGCGGCCAGCTTGAGGAGCGAGCGCAGGCGGCGCCAGCCAACGCGCAGCTGATGCAGGTACTCGGGATTGTCGTGCGCGAGCATCGCCTCGGCGTTGGCCTCGATCTGGGCGATGCACTCGGTGGCGATCGCCGCAAGCGCCGCCTCCCGCGTCGCCTCCGGCGGCAACTTGATCGGGCGCGATTTACGCGGGCTGGGCGCCGCGCCGCGCGCGAGCGCGTGGCCGCGCTCTGCCTTGCTCGTATGCGTGACGCGGACGGGCAGGTCGGCGGCCAGCGCCGAAGCGAGCTCGAACAAACGCGAAGGATCGCCGCGCGTGAGCTCGACTTCGATTTCGGTCAGCGCGGCGCGGCGGCGGCCGGCGCGGATCTCGCCGATGTCCAGACAAAGCGTCGCTCGCGTGCCATCGGCGAACGCGAGCGGCAGCTCGCTCCTCCGCACGGCGGTGGCGAACACCGGCCCGTAGCGGCCGTGGGTGCTCGCGAAGAGCTTTCGCCACGGCGTCCGGATGAGCTTCGTGGTGTCGAGCTTTGGCGCTGAAAGACGCCACTCGAACTCGGTGCGACGATGTACCCCGGCGGCGGCGTCGCCTTCTCCTTTGACGGTCTGCAGCCAGCGCGCTCCTGCCCGGCGCAACCTCAGTGCGACGCCTGCGGCGGCGAGATCGCGCCCGGGCGTGTCGTAATAGGTGCTGACGAGCTCTCTCGTGCGCATGCGGCCGCGGACGGCAGCCGTGACCGCGGGGTGCGCCCGAACGGCGGCCAGCGTCTCCGCGGGTGCGATCA
Organism: Casimicrobiaceae bacterium; assembly: GCA_036395475.1. Taxonomy (GTDB): domain Bacteria; phylum Pseudomonadota; class Gammaproteobacteria; order Burkholderiales; family Casimicrobiaceae; genus PALSA-1003. The sequence continues at coordinate 27,919 of DASWDF010000202.1, forward strand.
GCTTGAGTTCGATCTCTTCGGCCACCGGGGTTCTTGGTTCGCGGCGGCGCGCGGGGTGCCGCTTTAGGACGCGTCGGTCAAGAGTACGCGGCGCCGGCGCACGGCGTCGGCAAGCTCCCGTAGCACGCCGACGCTCGCGTCCCAGCCGATGCAAGCGTCGGTGATGCTCACGCCGTATTCAAGCGGCTGGCCGGGAAAGAGATCCTGCCGTCCGGGATTGATGTGGCTCTCGAACATCACGCCGATGATGCGATCGTCGCCGCCCGCGATCTGG
>DASWDF010000203.1:0-2604 GCA_036395475.1 Casimicrobiaceae bacterium
TAGGATTGACGATGCCGCAGATGGTGCTGATCAGCGTCGTCTTCCCCGCGCCGTTGGGACCCAGTAACGCGAAGATCTCGCCGCGCCGGATGTCCAGGTCGATGTTCTTGAGCGCCTTGAAACCGGAGGCGAAGGTCTTGGAGAGATTCGATACGGAAATGATTGCCTGCATGGAACTGCCAGTGGATGGTGGCCCGCCGTTCATGCGCTACATGGTCATTATCTGCGCCGCCCCGGGTTTCGCGGCGCTCAACCCGGGCTACGAAGCGTAAACACTCGCGAATGGAGCTGCGCGATATCATACATGTTGAGAGTGCTTGCACTGGTCCTTCGATGATTGCTGTCCGTCCGGTCATTTCAGAACTGAAAACCTGGTGCTAAATCGCCGACACAGCTAGACCGCGCATCGATGACCAACGACCTCGCCACCGTCGTCAGCCAGTACGGCTTGGCTATCGTCTTCGGCAACGTATTCATCGAGCAAATCGGACTTCCGGTACCGGCGATACCGACATTGGTCGTCGCCGGAGCGCTCGCCGCCGGCGGAAAGCTGTCCGCGGTCGCGGTATTCGCGGCCGCGCTTCTCGCTTGCGTCATCGCCGACGTTGCGTGGTACGTCGCCGGCCGGCATTACGGCAACCGCGTCATGAGGATCCTGTGCGGCATCTCGCTCACGCCCGACTCGTGCGTGAGTCAGGCGCAGACGCGGTTCGAGCGCTTGGGTCGCAGCACCCTTCTCGTTGCGAAGTTCATTCCCGGCATCGCGCTGCTTGCGCCTCCGCTCGCGGGCGCCACGCGCATCGGCTGGCTGCCGTTCCTGCTCTTCGATGCCGCGGGCGGAGCGTTGTGGGTGGCCGCCGGTATGGGCGGCGGGATGCTGCTCGGAGCACAGATCGAGCGCCTGCTCGAGTATCTGGACAGTTATGGCGCCGCCGCAGTCCTTCTCATCGGCGCGCTGATTGCGGCGTACATCGCGTTCAAATGGTGGGAGCGGCACCGCTTCTTCGCGATGCTGCGCATGGCGCGGATCAGCGTCGACGAGCTGCACCGGCTCATGGACGAGGGCGTGGCTCCGCTCGTCGTCGACGTGCGGTCGCAGGTTGCGCGAACGCTCGAGCCGCGGCACATCCCCGGCGCGCTGCACTTGCCGCTTCACGGATTCGAGCAGCACGTCAAGGAGCTGCCGCGCGATCGCGAAATCATCGTCTACTGCAGCTGCCCGAACGAAGCCTCCGCAGCGCAGGTCGCCAAGCTCTTGATGAACAGCGGCTTCGTGCGCGTGCGGCCGTTGCTCGGGGGGCTCGAGGCGTGGATAGCGGCCGGCCACCCGGTCGAGTCCCTGGCTGCGGACGGCGGGGTCGAGTCAATACCGTGATATTCGGATTTACCCGAAGCGGCAAAGGCGCCGCCATCGTGGTAAGCTCCGTCGAACGTTCGTTCGATGATCTCGATCCGCGTGCCTCATGCCTGGTAATCAACGCGAAATCGGTGCGCAAGCTTCGCTTCGCGGCCATGCGACCGCCGGCGCGCACGATTATCTCGACGTTCTCAATGCCGAGCAGCGCCGCGCCGTCGAGCACGAATGCGATGAATCGCGGAGCGACAGCCGTCCGTTGCTGATCATCGCGGGCGCGGGTTCGGGCAAAACCAACACGCTTGCCTACCGCGTGGCTCACCTGGTCTGCCGCGGAGCCGATCCGCGGCGCATCCTGCTGCTCACTTTTTCGCGCCGCGCCGCGGACGAGATGGAGCGGCGCGCCGGTCAGATTCTCCATCGGGTGCTTGGTCTTCCAGGCGCGACGCAGTCGGCAGCGCTGCCCTGGGCCGGCACCTTTCACAGCGTCGCTGCGCGTCTGCTGCGCGAGTATGCGGAGCGGATCGGTCTCTCCGACTCATTCACCATTCACGATCGAAGCGATGCCGAGGACTCGCTCGCCATCGTCCGGCATGAGCTGGGGCTCTCGGCGACGAGGAATCGCTTTCCCGGCAAGGCGACTTGCCTCGCGATCTACTCGCGCGTCGTCAACAGTCAGACGGCGCTCGGCGAGGTGCTGGAGAGCGTTTTCCCATGGTGCGCGCATTGGGAAGACGAGTTGCGGAAGCTCTTTGCCGGCTACACGGCGGCGAAGCAGGCACAGAACGTTCTCGACTATGACGATTTGCTCCTCTACTGGGCGCAGGCCGCGGCGGACCCGGCGCTGGCCGGCGAGATGGGGGCGCGTTTCGATCACACCCTCATCGACGAGTATCAGGACACCAATCGATTGCAGGCGCAGATCCTGCTTGCGCTCAAGCCCGATGGTCGAGGCGTGACGGTGGTCGGCGACGACGCCCAGTCGATCTATTCCTTCCGCGCGGCAACGGTGCGCAACATTCTCGACTTCCCTGCGCAATTCGCGCGGCCGGCGCGCGTGGTCACGCTCGACCGCAACTATCGGTCGACGCAACCGATACTGGCCGCCTCCAACGCGGTGATCGGGCTCGCGAACGAGCGCTTCACCAAGAACCTCTGGAGCGAGCGCAGGTCTTTCCAGAAGCCGCAGCTCGTGACGGTCCGCGACGATGCCGATCAGGCGCGCTGCGTCGCCGAGCGGGTGCTCGAAT
>DASWDF010000204.1:0-19668 GCA_036395475.1 Casimicrobiaceae bacterium
GCTAGGAGTCTGGATTATTCGCTGCAGCGGAGAACCGGGAACGCGTTCACTATTGCGCGGCCCTCCCAGCCACTTCGTCCTTCACGCTGCGGAACACCGGCCCCCAGACCGGATGTCCCGTTTCTACACCCGACAGTTCGAACCTTGGGTCCGCTTCGAAACTGTGGCGAAATTCCTCGCGACACGACTTTTCGCGACCCCGCGCGCACGCGATAAAGGCGAGATACTTGTGCGCACTCGCCCGGTCGCCGGCCGCGAGTCCAAGAGCGAGCGCGCTCTGGAATCGTTTTGCAGCAATTCGATATTCGCCGTTGTCGTAGCTGCGGATACCGTGTTGCAGCTCTTGTGCACCTCTATTCGCGGGATTGAACGTGCCAGCCTGGCTCGCGGGCGGAGAAGGCGCAGGGTCCTTCATGGCAGACGACGAACAGCCAGCGCAAGCCTCGACAAGGATCAACGCAAAGATCGAGAGGCGGCCAGTCGCCGAAGAAGTAGACGACATCAGTTGAACTTGTACTTGATTTGCAGCCGACTGTTCGCTCTAAGCTCGACGGCTTGCGAGTACGGTGTGAAATTCGTATTCCTGATCTCGATCGTGTGTTTTCCAGGTGTGAGTCTTACCTCCGTCAAAGGCGGGCAGGTACCCTTGCTATCGCCGTCAATAAACACTTCACCCCATGGGCTGACCGCCAGTGCTAGCCGGGCGGTGCGCTGAGCGGGAGCTGCAATTCCCTTGTAGGCGACCTGCGCAGGTGGCGAAACAAGATTCGGCGCAGCACTTGGCTCGATTCGCGTTGCCGCTTGCGTGGTTGCTGACGCACCATCGACCAATGGATCTTGCACCGGCGGAGCTTTCGCTTGGTGGGCGACCGAAGAGACGTTCCGCCCATCGATCGTCGAAGGCGTGGCCATAGGCCTCGACAGCAACGTCCAACCGCCGCCCGCCAATAGAGCTGCCGTAACCATTCCGTATAACATCGGTTTTCGCCGACGCAACCACGGTGCGGCCGTCGTGCCATTCTCCGGTGTTGAGACTTTGGACGTCACGACGTCGACGACAGGGCAATCAACCAGCACCGCGTCGTCGCCCGGTTGTCCACCAGCTCGCGCTCGCTCCGCAATCGCGGGTACATCCGCGGGGATGTCGGACGCACCCGGTGCAAGCTTGCGCAGATCCAACGCCATCTCGCGCGCACTTCGATACCGATCGTTCGGGTTCTTCGCCATCGCCTTCGCAACGATGTCGTCGAACGCCAGTGCAACGCTTCGGTTATGGTTGGTGGGCGGCAGCGGCGCTTCGTGGATGACCTGATGAATGATCTGACTCAACTCGCCAATTGCGAAAGGCGGTCGCCCGGTGAGTAGCTCGTACAGCACCGCGCCGAGCGAGAAGACGTCGGAGCGCTCGTCTACTTTCCGTCCCATCATCTGTTCGGGCGAAATGTATACGGGCGAGCCCAATGACGTCTTGATCATCGTGCGCGACCCGTCCGAAACCCTTGCGATGCCGAAATTGGTGATTTTGACGACGCCGCTGCGCAACACGGTGATGTTGTCCGGTTTGATGTCACGGTGCACGATCCCGTGTCGATGCACGAAGTCGAGCCCGTCGGCGATCTGGGCTGCTATATCGGCAATTCTGGCAGGCAGCAGTACCGCGCCGGAGTCGAGCATGTCGCGCAGCGAGCGGCCGTCCATGAACTCCATCGCGATGTACGTGACGTCGCCGCTACGGCCGACATCGTGGATAGTGACTATGTTGGGATGATTGAGCCGCCCGACCGCCCTCACTTCGCGGTCGAGACGCTTTTGGAACGCCTCAACTTCGTCGGGCGGCAAGTCCAGATCGACCGTCTTGATCGTTACAATGCGGTCGATTAGGGGGTCGCTTGCCTTGTAGACGACACCGCTTGCATTGCGAGCAAGTTCGTCAATCAGCTTGTAGCGGCCAAGCTGTTCGGGTCGCATAAGCTTAGATGGCCTGTTCCCGGTTTCCACTGCTGGCGACGACAGGTTGTCCCGAAGACCACGTGACCTGCTGCGGCAGTGGTCGTCCGCTTTTCGTCACCCTCGCGAGTGTCATTCGCGTGCGAGCTTGGGCACGCGCCAGCATTCAGCAGCGCTTCGACTAAAAAAGCACAAAGCAAGCCACGGCGATTTCCCCAAAGCTGAAAAGCCAAACCATCGGCAATAAAAGCGCGTGCCGCCAGTGCGGCTGATGGTGTCGGCTCCCATAACCCGTGGCGGTCAGCCAGGCCCAACAAACGGAGCGAGTGAATAAAACCCGGGCGCGCGACAGCGTGCTTCGGAATCGCGCAGCGTGTGCGATGCCTTTGTGACAGTCAAAGCGCGACGAGCTGTCGAGAACAAATCGTTAGTCCGCGGGACGCGACCATTCGTAAGCTGGTTGTTCGACGCGCGCGGGGTAGCTGCATGATCGTGTTCGTCGCCAGAAGCTGACACATGACATCCAACCGCGCATTCAAGTTATTGTGGATCGAGAAGCGCTCGCAAGCACACGGCCCTTTGAAGGTGCGCTTGACGGACGAACAGCTCGAGGCGTTGCGTGCGTGCGCGAAGGGCGTTTCGCTACGCTTCGAGAAGTCGGAAATCGTGAACGCGTTGCTCGAAGCCGGTTACGCCGAAAAGAACATTGCCGGTGTCGTCCGGGTAACCGAAAAGGGTCATCAATACCTAAGAACGCATGGCGATTGAGCAGTGTGGGGCGCGCCAGTGCGCCGCGCGACATCGCTCATTCGCTAGACAGCCTCATGTCGATCTATCGCACCATTGACGATGGTCCGATCACCGACTTCTCGGTGCAAAGGGTGAAGCCGAGGCGCGTGCGTTACCAGACGTTCGGCGCGGCCGATCCACGTTTAGTGGCGTCGTACGAACATCTCCGCAAAGCGCAACCCGCATGCGAACCGTTGTCGGATACCTTCAGGTGGATGGCTCGGTTGCCGCGCGGCGTCCGGCCGCTCGAGCTGCTTCGCCAGTTTCCGCGCGTCGCCAACGCGCTCGCGGTGAGCTGGCGTGAGCCTTCAGAGTTCCGCGCCTGCCTCTACGATCTGCTGATCGACAAAAGGGGAAACCGTAAGGGATTTCCAAAGGAGGTAATCGCGGAGCTGCTCGCGCTTCGCGCGTACGTCGATCGTTCGTGCCTTTGACGCGCGGGACTATCAAATGCTGCTTGCGTAACTCACTGGTGGCCCATTGCATGGTGAGGGCGTCAAGGCGAACTCGAGCACGCGAGCGATCGACGTCCATTTGGGCGATGGCTCGTTCGCGTCCTGTTGACAGAGTGTGCAGGTTACTGGCATTACGACGGCATGAGTTGTGTGCCGGAACCGAGGCCGATGGCGGCGGGAAGCGCCATCGCGTGCCGGATCTGAAAACGATGCGACGTTGTCGACGTCAAATTGACAAGCGCGCTGATGATGCCTTCCACGCGTAAGAGATGGCGCGCCGCTTGCTTGACGAGACACATGTCGAAAGGCCGCACGCTGCACGAAGCTTCTCTGACCGTCTCCGATATCGGTCGTGCCTATGTGCGCAACGCGAATCCCGGTACTGAGCCGCTGCCTGTGACGTTCAAATGGATAGCCCAGTTGCCGCCTCACGTCAGGCCTTTCAATCTCCTGCGGCACTTCCCGCACGTAGCCAACGCGTTAGCTACAAATTGGCCAGAACATGAGGCTTTTCGAGCCGTCCTCTACGACCTGCTCGAGGACAAAGGCTTTGCCGACTATGTAGTGCGGGAGTTGCTCGCGCTCAGATCGTACTTTGAAGAGTCTCGGTAAATCGCAATGCGCACGCGACTCATTGGCGGTCCTCTGCACAGCGAGACGACGCGAGGCGGAGCAACGAAAATCATCGAACTCGACTTTGGCGATGGGTCGTTTGCGACATATGTCGAATAACTATCGCAGGCGGAGTCTCCTACGATGGCATCCAGCGCACGCCGGATCCGACGACCACGCGCATCCGCGTCTTCTCTGTGGGTACCCTCGTGAGGACGACGAATGATGGCCCCGCCGCCACGCGGCGCTAAGCACTGCGGCGAACTCTTCCTGTTGTTTATGTCACGGTGGTACACCCCATGATCGTCATCGCCGTGGTCGGCGCACTCGCTGCCGCCATCGGACTCGGCTGCACAATCGTGTGCGGCATTGACGTCTACCGCGAATGGGTTAAGCGGACCCGTCGCTAAGTCGTCTATGGTTGGTCACCTTGCTCGCGAAATCAAAAGCCCGCTTATGGATGAGTTCGAGTTGGCAGGCGGGCTTCTCCAACGAGTTCCTGGCCTCAATGCTGTCGGCGGTATCTAGGCCCGACGCGATCGCTGGCCTCTCCCAGAACTAGCGGCTGCGCGCCACGGCTCTGCCGTGCGTAGCGGGCTCGTCGTCGAAGTAACGGGCTCTCGGTAGCACGAACGGCACGCAGCAGCCCTGGATTCATCTGCCCTCAGATGTATGACAACACGTCGTTATCTGAAGTGGACAGGATGATCATTGTCAGAGAAACATACATGGCGAAAGAGCAACGCAATCGCGGCAAAAGGAAAAGGCATAACTTCCAATATCTTGCAGCAATGGTACGGAGTCTGCTTTGATCGTTAGCGTCGGATAACAATTGAAGGGAGACTCACAGTGGTGCTCAAAAACGGGCGATCAAACGCCCCAACTTGGCGGTGTCTCGGCGGCTCCATTCTCGCTGCAGCGGCACTGCTAATGAGCGCGCCGGCGGCCGCCGGTCTATGCGCGTCGACCACGAGTTGCGACCTCGTCTTGGACACAGGCAACACCGGCTCAGGGTTCGGGACAGGCAACTTCGGGACGGTAAATCTATCGCTCAGTGGCAACACGGTGCACATAACCGTTTCGCTGGCGTCAGGGTTCTATATCATCGATACAGGCTTCCCGGGCTCGTTCGGCTTTTCCGACAGCTTGGGCGGGGGCCTCACCGTTAACAATTTCAGTTCAGTCGCCTACAGCGGGAACCTTAGTGACGCGACAAGCGATCTGCACTTTGACGGCTTCGGTTTCTTTAACGACGCAGCCGCAACCACCGCGCCCTCTGCTGGCAATGCTTCTGCGTCGAGTACAATTTCCTTCGATGTCACCAAATCCGACCTGATTGATGTGAACCAACTGCTGAACTTTGCAAATCCGACGGGCGGCGACGGCGCTGTCGTATTCGTGGTTGACGCCATCAACAGAAATACCAGCGGCCTGGGTGCCGGCAACACTGGCCTCATCGGCGCGACAGGTGTTCTAAGGACCCAGGTGCCGGAGCCGGCTTCCCTTGGCTTGGTGGTCGCTGGACTGGCTGGGCTGGCAGCGGTACGCCGACGTCGCGAGAGCCGTCAAACCGCGTGACGCGAGCGCAGCCACAATATTTGCCGTTTATTGCGATGATCGCGTGCCTGCCACCATTTCGTCAAAACTAGGCAAGCACACGAGCGAGCAGATCCCCGCGTATGACACAGAGGCTAGTGAGGACACCTTTATGAAGTCGATCCTCGATCGTTCGTTTCGTTACACCAAGAGCGTGGATACTGACCTTCGCAAGACCTTCGCCAGAATTCGGCGCGACCAACGGCGGCAACCAAAGGTGCCCGATGACAATCCAACGAAGGTGTTCGCGATCGATGGGCGCAAGCGCGCTGCGTCGTGAGATCTTGGGCCGGGCATGGCCCGATCAGTGATGAGCGTTCGTGGTGGTGACTCGGAGCCTCGATGAACTCTCGGGGCTTTTTTTTGAGCACGGCCGCCGCCGAGCAAACGAGGCAGCCAATCGAGGAGACATAACTTGGGCAACGACAACGCCAAGCCCGCACAGTTCCATCAAATGACTGCGGCTGAATTCGCGCGCTTGAGCTCGTCGAGGCAGTTGACCCTGCTCACCATTCGTCGGGCGCAATCGAGTAGTCGTAAGGCACTCGCTCAGACCGCCGACAATAAGCGACATACCGAATTCTAGACATTTCTCTGACCTATTGGAGCTGGGAGATCGGCGAACGCGAAGGTTCGCGGATGTAAGGCGTTTAGGAAGCCTTTGCTGCCTAAGCGCCACGGAACGCCCTGGACACGACCCGACGCCAGATGTGCTGCTCATGCGGGATGCCATGACGAAGTGGTGATCCGAACGCAAGCCGATGGCAACGGTCGCTCCAGGGCGACCGCTCTTCGAGCACTTCCGAGACGAGGCCCGCGCGTTCAAGCGCTCATTCGCCACGCCCTGCACCATTGCTAGTAGGGTGTGCCATCCTTGTGCACGAACTTCCACTTGCCGTCGACGAGCAGTGCTTGAAGATCATCGTCCGGGTAGCTGCCTTCGTCGCCGCGGGTACGGTCACCCACTTCCAGGTAGACGACCTCTTCCTCTGTTTCGTTGACGAGTCGGTGACCATTGCGCGTCCCGGCCTTGAAACCGGCGCACATGCCCGGCGAGAGCTTCGTCCGTCCTTCATCGGTATGTAGCGTGGGATGACCCTGCAGGATGTACACGAACTCGTCTTGCTTCGTGTGAGCATGACGCAGCGCTGAACCTGCGTTTGGCGCAAGCTTCGTAAGGTTCACTCCGAAGTTGGTCAGACCAAACAGGTCACCCAGCGGGTGCTTTTGCCGTCCCGCCATTCGGGGCGCGAAAGGCTCCGGATAGTTTGAGGGTTTGAGTCTCGCTGGTGCTTCGCGAGGCAATTGGACGAGTCGATCAAATCGCTGGGCGTGAAGGTACTGAAATCACCACCGCGCAGCCCGAAAGCGAATGCAATTTGCGAACGCGTGATCGGCACGATGCGACGGGAGTGCCTGGATTGGCTGATCCCAATATCGGAGTCGCATCTGCGCTCAATCCTGACATCTTGGCTAGAACATTACAATCGTGGTAGACCGCACAGCAGCCTGGGGCCTGGAGTGCCGGATCCGCCGGATATGTTGGCGACGGTCCGGAAAGCGAAATCCCGCCATCGACTGGGGGAGGGTATTGCTGTGCTTGCGAAATCGGTACTGGGTGGACTGCATCACGAATATTCGCTAGCGCCCGCGCTCGCCTGATCGAGTATTTGCGGAGCACAGGCGTCCTGAACTACTACGAACGACGGGCCGCCTGATATGTGCGGAGATCTCGAACAATACGCGCTAGCGCGTCGTATCCGTGACCTCGGGGGGTGGTTCGTAGCGCAAGTTCGAGCGCGTTCTCGACGGCGCGTGACCGACCCAGCCGAGCACGATCGGTGCGCCGGCGCGAAGCGCGCGCTCGTCACCGACAAAAAAGCGGTAGGTAGTCGCGTCGACTTGCTCATTCTCCGCGATCTCCACCGACCCCACGTACAAGGCGGGCGACAGCGCGCGCACCGGTATCGCACCGTCGGTCTGCACGACGATCTCGATCCCCTCGGTGCGCTCGACGATCTTGCCGGTGACGGCATGCTTGCGTGCGGGCCGGTACTGTCTGCGCTCGATCGAAATCCGGGTGATCTTCGGGAGTGCCCAGAGGTTGCGCCGCGGTGGCGCTTGCGGCCGCAGTTCGGAATCGCCTTGCATCACCGTGTCCTTTTGTCGCTACGGCGCGACGATCTGCAGGTCGTCGAACGCAAGCGCGCGCTTGTCCGCGCGGTTCAGCCGCAGCCGCACGGCGACAACGCGTCTGTTGTCGAACCGGCGGCGCGATCGTGGCGGCGTCTTGAAGCAATCAATCGGAAAGCGCAGCGTCCTTAGCATCGTCTTCGTCTTGTCGGTAGCGTACCACTCGCCAAGATCGTACGCGCGACGATCGAGCGGCCGCGGCAGCCCGCCGACGCCGTCAGAGTCTACCCATGCGACCGTGCCGTTTGCATCCTCGAGTCCTAACAAGAACCCGGTCGCATTCGCCGGCACCGTTGTTCCGTTGTAGACCTCGGCGGCACGAATCCATATCTGCAACTTGCGTAGATCGCGCTTCTTGTCGAACTCGGAACGGAACGTACCGGCCTTGCCCTCTGATTGCGCGACCATTCCGATCGTATTGCCGAAAAAGCTGTCGTTGAAGCGTCCCGCAGCGCCTTGCGCGAACGGATGCTCGTCCGCAGTGAGGCCGCCCGACTGCGCGGTCGGCGCGTTCATCGAGTTCGTGCCAATGCCGTTGCCATCCTCGTGATCGTCAACTGTGACCTGGTCGCGCTTCTTGAACGAGATATGGATGTTGCCCGAGAGTACGCCGGGAGGACGCAGCGTTCCATCGAGGAATCCGATGGTGTTGTGGCCGAGCAGCACCGCGCGGAAGAACGCGCAGCCGTAAGCGGAAAGAATCCGCTCGTGGTCGGTGCGCGCCATGATCGGCAATCCGCCATTCGTGTCGTCGTTGGTCCATTCGCGGTTGAAGAAGTTGTGGTTCGCGTGGTGGACGTAGAGCTGACACTTGAACGGCGAAGGATCGGCGGCGTCGTAGAACTGCGCTCCGTTGTTGTCAACGACGTCACCGTCGGATGCCGGCAGGATCGCCATGAAGGCGTGGCCTTTTGGCTGGCCGGTGGAGGCGCCGGAATTCACCGGCCCGAGCGAAATCACGCCTTGGATCGTAACGCCGGCGAGCGCGATGATCTCGGGCACGAGTACGACCGCATCGCCGCCGCGCGAGTGCCCCATCAATGCGAGCCTTGCGAAGTCGATTCGACCGCCGAAGATCGGATCGCCTCCAGCATCGAGCGACTGCAAATGCGCGATGGATGCAATGACGAGGTCGGCGCGATCGCGGATGTTGTCGGCCCAGCCGCCCCACTGATCGGACGCGTTGCAGTCGACCGACACCGCGACGATGCCCATCCGCGCGAGTTGCTGCTGCAGATAGTCGTAACCGAGGTGGCTCGTCGTGCCACCGTGTCGGCCGTGGACAAGCACCGCGATCGGAACGCGGCCGAGGTTCGCGAGTCGCGTGTTGAACGGCGTCTGCGCACCGTCGGCATCGGCCGGGTAGTAGATCGTTCCGGCCACATCCTGCGAATGTCCGCTCGTGACTGTCAGCGGTCCTGCATCGTAGGTTGTCGTACCCACCGGAAAGAGATCGAGCGCCGACGGATCGAAGCCCAGCGGTGGAGCGACGCACAACACGGTGAGCTCCTGCACCGTGTGACCCACGCAGGTACCGAGAACCTGCAGCACGTCGATGGTGTCGCCGCCTGCAACCGGCTGCGTGAGCTGGACGACCGGCCCGCTGCCGTCGCCCTTCTTGACGCCGTTGACGAACACCTTGATCTGTGCGTCGGATACGAACGACGTGAGCGTCACGCTCGTGTCGCCGGCCTGGACCGGCTCGACGCCCGGTGCAGGGAGTGAGGAACACGGCAGCACGGTCGTCGTTCCTTCGTCGCTCGGCGGATCGCCCGCGCAAAGCTGCTGCGTCGCGGAGAACGTTTCGCCCGTGCTAAACGGCGGATTCAGACCAACAAGATGCTGGTAGCCCCAAGAAGCGAACGTGAACTGCACGATGCCGTTGCGGCTGAGCGTAATGCGCGCGCCGTTGACGACGTTGGTGATCGTGAGCTGCTGACCGCCGTCATAGATCGGCAGAAAGCCGAGAACCGGCATCGGAGCCGGGGCCGGCTGCGCGATCTCAACCGCCGACGGCGGGCTCGGATCCTTGCACAGCGACGACCACGCGACGACGGACTGCCCAAGCGTGTACGGTGGCGCGACGTTGACGCCCTGTTGCGACGCGGCGCCGTTGACGCGACCAACCTCGACCGCATCCGCGGTGATCCATACGTCCGAGCCGACGAGCAGGTTCCCGACGCCGGTGCGACTGCCGCAGTCATAAACCGGCGCCGGATTGATCTGCGGCCGCGGCGGTCCGGCGGGAAATTCCGCCGTGTGATCGCGCGCCGTGATCGGCGCAGACCAGGGGCTGGTTGCACCACCGAACTTCTGCCGTGCCCGGATCTGTTGACCCGCGACCAGCGGAGCGGGCAGCGGCACGAGCGCGCCGTTGGGCACCGGAAATCCGCCGGCGAAGCCTACGACGACGACCGCGCCGTCGAGCTCGACATCGAGCTTCGCGCCGGCGATGTAACCGCGCACGACGACGGCCGTTCCGCACTGCCACGCGGGATCAAGCGATGGCGGTGAAATCAGCTTCGGATCGTCACGCAGCTTGAGCCGGTCGCGTTCGACTTCCATTGATGACCTTCAGCGCATCGAATGACAATTGCAGCGCGCGCTGCGGGCTTACGGATGGCACCAGCACACGGTGACCGGACGCGAGGTGCCCGGCGCCTCGCAGCGTCCGCCCGGATACTCCGCGGTCACCTGCCACGTGCCGCCGACGACGCTCACGAAGATGTCCTCGTAGCAGCCGTTCGCATCGGTCGTTACCTGGTGGTACGTCACGTTTCCGAGCGGGTCGACGTACTTCAACGTGATTTGCTGATTCGGCTGCGGCGGCTGCGTGCAACCGCGCACCACCATGCGGCCGCAGTGCTTGCGAGCGGAGTCCGGATCGAGAATTTCGCCCCGCTTCTTCGCCTCGCGAAGGAGCGTTTCCCAATCCTTGTTGTCGCAGCGTCCGGCGTCGGCGTCCAGCGTGATCGCAACGGGACGCCGTAGATCGACCTGCAACACTGCGCCACCGACGTTGACGAGCGTATCGCCGCGCGCGGTCCAGCTCGTGATCTGGATGCGCTCGCTCGTGCACAGCTTCGCCTTTTCCGGAGGCGTCACCGTTGCTTCCCCGACGATTCGCTCGCCGGGCTTGAGCCGGATCTTGCGTGGATTGAGCTCGACCTTCCATCCCTTCGGCGCGCCTTCGGCACGGAAATAGAAGAGCGCCTCGCGGTCGTACGGATTGGTGAGGTTATAACTGTAGGTGACCGGATGAAACGGGCTGCTGGTAACGCTCGCGACAATGTGCAGGTTCTCCTGCGCCCAGTTGTCGAACTCGTTGGTGTCGGTGCCGACGAGGTTGATCAGGTCGACCTTGACGCAGGCGTGCGGCTCGTCGGCGGTGACCGGCGTCCATTCCGCGAAAACGATTGCGTCGGTGCCGGAGGCCAGGCTGTCGATGTGCTTGATGCCGACGAACTTGTTGAAATCGGCGTCGCCGCCGACGGTGTGATAGGGCTCCGAAATCCGGAATCGAACGTCGAAATCGAATGCGGTCGCGGGACCGGCGTTGTGCACACGCGCGTAGATCCGATTCACCAGCGCCGCAACCGGCTTTTCCGTCTGGTCATTCGGCGGCGGCCCACCGCCGAGATTGAAACCGTTCTTCGGCGAATCGACCCAAATGTCGGGACTGAAATAGCTGTAGAACTCGCCGTCGATGGTGTCGCCGCGAGTGATGGACACGTTGTAGTCGGTGACTGGCGCCGTGTAGTCGACCTGAATGTCGAACGCGCCGCCGGCGGTGCCCGCCAGCACCGTGAGCGTGATGCCGGTGCCTGGAATCGTTGTCGTGTCGCCGACGGTGAAGAACGCATCGCCGAGCGTGGTGGTCAGCAGATTCTTGTCACGCACGATCACCGGCCCCTCGCCTTGGGGAACGAGCTCGTTCACGTAATAGACGAGCACACCGGTTCCCGGCAGGCTGCTGTCGTACGTGCCTGCCGCATTGCTGCGCGCTTCGACGAAATAGAAGGCGTTCTCGGTGGCGAGCGTTGCCGCTCCTTGGCTTAAGCCGATCGCGACGGCCTTGCGGTTGACGACCGTCGACGGGTTGAACGCGATCGGGATCGGGTTCAGTCCCGCATAGCTCACCCCCGGCGCCGGCCGCGGGATGTATTCGATCGTGTCGCCGTGTGCGGTGAGCCAGCCGGCGCGCTCTTTCGACCAGACGAGCGGATGCACGTTGTTAAAGAGGCCAGCCATGTTGTCCCACTCGTCGACGTACGGCCGCGGGAAGACGACGCCCTCGTGCGCATAGAGGTCGACGGCGCCGAACTGGTGAAGCAATCCGTGAGTGAAGCGCGCGGACGAGTTCGCGTACGACTGAATCGACACCGAGATCGGCCGCGTGAAGCCGCCGGGCATGTCGTACGGCCACGGGCCCGTCGTCGCCCAATCCCCGGTGAAATTGACGTCGTTCGTGACGACGATCAGCCGCTCGACCGTGTCGAGCACGTTCGCCTCGGCCGCGACGAGCTTCGCGACAACTTCCTCGGTCAGCTCGATCAGCAGATTGCGGTCGGGATGGTAGTAGTAGTCCTTGTTGTGATCGAGATCGATTACGCCTCGATACGCCGGCACGACGGTGGCCTGTCCGTAGCTCACTTCGTCGATGTAGTCGGCGACTTCCGTCATCGTAGCCTGCAAGTTCGGCAGCGACGGCTCGAATGCGATGTCGGCGAATCGAACGCGGACGACGAGCGTGTCCTGCACGCCGGTGGAGATCGGCGGCGCGACTAAATCGCCCGACGCGACGAGCGCGTATCCCTGGCCAGGATTGCCGACGTTGACCGCCGTCGCACGAACGCGCACGGTCCAGTCGCCCACCGCAGGATTGTTGACGACCACCATTTCGACGTTGTTCAGCGCGTCCGCAGCGCCGCCGGTCACTGACACGCCGCCCGCGAACACGTTGCCGAGGAACGTCTGCGCACCACCCGGCGACACGACTTCGAGATCGAGGTCGTTCACGACCGGCGTGGCGCTGCTGGCGGCGCCGGGGGCATCGGACCACGCGAGCGTCACGCGCAGTTCTTGCGTACCGCTTGCGACGTCGATGTGGTGCTCGCGAATGTCGCCGGTGTTGAGGCCGTCCGCATTACGCGTATCGACGATCTGAGTCCGGCGCGCGCTACCCGGAAACCACAGCGCGTTTTCGAGTCGGATCAGCCCCCAGCCCTCGAGGTCGCTCGGGTACCCGGCGATGCCGGTCATGTCGATCGTGCCATTGACCAGCGTCGCCTTCAGCAACGCGCCCGACGGCGTGAACGCGTGATGCGGCTGCGCCGTGCCCGTCGGATAGAAACCTTCGGTGTAGTACTGGCGCGCGAGCGCCGCACACGCGGCCATGTGGGGCGTCGCCCAGCTGGTGGCGCAACCGCGCGCGATGGTTCCGCACGCGGTGCTCACCGCCGAAGATGTAATGCCGCAGCCCACGCCGGTGAGATCGGGCTTGCGACGGCCGTCGGCGGTGGGTCCGGTGTTGCCGTCGCCGAAGTTCATCTCGTTGGGATCGGCCGACGCGGCGCACACGCAGATCGCATTCTTCGCCGTTCCGGGCGGTCCCTGCTCTTCGCCGACGTTGCCGGCGGAGCCGAGAATCAGGTGATCCTCGTTGTTCCACATGAACGTGTCGGCGTCGGCGGCATTCTGGTTGTATGTCGCCGGATTACCGTTGCCCGCAGTGTCGTCGTGCCAGCTATTCGTGTGGATCGTGGCGCCCATCGCCGCCGCTTCGCTCAACTCCGAAAGCAGGCTGTTGGAAGCGACATCCGCGCGTACGCCCGATACCAGGCGGGCCGCCCACGCGCCGCCACGCCGCGCATGCGCGCCGGGGTTGTTGAAATCGTCGCCCGCTGCGCACCCGGCTACGAACGTCCCGTGCTCGACCGGTGTGCGGCCCGCCGCATTGCGGATCTGCACGACCTTGCGGTGAGCGAAGCCGGGCGCGTTGTTGACGGGGTCCTGAAAGAAGCAATGGTTGATGTCGAGCGGACTCGAATCGATCATGCCGATGATCTGGCCCTCGCCGTGCAGACCCTGGTTCCAGATGCTGGGCGTGCCCGGCGTGCCTGATTGGTCCGTTCCCGCCGTGTTGACGTTGTCGTCCTTCTGCTCGGGTACCTCCTCGATCACCTGCACCTCGGGCAGCGCCGCGATCTTCGGAAGGACATCGCGCCCGTCGACGATGAACTTGATCTTCGGCACGCCGCCAAGCGGCCGATCATCGACGACGACGATCGAGCGCGCGCCGAGGTTTGCGAGCACGTCTAAAACGCGCTTCGGGTCGCTGTCGGCGAACAGCACGCAGGTGAGCCAAAGGCCCGCGACCTTGCGCCGTTCCTCGGTCTTGAATTGGCGTTGGCCGATACCGGGTTGGATCTTGAACTCTGCGTGATAGGGAACGGCGGCACGAAACAGCGGATCACGCCGAAGCCTTTCGAGCACCGCAGGTGTTACGAGTTCGAGATAGGCTCTTTCCGGAATGTAGTCACGCAGCCGGAGCCCGTATTCGCTCTGCAGTCGAGCGCGATCGCGGCGCTTCAACGGCGCCTTGAATTGAACAATGGTCCGATGCGTTGGCGGCCCCGCGCCTGCATCCGGCTGCCGTGCCTGCGCCACGAGAGGCATTTGCTTCAGCGGATCGAACGTCAACGCGGCGAGGCGTATCGGCTGTGAGGACCGTCGAGTCGCCATTCATGCCTCCCTCATCGAAAACTTCGAATAAGAATCGCCAGCGAGCGCGTCCTAGAACGCGGCGCACCGCATGCCCGCTGCACCGGCGTAAGCGCGAAGGCGAACAGCTGGAAACGGTGTGCGGACAACGCACCACGCCGAACGGGTGGCGCACGTCATTTACGCTACGTCTCAACCTTCAGCGGCCACTCTTGTTTACTACAGTCACTAACCATTTGCAAACGGAATATTCCGTCATCCCGAACATCAAAACCGAGGCACATGCCGCGATGCTTGTCGCCGTAATGGCTCCACAGGACAGGGGGCTACGCGTTTTTCGAGATAGCTTTCGCTGGAACGATGGCAAAGTTCAACACGGCGCGTGCACGGTGGATCGAGACCGACGAGAAGGTCGATGCGAGTTGCCGGGGAATCGGCTGTATGCGACCTAGAGTTTTCGGGCAGACCCCGCTCAAGCGGTACCGGTTCGCGCTGCGTGTGGGCCCGGAAAACCGATAAATGCATGCCCGACGAGTATGCCAATAACCCCTAAGCCGCTACCAATATGCTTAGTCCAGGCCCATTGACCAACGAGGAAGTGGAGGAACTGGACCAGTTCCTGCTGGATGCAGGAGGGGTTGAGAAGTCAATGGACATCTCAACCCTGGACGGTTTTTTGACGGCGATCGTGTGCGGCCCCAAGACCATTATGCCTAGCGAATGGTTGCGCTGGGTGTGGGACATGGAGAGCGGCAAAGACACCCCAGAGTTCAAGGATCAGGCTCAGGCGCAGCGTATTGTTGGTCTCTTAATGCGCCACATGAACGAAATCGCCGAGACGCTGCAGCAAGCACCAGAGCACTATGAACCGCTGCTCATGGAAAATCCGAACGACGGGGATCCCATCCCGATGATCGATGAGTGGTGTTCAGGCTTCATGAAGGGGTTGCAGCTTGATTCCGACGGCTGGCTTCCGGTAGTCATTGGCAAGCCGGACTGGATGTCGACCATCGCGCTCTACGGGACAGAGGATGGTTGGGAGGCTCTGAAGAAGAAAAACTTGTCTCTGGACGAGCACAAGGCCCTGGCCGCCGGCTTGGCAGGGACGGTTCAAAAGATCCATGCTTTCTGGCTTGAACAGCGCCGCGAGCAAATCGCAGGCGGCACACTGCCTGACGTCGTGCGCCGTGAGCCGATCCGAAATCCGAACAAGATCGGGCGCAACGAGCCCTGCCCCTGTGGATCGGGTAAGAAGTTCAAACAGTGTCACGGTAGCGCCGACCGGTTGCACTGAAGCGCGCGGCAAGTTCCGACAGCACGACGGGTTTTCGGGAGGGACACTGTCCCGATGCGATTGCGCCCATCTGAAACGCTCAACGTGCCTAACTGCGCCTTGCCATTGAGGTACAGTGCCGCGCCGGACTTAGAACGCGATAACGTACGACGGTAACTTGGGCGAGGGCGGCGATGGACAAGCAAATCTTGGGGGCAGTTCTTGGGATTATCGGCGTTCTTATTTCTGCTGGAGTTGCGGCATGGGTAACGGTGAAAACGAAGCGGCTGGATCACATCGTCGAAGATATGAAGTTGTGGGTCGGCGCTTACGAAACCAAGTTGCTCGACGAACGCCTGCGCGAGTATAGGAAACTTTGGGCATTGACTGAGAGCACGTCGCGTCGCCGTGTACATGCGCTCACGCCTGATGCTGCGAATGCCTTGGCGGAGCAACTCACTGGTTGGTATTACCGCGAAGGCGGAATAGTTCTCAGCGAGGAGGCCAGACAAGAGTTTTTCGATGCCCGAACCTCGCTCGACGACGCCACATTCGCCGGTGATACGCCAAAGTGGCATTCTCGCGTTGTTGACGCATTCAGCAGTCTGCGTACCGCTCTATGTGACGACATAAATTCCCGGCGCGGCCCAAGACTGCGATCGCCCGACCGCCCTGAAACTTGATCGGAAGCGTGTACGCTCGCAAAGGTGGAAGCGCGGTCCGTTGGCTCGTGGATGGGATGGGGGCTGCTTTGGGTCGAACTGGACCGTCGACGATCAGGCCGAGTCCGGCCAAGAGGAGACGGACGCGCTTGATCCTGATTCAACAAGCCTCGTCAAGTAATACGCACAGGCGGCAACGCATTGTCCGCGGCTTCACACAAGCAGCGCGGCGCGATTCAACGCAATAAGCCGACCTGATTCCGGGTCGAGAACGACTTAGGATGAGCCTTTTTTCTTGGCGCCCGTATTGCTCTTCTTCGCGTCTTGCCTGCCAAGCTCCTCCTTCGTCAGCTTGACCTTTTCCACCTTTTCCGTCTTGACCCTTTCCGGCTTCACTCTTTCCTTTTTCACCTTCTCCTTCTTCACGACCGGCCCTGCCAATGCCTGCTTCGCCAGCCGTTTGGCCTGCTTGGCTTCGACATGGAGACGTTTCTTGGTTCTTTGGTGCTGCCGTCTGGCTTTCAGCATTGACGCGTGGCTCATCGTTGACCTCCGATGGATGCAGATCCAATTCGACTTTAGTTTGATCCGATTCTGCGTTGTTGGCTAACTGACCGCATCAAGCCCCGGAAATGGCCCTTGCCCGGCATTCCGTACCAAGCTTGCACCCCGCCCATAAATCGCCGGACCGAGCCACGAACGGCCGTCTCTGAGAATGTTGAGCGGCAGCTAACGACCCATCGCCCTGGTGCATTCTGCGGCGCCGAGTTGCCGCGACGTGCCACTGACTCCGCGTTTGAGGGAAGCGCGTGACGGGTTCGGGTCGTGGGCGGCCCTTCGCAGCGGTTCCTTCGCTCGGCGACGGCTAAGCGGCAACTCGCAACAGAATACGCATTATGTTGCGAGTCGGGGGCGCTCGGTTCCCATATCTGCGTTTGGCCGCCTTTTCCGGCGTTCGCTGCAAAGCGGCCATTCGACGGCGCTATCGACCCACACCTGCCTGTGGCGATTTTCTGGTCGACTGGCCGGTATACTTTGTAAGCTGCCGTTTGCTGAATTCGTCGAGAAAATCTTGAAAGCGGCCACTGGCGGATTTCTACCGGCGATGTGAGCAAGATTACAACCGACCGGCCGCTTTCCAAAAATGCGACAGTGCGCGATCGACCCGAAGCTGAAGTACGTATCGGCGTAAAGCAGTAGCTCAAGCTCTCCCGTCAACGGACACTCTCGCCCACACCACCGCTGGCTCGGTGATGTAGGCGATGATCAGTATCACGCCTCCGCACTTGAGGCGACCCAAGGATTGCGGAGTACGGTGGCCGAATCGATAAGGGCAGCTTGCAAGCTGCCCGTCTTGCGCTCGACGTCGGGCCGTGGTCGTCAGTACACAGGCACGTACTCCACCGCGCCGGTGTCGCCGTCGAGAATCATGTCGTATGGATACCAGTAGATTTCCTCGTTACCGAACTCGTCGACGTAAGCGTAACCGATGTACGTCGTTCCAAGGTAAATCGCCTGAACAGGAACGAACGCGGCAAGCTTCAGCCCCCTGGCCTGGGCCATCTTCTTTGTCGTCTTGTATTTCGTGACCGGTATATCACCCTTCGTGGCATGGGTCACCTTCATGCCGGCGATCTTGCCGCCCTGGACATCGACTGCAGCCGTGTAATCGCCCTTTTTGTCAATGACGTGATGGCCGTTCGTCTTGATCTTGTCGCCCAGCAGATCCTTGCCGTTGTGGTGATTGCCCTTGACGGGCTTGACCTTATCGTGACCGCCCTTGTCGGCCTTCCCTTTCGCGGCCCCCTTGTCGGATTGCATCTGATCGGGTCCGCCGCCTTTGTCCGACTTGCCCTTTTCCTGTGCAAGAGCCAACGGGCCCAGTGCAGCTAGACTGAATGCCGCTGCAAATACGATTAGAAGACGATGCACGTAAGTCATGGCGAATCCTTCTGTTTGAATGCGCGGCATCATTACCCATACTTCGAGAGACAGGATCTCAAATCCTTGGTTCCGAAGTTGCCTCGGGATAACGTCAACCTCGATGCCGAGATACCTGACTGTGCTTTCGAGTTTGGTGTGCCCAAAGGAACTGCTCCGGCTTCAGATGGGCCGCCGCAATCCAGTTTGCGACCGACGTCTCGATGGCCGCAGTCGCGATCGCGATCGGCGGCGGTGGCGCGTTGTCGAAAATCGAGACGACGTCGCTGCTCACAGTCGAGGAGACTCTGGATGCGCTTGGCCGTGCGCAGACCGTCGCCTACCGGCCGCCCGGAGAGTAGCCGAGCGGCATGCCGTCTGCCGGCGACCGCTTCGTACTTGGCGAAGTCGGAGCACTCTGCGCTTCGGGTTCCCCGATTCGCGCGCACGATCGCAGCCTGTCGGTTTGCCGAGCGCCTGGAGCAATGGCTCAAGGCTGTCGAGTGCAGTCTCTACCTATCCATCTGCACCAATCGCTAGACTCGAAGCGCCGAGTATCGAAGCGCGCTCGACAAACCATAGGAAGGAACCGGAGTGCGCGTCGGCCTCGCACGATTGGCCGGCGGGTAAGCGACGAGCGAAGGTCGTTTCGGGTCGGCTATCACCAAGGAACGCCGTAGTAGTCGTAGACCTTGCGGCCGTAGTCGTCGGTGTACTCGGGCATGCTAGTCTGCGCATAGCGCGGAGCCTTTTCGAGTTGCTCCTTCTGGAGCGGTACGACGTAGCCTTCGAGACCGGTGTCGTACTTCAGCATGCTCCACGGGATCGGGTAGCGATCCGTGCCTACGCCGAGAAAGCCACCGAACTCAAGCGCCGCATAGCGCACTTGGCCCGAGAGCTTGTCGATGATTAGGTCGTCGATCGAGCCGAGCTTGTCGCCGTTTGCGTTGTAGACCGCGGTTCCCGCGACCTTGCTGGAAGAGATGCAGAGGTTGCTCATGGTGAGAGTCTCCTAGACACTGGCGGGCGAGGTGCCCGCCATCCGAGCAACCTCTTTTACGCCGCAGTTCGGGCCGGCGGGCATCAGTCCGTGCGCCACCGCCCTGTAGGACATTGCTACTGCGTTAGGTAAGTCGATGACGACGACGCGGCCGATGAGCGGGGTTGTCGAACGTGCGCCGCTTGACGACAGGCTGCAACGGGTCGAACTGCGACCATCAAGGGGCGGACGCGCGCGCCTAATCGACTCGTCCCCCTAGTACAGTCACTTATAAATAACGCAACATGCGTATAATGGCGTTATGTTCATCTCGTGCAAGGAGGGATCGACATGCGCCAAACCGAACTGCGGCTATCTCGCAAGGATAAACAGACGGTGGAAGAAGTACGCGCTAAGGGGCTGCACCATTCGCGCGAGGTTAATCGCGCACACATTCTGGCGGCACTGGATCGCCAAGTGCCACAGGCCCAGATCATGGAGGTCCTCGGGGTCGAGCGG
>DASWDF010000205.1:0-10861 GCA_036395475.1 Casimicrobiaceae bacterium
GCCCGGGGCGGCGCATCGAGTCGACGCGAGTCCCGGGCATCGCTGCGCTCAGCCCGGGCTACGCACCGCCACGTTGTTTGCGCCGGCGGAGAAACCGCCCGTTGCGCCCGATCTCGTCCTGACCGGAGCGATACGCGATCCCGCCATTCACCAGCACGCACTCGATCCCCAACGAAACCGCTTTCGGCTGCTCGAAGGTTGCGACGTCCTTGACGGTGGCCGCGTCGAACACGACGAGGTCGGCATACGCGCCCTCCCGGATTTCGCCGCGATCCTCGAGCTTGAAATTGCGCGCGGAGAGGCCGCTCATCTTGTGCACCGCGGTCTCGAGCGAAAACAATCCCAGCTCGCGGCTGTAATGTCCCAGCACGCGAGGAAACGTTCCCCATAGCCGTGGATGCGGATGCGTATCGTGCGGCAGGCCGTCGGAGCCGATCATGGTCGCCGGATACTTGAGCACGCGCTGCACATCGTCCTCGCGCATCTGGAAATAGCAGGCGCCGCCCGGCTGCAGCTTCTCGCACGCCTCCTGCTGCGTGCAATTCCATTCGGCCGCGATGTCCGCGAGCATCTGCCCCGCCATCTCCGGGTGCGGTGTCGACCACGTGACCATGATCTCGATGATGCCGTCGACCATTTGCTTGCGCAGCACCGTCGAGCCGGCGATGTAGGGATACATGTCGAGCGCGATCGGCTGCGACGTGCGCGCGGCGTCGATGTGCGCGAGCGTCTGCACGGTGCGGCCCCAGTTCCGCGGCCCCGCGCATTTGTGATGCGAGACGACGACCGGCACGCTGCCCCGCCGTCCGGTGGCGAATGCTTCGTCGAGCGAGTCGATCACCTTGTCGGACTCGTCGCGGATGTGCGTCGTGTATACGCCGCCGGCGTCGCCGGCAACGCGCGCGAGCAGCGCGAGCTCGTCGATGTCGGCGGCGGCACCGGGCGCATAGAACACCCCCGAGCTCAACCCGGTCGCGCCTGCGTCCATGCCTTCGCGCAGCAGCTCGACCATCCGCGATTGCTCGGCCGGCGTGGCGGGACGGTAAGGATCGTCCATCGCCGCCACCCGCAACGTCGAATGGCCGACCAGCGCCGCGACGTTGACCGCAGGCCGCGCTTTCTCGACCGCGGCGACATAGGCGGCCATCGTGGGATAGACGTACTTGTCGCCGCCCAGCAGGTTGAGCGGCGGCGGCGCATCGGCATGCACGAGCGGCGCCAGGCTGATGCCGCAATTGCCGATGACGACGGTGGTCACACCCTGACTGATCTTCGGCAGCATCTGCGGCGCGGCCACTACGATCTGGTCGTCGTGCGTATGCACGTCGATGAAGCCCGGCGCCACGATCTTTCCGGCGACGTCCTGCACGTCGGCGTCCTGCGTCGTCAAGTTCGCGCCGACAGCGGCTATGCGCTCGCCTTCGATGCGCAGGTCGGCGACGAAGCGCGCCGCGCCGGTGCCGTCGACGACCGTGCCACCCTTGAGGACCAGTGCGCGATGGTTACGCGCGCTCATGACGGCTGCACCTCGCCGTTGGACCACGCGCGCTCCAGGACCGGATGGGTCTCGCTATCGACACCTCGCTCCTGCAGTACCTGTCGCACGCGCTTCAATTGCCGCAATGCCGGCGGGCCGCGGCGCAAGCCCGTGCCGACCATGAGTATTTCCACATACGCCATTTGTGCGAGGTACGCCTCGGTGCCGACGCGCATGGAAGGGTCGGCCGGAACGACGACCGGCAGGACGATGTCGGCCCGCTCGGCAAGCGGCGTATCAGGACGTGTGATGGCGATGATCATCGCGCCCTGCTCCTTCGCGACGTCGACCGTTTCCAGGAGGAACGGCATCCGTCCGATATGCGAGATCGCCAACGCGACGTCGTGCTTGTTCATCGTCGCGGCGGAGACGAGCTGCAGATGCGCGTCGAAATAGAAATTCGACACGAGGCCGAGCCGGGAGAAGCGCGCCTGCGCGTCGCTCGCCATGAACATCGACGTATTGCCGACGGCGTAGCAGTCGACCCGCCGCGCCTTCGCGATCCGCGTGACCGCGCGCTCGATGTCCTCCGGCGAAATGTGCTGCTCGAGGTTCGCGAGCGCGCTCGCCGCGCCCTGCAGTACCTTGTGCGTCACGGTCTGCATGTTGTCGCCAGGCACGACCGCGCGATGCAGCGTCGATGTCCCGACGGCAAGGCTCTGCGCGAGATTCAGCTTGAATTCGCGCAAGCCCGCAAAGCCCAACGCACGGCAGAAGCGGACGATCGTCGGTGGGCTGACCTTCGCGCGGCGGGCGAGCGCGTCGACGTTGGCGCGCAGCGCGAAATCCGGATCGGCGAGCATGATCGCCGCGACCTGCCGCTGGCCCTGCGACAGCGTGCCGGCGCGCTCGCGCATCGCGAGCAGGAGATCGCCCACGGGCCGATGGAGCTTGTTGCGGCGT
The DNA here is from genome assembly GCA_036395475.1 of Casimicrobiaceae bacterium. GTDB lineage: Bacteria > Pseudomonadota > Gammaproteobacteria > Burkholderiales > Casimicrobiaceae > PALSA-1003. The sequence continues at coordinate 2,441 of DASWDF010000205.1, forward strand.
CGGGTCATGCGGCTCGCGGGCGGCAATGTCAGAAAAAAGTGCGGATCGCGCCCGTGACGCGATAGTCGTCGTCGACGGTGAAGAGCGCGCGCCATTTGTCGAACGTCGTGCACGGATGCGAGATGCCGCAGCCGACGAGATCGCCGACCTGCGGCGCCGCGTCGGCGTCGATGGAGAAACGCAAATAGGCGTGCTGATCGTTCATGTTGGCGATCTTCCACGATGCCAGCACGCTCTGCGGCGCGACGTCGGTTCCCGGGCGATAGCGTTTGCTGGCGATCGGCATCTCGAGGTCGAACGACGCGTCGCGCTTACCCATGGTGAGGATCGCCAATCCCGGCTCGGGACAGGATTGCACCCGCGACCAGACTTCGAGCGCGGGTTGCAGTCCGGGGCGCGATTGCCAGGCGGCGCCGCTGCGCGCTTTCACGCCTTCCAGCATGCGGTTGTAGAAACCTGAATCGTGCGTGACATAACAGCCGCTGCGCAGGATCGTCAGCACGGGCTTGGATAGCTGCATCGGCAAATCGCGCGCGACGATGTCGAACGCGGCCGAGCCGCCCGCGCTGAGGATAATCGCCGGACCGGCGAAGAGTCCCTCCCGGTCGCAGGCAAGCGCAACGTCGTGCACGCGCCGCATCAGTCCGTCGACGACTATTTCGTCGCGAGCCGAGTCGCCCGTGACCTGCAGCCCTTCGTAGCATTCGATGCCCGACAGCGCGACGGCCTTGCTCGCCGCGACGGCGCGCGCCACGGCGAGCGCCTCGTCGAACGTTCTCGCGCCGGTGCGGCCTTCCGGTACGCCCAGCTCGACCAGCGCCGTGAGCTTGCGCGACATCGGCTGGATGCGTGCGAATGAATTCGCACCTACCGGTCCGGCGAGATGTTCGATCGATGCAAGTTGCGCCTGCGAATCGATGAGGAAATGGAATTCGAGGTCGGGATGCTCTTCCCGCAAGCGGATTACCGTTCTCACCTCGGCCGCACCGAGCAGTTGATTGGCCATGATCACGCGACGCACGCCGAAGCGCACGCAGACGCCGAGCTGCTGCACGTTGGCCACCGTGATTCCCCAGGCGCCCGCGGCAAGCTGTTGCGCGAAGATCTGCGGCGCCATCGTCGTCTTGCCGTGCGGCGCCAGCAGCACGCCGGTCGACGCGGTGAAGTCGCGCATCCAGGCATGATTATGCGCGAGCGCCGAATCGCGGATCACCGCCAGCGGCAGCGGCAAGTCGCCCGCGAGTACGCTCCAACGCTGCGCGCCGAGGGCGGAGATCGGCAGCGCCGGGCTCGAAAGCGGATAGCCCTTGGTCGATGCGTCGAGTGTTTCGGAGAGGATGGGGTCGAGGTTCATCATGGGGTCGTCACCAGTACGCCGTGCGCATTAATCCTTAAGTCATCCCGGCGCAGGCCGGGATCCAAGTTGATACGTCGTCGCAACACCGAACTTGGGCCCCGGCCTTCGCCGGGGCGACGACTGTGGTGTCAACTCGTTACGCAAAGCTCTGTGGTCAGAGAATGTCGTCACGGATGCAAGCCTTGAATCGGCCCGACGCCACTTCCCGCAATGCGGGCACTTCGGCGGCGCACGCGTCCAGTGCATACGGACAACGGGTGCGGAAAACGCAACCCGACGGCGGATCGACGGGGCTCGGGATATCGCCCTCGAGCAGAACGCGGTCGCGGCGCGCGTCCGGGTCCGGCCGCGGTGACGCTGCGAGGAGCGCTTCCGTGTAAGGATGCTTGGGCGCCTTGTACAGCTCCTTCGCCGGCGCGACCTCCATCACCTTGCCGAGATAGAGCACGACGATGCGGTCGCACAGGTATTCGACGACGTCGAGGTCGTGCGAGATGAACAGCATCGTGAGGCCGAAGCGCTCGCGCAAGTCGGATAGCAGGTTGATGACCTGCGCCTGGATCGAGACGTCGAGCGCCGACACTGGCTCGTCGGCGACGATGAATTGCGGCTCGACGGCCAGCGCGCGGGCGATGCCGATCCGTTGCCGCTGCCCGCCCGAGAATTCGTGCGGGAAACGCCGCGCGTGCTCGGGGCCGAGACCCACGAGCGACAAGAGCTCCGCGATCCGCTTCCGCCGGGCGGCGCCGCGGTGGAGGCCGTGCGTGGCCATCGCTTCGTCCAGCGTGTCGCCGACGCGCCGGCGCGGATTCAAGCTCGCGTACGGATCCTGAAAGATGATCTGCAGGCGCCGGCGGTAGGGACGCATTTCACGCGAGGACATCGGCGCGAGGTCAGAGCCCTCGAACCATACTTCCCCGGCGCTCGGCTCGATCAGCTTCAGCACCGAGCGACCGATCGTGCTCTTGCCCGAGCCCGATTCGCCGACGAGCCCCAGCACCTCGCCTTTCGCGATCTCGAAGCTGACATCGTCGACCGCCCGCACCGGACGGTCGCCGTGGCCGAAATATTTCTTGAGCCCGCGGACGGACAACATCGGCGGGCTCGCCGCGGGTTCGTTGTTGATCGCGGCCGCAGTCACAGCATCTCCCACCGTATGCAGCGCGAGCGCTGGCTTGCGGGGAGCTCCGCAAGCGGCGGCATCGCGGCCGAACATTCGGGCAAGACGAGCGCGCAGCGCGGGGCGAACGCGCAGCCGGGCAGCGGATCGAGCGGACTCGCGACCTGACCGGGAATCGCGTTCAGTCGCCGCCGCGCCATTGCGGATTCGTCGTCGAGCGCGCGCCGGGGCAGGCACTCGAGCAGTCCCCGCGTGTAGGGATGCCGGGGCCGTTTGAACAGCTGGTGGACGTCGCCCTCTTCGACTACGCGTCCGCTGTACATGACGACGACGCGGTCGGCGATCTCGGCGACGACGCTCAAGTTGTGGGTTATGAACAGCACCGCCATGCCGATCTCGTGCCGCAGCTTGTCGAGGAGCGCCAGGATCTGCGCCTGGATCGTGACGTCGAGCGCGGTGGTCGGCTCGTCGGCGATCAGCAGCGACGGATTGCACGCGAGCGCCAACGCAATCATCACCCGCTGCCGCATCCCGCCCGATAATTGATGCGGATACTCGTTGAGCCGTTGTTTCGCCGCCGGGATTTCGACGAGCTCGAGCATCTCCAGCGCGCGCTTCATCGCCGCAGCTCGACTCATGCCGAGATGCAGCGCCGCGGATTCCGCGATCTGGTCGCCGACCGTGAACACGGGATCCAGGCTCGTCATCGGCTCCTGAAAGATCATCGCGATATCGCGACCGCGGAGCTTGCGCAGCGCCTTGATGGGCAGCTTCGCGAGATCGACCACCCGGCCTTCACGGGTGCGGAACAGAATCTCGCCGCCGACGATGCGTCCTGGAGGATTCGGAATCAGCCCCATGATCGACAGGCTCGTCACCGACTTGCCCGAGCCCGATTCGCCGACGACCGCAAGCGTCTCGCCGGTGTTGAGAGAAAACGAGACGTCCTCGACCGATTTGACGACGCCGGCGTCGGTGAAGAAATGGGTCTGCAGATGCTTGACCTGCAGCAGCGGGGCGGCGACCTGTGCGGATGTCGCCATGTTCACATCGCCTTCCGCAGCTTTGGATCGAGCAGGTCGCGGAAGCCGTCGCCCACCATCTGCAGCGACAGCGCAGACAGGATGATCGCAATGCCCGGGAACACGACGAGCCAGATCGCCTGGTGCGCGAACTGCTGGCCGCTGGCGATCATCGTGCCCCAAGTCGGCAGTTCGGGCGGAACGCCGACGCCGAGGAACGATAGTCCCGCTTCGGCGAGCACCGCGTAGGCGAAGATGAACGTCGCCTGCACCAGGATGGGCGAAGCGATGTTGTTCAGGATGTGGATGAAGAGAATCCGCCACGTCGAGACGCCCAGCGCACGCGCCGCCTCGATGAACAGCAGCTCGCGGACGACCAGCGTCGACGCCCGCACGACACGAGCCACGCGCGGCGTGTAGACGATCGCCAGCGCGAGAATCACGTTGGTGATCGACGCGCCCAGCACCGCGACCAGCGCGATCGCGAGCAGGATGTCCGGGAACGACATCATCGCGTCGACGAAGCGCATGATCGGCCCGTCCAGGCGGCGGAAGAATCCCGCGACGAGCCCCAGAAGCACGCCGCCCGTCACCGAGATCAGCACTACCGACGCGCCGATCATGAGCGAATAGCGCGCGCCGAAGACCACGCGGGAAAATACGTCGCGGCCCAGCTCGTCGGTGCCGAACCAGTGCGCGAGCCTCGGGCTTTGCATGCGGTCGGCGATCTTCATCGCCATCGGCTCGTAGGGTGTGACCCAGGGCGCGAAGAGCGCGAGCAGCGCGACGACCACCAGGATCGCCGCACCGGCCAGCACGAGCTTCCGCCGGAAGAGTTTTCCCACGAGGATCGCCGACGGGCTGCGCGACGGCGCTCGGGTGACAGGGGCGGCAATGGCGGTGCTCATCGGCTCAGTACTTCACGCGCGGATCGACGACGAGGTACAAGAGGTCGATCGCCAGATTGATGAGAACGTAGAGTCCGGCGATCACCAGCAACGCACCCTGGATCACCGGATAGTCCCGGCGCAAGACCGCCGACACGACGAGGTTGCCAACACCGGGGAGGCCGAAGACCGTTTCGGTCACGATCGCGCCGCCGATCAGGAGCGCGAAGGTGAGGCCGAGCACGGTGAGCACCGGAATCAGCGCGTTGCGCAGCGCGTGGTGCAGGATGACGCTCGCTTCGGAGAGTCCCTTCGCGCGCGCCGTGCGGATATGATCCTCGCCGAGGACGTCGAGCATGCTTGCCCGCGTGAAGCGGAGGATCAGCGCCGAGTTGACCACGCCGAGCACGATCGACGGCAACACCAGGTGATGCAGCCGCTCATGCAGCGGCACACCGGGATTGCCGTAGCCCGCCACCGGAAACCAGCCGAGGCTCACCGCAAAGATCTGCATGAGGATCAGACCGAACCAGAAGCTCGGGATGCTCGCGCCGAGCATCGCGAAGCCCGAGAAGATCTGATCGATCGTCCTGCCGCGCCAAACGGCGGCGATGATCCCGCAGGGAACGCCGATCAGCGTCGCGATGATGATCGAAAACAGGGTGAGGAAAAAGGTCGGCTCGGCGCGCTCGAGCAGCGCCTGCGTCACCGGTCGCTGCAGAAAGATCGACTGGCCGAGATTGCCGTGGGCCAGCTCGTTAAGCCAATAGCCGAATTGCAGCGGCAGCGGCTTGTCGAGCCCGTAGGACGCGCGCAGCTTCGCGATGTCGGCGGCGGTCGCCTGATCGCCCAGCATGACCGCTGCCGGATCGCCGGGTGCCAGCCGCGTGATGAAAAACACGAGCGTGGCCACCAGCAGCATCACGATCACCATGCCGGCGAAGCGCGATGTGAGATAGCGGGTCATGCCGTGCGTGTGCAACCGGGTCTCCCTATGACATAAGTCTGCTCGTGGTGAGCCTCAGCCCGTTCGTGGTGAGCTTGTCGAACCATGAACGGGCTCATCTCGTTCGCCCTTCGACAAGCTCAGGGCGAACGGGCAAGGGGGCTCTCCTTCGACAGGCTCAGGGCGAACGGGTAGCAAATCAATTCCAGCGCGTTGCTCACTTCTGCAGCCCCGTGTTCCAGAAGAATGGCCACGGCATCGCGACATACCCGTCGAGCTTCGCCGAACGCGCCGTGAGGCTGTTGAAATTCCCGACCTTGATGTAAGGCACTTCGGTGAAGACGACCTGCTGCACGTTGCCCCATAGCGCGCCGCGCTTCTTCGGGTCGGACTCGGCGTTGAACGCCGAAAGTGCGGCCTCCTTGGCGGGCGAGCTCCACCAGCCGGGCGCGCCCTCGCCGAGTTGCGGCGGAGTAAGCGTGGGCTCGGGCAGCACGGCGGAATGCGTGATGTAGATGTCCCACAGCGCGGGATCGTTGCGGCGTTGGATAAGCGTCGCCCAATCCACGACCTGCATTTCGGGCTTGAACCCGGCAGCCTTGAGGTTTTCCGCCATCACCAGCGCCATGCGGTAGTGGAACTCGTATTGCTGACTGGTGAGAATCTTGATCGGGGTGCCGTCGTATTTGGCGGCCGCGACGAGCGCCGCCGCCTTCTTGGCGTCACCCTTGCCGTAGTTCTCGGTGCCGACCGTCGAGTAGAACGGCGTGTTCTTGGCGTAGTGGCTGCTGTCGGTGGTGTAGAACTTCGGGTCGCCGAATCCCGCGCCCATCATGTCGGCATTGTTGAGCGCAGCCTCCACGGCCTGGCGCAGCTGGAGATTCGCGAGCGGCCCCTGCTTGGTGTTCAGCACCAGGTACGGAAATCCGAACGGCGAGGTGAGCACGGCTTTCACCCCCGGATTGCCCTCGAGCCTGGAGTACGATTCGACCGGCAGGAGATCCGCGAACTGGTACTGCCCCGAGAGCATTCCCTCGACGCGCGTGTTGGCATTGGGCACCGGAATGAAGCGCAGCTCGTCGAGCAGCGCCTCGCGCTTGCCGGCATACCCGCTCGGCGGTTCCTTGCGGGCGCTGTATCCGTCGAAGCGCACCATCTGCACGTACTGATCGGGTTTGCGCTCCTTGAACATGTACGGCCCGGTGCCGATGAATTGGGTGAGAGGGTTGGCGATCGAGTCCTTTGCCATGATCACGGCGAAGCCGGACGGGAGCGCGAAGTGCGCGGGCAGCGGCGCGTAGGGCCGGTTGAGCGTGATCACCACAGCGTAGGGACCTTTGGCCTCTAGACTCTTGACCTCCTTCGCGACGGCCTTGCCGCGCGGCGCCATTTCCATCCAGCGCTTCAGCGACGCGACGACGTCGTCGGACGTCATCTCCTTGCCGTTGTGGAATTTGACGCCTTTGCGCAGCGGGATCGTGTAGACAAGCCCGTCTTTCGAGATGGCCGGCATGCTCTCCGCCAGCATGGGCGCCACGTTCCAGTTGGCATCAAACGTATACAGCGGCTCGTAGACATGCTGCATGATCGTGCTGACCAGGTCGGCAGTCGACGCCATGGGGTCGAGCGTCTGCGGCTCGCCAATCATGGCAAGATTGGCGGCGCCGCCCTTCGGGGGTGCGGCGAGCGCGGAGTTGCTCGTAAGCGCTATCGCTGCCGCTACTGCCAGGATTACGAGCGCGAGGCCGGCGCGGAAAATCGGGTTTGTTTGAATGGAACGCGTGCTGCGGATGCCGGTGCGAAACATGACTACTCCTCCTTGGCGAAATGGCAAACTCCGGTGGCGTGCGGTGCGGACGGCGCGCTGTCGAATGCGGGTCGTGTAATTAAATTACATCGAGGCGGGGAGTCTACGCTCTTTTGGAACGGCGTCAAGAGGCGACAAAAAGCAGTTTCGCCATAGGGGAAGCTTGATCGGCATGGGCTGCTCGACGCCCTGCTGGCCATGTCCCGAGGAATTGGCTAAACTGTAATTTAGTTTCATAGCTTTGCGCTGCGCGCATGAACCTTGCAGGTGCGAATTCATTCGCACATCTTGTAGGTTTTTGCTACCGCGTCCGAATGAATTCGGACCTACACCATCGGAGGATCCAATGAGCATCGAATTCCTGGGCGGAACGCGCACTGGGGCCGGCGGGCAGCCGCTGCCGTTCTCTCCGGCGGTCAAGGCCGGGCCGTTCGTGTTCGTGTCGGGGCAGGTCGCGATGGGCGACAACGGTGAAATCGTGCCGGGCGGCATCGAGGCGCAGACGCGGCAGACGCTGAAAAACGTCGAAAAGGCGCTCGCGCTCGCCGGATTCGCGCTCAAAGATGTCGTCAAGTCCACCGTGTGGCTGGATGACGCGCGTGACTTCTGGACATTCAACCGCGTCTACGCCGAATTCTTTCCAGAGAACAAGCCGGCGCGATCGACGACGCAGGCGAAGCTGATGATCGATGCCAAAGTCGAGATCGAAGTCATTGCGTACAAGGCTTAGCGGCGGAAACCAGGGCGTCGCTTCGCTCAGCCCGGGCTACAGCTTATAGCGATGGTCCGGTGCAAGCGGAATCCCGGGCTACGGCCCTAGCCTGGGTTGAGCGCGCAGCGCGAAGCCCGGGGCGCCGTCTTCATTTCACGCTGTCCCGCAGGCGGCAGTGAACGAAGCGGGTGAATGCCGGGGAGCCCACGTAATGACACGAAATCCGGTACATTATTCTCGTGTCTTTGGTAGTTACGCGGGATATGAAAACCCTGACCATCACCCTCGACGAGAAGACCGCCGCCTGGGCGCGCGTCTATGCCGCGAAGCACAACATGTCGGTATCGCGTCTGGTCGGCGAGATATTGCAGCAGCGCATGGGCACAATCCTCCTCGTGCTCATGCTGGCGGGCTGCGGTGGCGTGAAGTCTGCGCCGCCGGGCGAATCGCCGCCGGCAACGCAGGCCGCGCCCGCTGCCATCGCGCCGGCCGCCCCTGCGGTCACGCCGCCGACTCCTCCGCCTCCGAGCCCGCCGACCTCACCAGCCCCGACCGTCGCGTCGCAGGGCC
>DASWDF010000206.1:0-2540 GCA_036395475.1 Casimicrobiaceae bacterium
GGCGGACTGAACGTGCGTGTGCTCGGTCGCGTGGGCGAGTTCTATCACCTGAGTTTTCCCGAGGGCGCTTCCGTCCTCGGGCAGCTCGAGCGCCACGGGAGCGTGCCGCTTCCGCCTTACATCACGCGCGCCCCTCGAGGCGAAGACGAGGAACGCTATCAAACGGTGTACGCGCGCACCCCGGGCGCCGTTGCGGCGCCGACCGCGGGCCTGCACTTCGACGAGGCGCTCCTGGCGTCGCTTGCGCAGCGCGGCGTAGCGTTCGCTTACGTGACGCTGCACGTAGGCGCGGGGACGTTTCAGCCGGTCCGGGTGAAAAATCTCGCGAAGCACCACATGCACGCCGAGCGCTACGAGATTCCCGCTGCAGCCGTCGTGGCGATCGAAGCTGCGCGCAAACGCCGCGGCAAGGTCATCGCCGTCGGCACGACCACCGTGCGCTGCCTCGAAGCCTCCGCCGCCGTGCACGGCATTCCGATCGCAGGCGCCGCGGAGACCGATCTCTTCATTACGCCGGGCTTCGACTTCCGCGTCGTCGACCGCCTCATCACCAACTTCCACCTCCCGAGATCCACGCTCCTCGTGCTGGTTTCTGCGTTCGCGGGGGTCGACAGCATCCGGCGAGCTTACACGCATGCCATCGAGGAGCGCTACCGCTTCTATTCGTACGGCGACGCGATGCTGCTCGATCGGAAATAATCTGGATCTTGCCATCGTCGCTCTATAATGATAGCATTTCGCTATCATAATGCTAGGAGACGGCAATGCCTCAAGTTCTTGTACGCGATCTAACCGCGCTCGCAGTCGACACTCTCAAAACTCGTGCCAAGCGTAACCACCGGTCACTCCAGGGGGAAGTCAAAGCCATCTTGGAAGACGAGGCGGAACGAACGCGCGCGATGGAACAGTTTCGAAAGCGGACCGCGAGACTCCGTGCGAGTTTCGGCGGCAGAAAGTTTTCCGATAGCACCGATCTGATCCGCAAGCACCGCGACGCTTGACCAAGTTCGTCATTGACGCTTCGATTGCCGCAAAGTGGCTCTTCGATGAGCCCGAAAGCGAACTGGCCGACTTACTGCTGTCGAGGGGCGATCTTTTGCTCGCGCCGGATTTGCTGTACGCCGAGATCGGAAACGTCGTGTGGAAGCGTCTGGGCCGCGGCGAACTCGATCTGTCGAAGACGGATGCCATCCTCGACCAATTGCTGGCGGCACCGGTGAAGCTCTTCCCGATTTCGAGATTCATGCGGGAAACAGTCCGCATTGCGCATCGCTACCGGCGCACCTTCTACGATGCATCCTATCTTGCGCTGGCGATACAGGAATCCTGCGCCCTCATTACCGCCGACCTGCGCCTATTGAACGCGCTGCGGGATACGCCCATGCGTGACCACGTGCGTCCACTCTCCGAGGCCATGCTCCGATGAGCAGGCCCCTGATTCGTGCGCGCACAGCGCCTCTGAAGCGTCGCGACAAGTTGAACCAGCTGCCAAAGCGGCCAGGTGTAATCAAAGGCGATCCCGCCAAACTCGCGGAGGTGCCGACGTTCGACGGTACGGCCTGGCGAAAGAAATGGGACAAGCGCCTTAACAAGACGCCCAAGGGTCACGAGGCGGACGCACAGATCAAGAAGGCGAAAGCCGAAGGCAAGAAAAACGAGCAGAAAGGTCCGTTCTGATCGTCCCTCACCCCTCCCTTCTCCCCAAGAGAGGGGGACGCGAGTGCGACGCGAATTCGATGAAATTCACCGTGAACACCACTGACGGCGCCGCGCGCGCCGGCACCTTGGAGCTGGCGCACGGAAACGTCGAGACCCCGGTGTTCATGCCGGTCGGCACCTACGGCGCGGTGAAGGCAGTGAGCCCCGCGGAGCTCGTCGAGAACGGCACGCGCATCGTCCTCGGCAACACTTTTCACCTGTGGCTGCGGCCCGGGCTCGAGGTCATCGCGGCGCACGGCGGGCTGCACCGCTTCATCGGCTGGAACGGACCCATCCTCACCGACTCCGGCGGCTATCAGGTGTTCAGCCTCGGCGAGCTTCGCAGGATCACCGAAGAAGGCGTGCGCTTCGCTTCGCCGGTAAACGGCGATCGCCTCCTGCTCACCCCCGAGGAATCGATGCGCATTCAGCGGGTGCTGGATGCGGACATCGTCATGGTGTTCGACGAATGCACGCCTTATCCCGCGAGCGAGCGCGACAACGGGGAATCGATGCGTCTCTCGCTGCGCTGGGCCGAGCGCTCAAAGCGCGCCCACGAAGGCAACGCGAACGCCCTCTTCGGTATCGTCCAGGGCGGCATGGTTGAGCGGCTGCGCGACGAATCTCTTGCGGGTCTGACGAACATCGGTTTCGAAGGCTACGCGATCGGCGGGCTCTCGGTGGGCGAGCCCATGCGCGACAAGCGCAGGATCCTCGCCCACACCGCGCCGCGGCTCCCTGCGGACGGGCCGCGCTATCTCATGGGCGTGGGCACGCCCGAGGACATCGTCGAGGCGGTCGCCGCCGGAATCGACATGTTCGACTGCGTGCTTCCCACGCGA
>DASWDF010000207.1:0-10032 GCA_036395475.1 Casimicrobiaceae bacterium
CGAAAGATAGAGGTCGAGCTCGATTGCGGAAAGTCCGGCAAGCAGCACGCGGCCCATCGACGTGCAGTATGCGGGCAGCCGGCTTCCGATGCCGAGGTCGATCGACATCAGGCGCGTGGTCGTGCTGGAGCGCGCGATGTACAGGATTTCGTCGCCCTCCAGCACTGCCAGCGAGCTCGACTCGTGCAGGAGGCTGGTGATCTGATCGAGTAGCGGTTGCACCGCGTAGACCAGCGGGGTGGAGGAGAGATACGCGTGTCCCAGCACGAGGATCCGCGGGCGAAGTGCATACGTCCGGCCATCCTCGGTGCCGACATAGCCCAGCATCGAAAGCGTGTACAGGCAACGGCGTACTGCGGCGCGTGGAATGGCAGTGCGCTGGCTCACTTGCGCGATGGTGAGGTGGCGTCGCTGCTGCGTGAACGCCCGGATCACGGCAAGACCACGGGCGAGCGAGGCCATGAAGTTCGGGTCCCCGGCATAGCCTTGGATTTCGAGAGCCGGCGTGACAGCAGGCGCGTTCGGCGCGATCATGTTCGCCGTCGTTTGTTTGGCGGTGCGAGCGACGCGGGCGGTCGATGCGGGCTTGGCCATGAGCGTTTCCTTTGGGTATGCAAGAAGCTATTTTAGGTAACATTATAGGGCGATAACCGAACATCTTAGCGATAATCGCCCTTGACTTGCCGGGTGTATGGCCTTAAAGTGTTCGATGAACGCACGATAATCCGATAATCGCACGAAAAGCACTATGCTGCACAAAATGGATGCGCCCGTGCGGGCCCGAAGGCGCATTGAGAGGACAGAATGATCAACAAAGTCATTGCCTCCGCCGCGGCGGCGGTTGCTGATATCCCGAACGGAGCGACCGTCATGATCGGCGGGTTTGGAACCGCGGGCATGCCCTCCGAGCTCATCGACGCGCTCATCGCGAAAGGCTCGAAAGATCTCACGATCGTCAACAACAATGCGGGCAACGGGGACACCGGCCTGGCCGCGCTGCTCAAGGCGCGGCAGGTGAAGAAGATCATCTGCTCCTTTCCGCGGCAGACCGATTCATGGGTATTTGACGGGCTCTACAAGACGGGCGACATCGAGCTTGAGCTGGTGCCGCAAGGCAACCTGGCCGAACGCATCCGGGCTGCCGGGGCTGGCATCGGCGCGTTCTACACGCCGACCGGCTACGGCACGCCGCTCGCCGAGGGCAAGGAAACGCGGCACATCGACGGCCGGGACTATGTGCTCGAATACCCGATTAACGCCGACTTCGCGCTCATCAAGGCGCTGCGCGGCGACCGCTGGGGCAACCTCGTTTACCGCAAGACCGCGCGCAATTTCGGCCCGATCATGGCCGCTGCCGCAAAATGCACGATTGCGCAGGTGCGCGAGATCGTCAATCTCGGCGATCTCGATCCCGAGAACGTCGTCACACCGGGAATTTTCGTTCAGCGCGTGGTCGAAGTGCCGGCGGCGGCGAAGCTGATGGCGACTCCGGGCGCCGCGGCCTGATACGATTCCTCGATCCGGCAGGAGCATGCGATGAAACGCTTCACCCGTGACCAGATGGCGGCACGCGTTGGCCGCGATATCCCTAGCGGCGCCTACGTCAATCTCGGCATCGGGCTGCCCACCATGGTGGCGAATCACTTGCCCAAGGATCGCGAGATCATCCTGCACACCGAAAACGGCCTGCTCGGCATGGGACCCGCGCCGGAGGAGGGTGCCGAGGACGCCGACCTCATCAACGCCGGCAAGCAGCCGGTGACGTCGCTGCCCGGCGCCTCGTTCTTTCATCATGCCGATTCGTTCGCGATGATGCGCGGCGGGCATCTCGACTTCTGTGTGCTCGGCGCGTTCCAGGTGTCGGTGACGGGCGATCTCGCCAATTGGCACACGGGCGCGCCGGACGCCATTCCCGCCGTCGGCGGCGCGATGGATCTCGCCATCGGCGCGAAGCGCGTCTACGTGATGATGGAGCACCTCACCAAGAAGGGTGAGTCGAAGATCGTCGCGCGCTGCAGTTATCCGTTGACAGGGGTCGGCTGCGTGAACCGCATCTTCACGGATCTGGCGGTCCTCGACGTTACGCCGGGAGGACTCAAGGTCCTCGAGCGGGCGCCGGAGCTCTCGTTCGAAGAGCTGCAACGGTTGACCGGCGTGCCGCTCATCGACGCGCCTGCGGCGGTCGCCGCCTGACTCTAAGCAGCGCCCTCGCGGAGAGAACATGCCTGAAGCCTTCATTTGCGACGCCGTGCGCACGCCGTTCGGCCGTTACGGCGGCAGCCTTGCGACGGTGCGTCCCGACGATCTCGGCGCGGTGCCGATCAGGGCGCTTGTCGAGCGCAATCCGGGCGTGGACTGGAGCGCCGTCGACGACGTCGTCTACGGCTGCGCCAACCAGGCCGGCGAGGACAATCGCAACGTCGCGCGCATGGCGCTCCTGCTTGCCGGCCTGCCGCAGGAAGTGCCCGGCTCGACCGTCAACCGCCTGTGCGGGTCGAGCATGGACGCGATTGGCATCGCGGCGCGCGCGATCAAGAGCGGCGAGGCCGCGCTCATGATCGCCGGCGGCGTGGAGAGCATGTCGCGCGCGCCGTTCGTCATGGGGAAGGCCGAGTCCGCGTTCTCACGCAGCGCGAAGATCGAGGACACGACCATCGGCTGGCGCTTTGTCAACCCGCTCATGAAAGCGAAGTACGGCATCGACTCGATGCCAGAGACAGCCGAGAATGTGGCTGTCGACTTCAAGATCTCGCGCGCCGACCAGGACGCATTCGCGTTGCGCAGTCAGCAGCGGACCGCCGCAGCGGTCGCGGCGGGGCGGCTGGCCGAAGAGATCGTGCCGGTGATGATTCCGCAGAAGAAGGGTGATCCTGTCATCGTCGCCCGCGACGAGCACCCGCGTGAAACGACGCTGGAAGCGCTCGCCAAGCTTAAGGGTGTGGTCAAGCCTGACGGCACCGTGACTGCGGGCAATGCCTCGGGCGTCAACGACGGCGCATGCGCACTGCTGCTCGCTTCGGCTGAAGCGGTGCAAAAGTACGGCTTGAAGCCCAGGGCACAGGTGATCGCTTCGGCGACGGCGGGTGTGCCGCCGCGCATCATGGGCTTCGGCCCGGCGCCCGCGATGCGCAAGGTGCTCGCCAAGGCCGGCCTCGAGCTCGCCGACGTCGATATCATCGAATTGAACGAGGCCTTCGCGTCGCAAGCGCTGGCGGTGTTGCGCGACCACGGAATCGCCGACGACGCGCCGTACGTCAATCCGAACGGCGGCGCGATCGCGCTCGGCCATCCGCTCGGCGCGTCGGGCGCGCGTCTGGTCACGACCGCGCTCTATCAGCTTGAACGAACGGGCGGCCGCCACGCCTTGTGCACCATGTGCATCGGCGTGGGGCAGGGCATCGCCATGCTGATTAAGCTTGTTTGACCCGCGGCCATTGACACGGAGCGAGACAGCGATGAACAAGGCAACGGAAGAGCGAATCATGACCAGCGTCACCGGCTATCGCCGGCCGTATTTCACGACCCAGCCGGAGTATCTGTATCCCGGCTATCGCTCGACCGTAAAGCGCGCACCGACGCGACCGCTGGTGTTCCTGCCGCATACGCTGTCCGAAGTGACCGGACCGGTGTTCGGCTACGACGATGTCAAGCCGACCGACAACGACCTGACGCGGCAGCACGACGGCGAGCCTCTTGGCGAGCGAATCGTCGTGTCGGGACGCGTCCTCGACGAGAATGCCCGGCCGGTCGCTCACGCGCTGGTCGAGATGTGGCAGGCCAATGCCGCGGGGCGCTATCGCCACGCGGTCGACGATCACGACGCGCCGCTCGATCCGAATTTCACTGGCGTCGGCCGCGTCCTGACTAACGGTGAGGGCCGCTACCGGTTCGTCACCGTCAAGCCTGGCGCATATCCCTGGCGCAATCACTACAACGCGTGGCGGCCGGCGCATTTGCATTTTTCGCTGTTCGGGCTCGGACTGGTGCAGCGGTTGGTGACGCAGATGTATTTTCCCGGCGATCCGCTGCTCGAATACGATCCCATGTACAACAGCGTCCCGGATGAGAAGGCGCGCCAGCGGATGATCTCCACCTTCGACTGGGAGACGACGATCCCCGACATCGCGCTCGCCTACCGCTACGACATCGTGCTGCGCGGCCGCGATGCGACGCCGATGGAAACCTCGCGCAGCTAGAGCCGCTTTTCATGAGTCTGCTCACCACCTCATCGCAAACCGTCGGTCCGTACGTCAAGATCGGCTTCGAACCTTTTACGGTTGTCGAACTCGCGCCGCCCGGCGTGACCGGGGAACGGATTACGCTCTCCGGCCGTATCACCGACGGCGATGGCAAGCCCGTCAACGACGCTGTCATCGAGATCTGGCAGGCCAATGCGCAGGGCAAATACGCGCATCCGGAAGACGCGCAGGACAAGCCGGTCGAAGCGGGTTTCCGCGGCTTCGGCCGTTGCCTTTCCGATGCGAAAGGAGGCTACCGCTTCGCGACGATCAAGCCCGGTCGTGTTCCCGGGCCTGGCGGCGCGCCGCAGGCGCCGCATATCGTCGTGACAGTGTTCATGCGCGGGCTCCTCAAGCATCTGATCACGCGCGTGTACTTTCCTGACGAAGCCGCGAATGCCGAGGATCCCGTGCTCAAGCTCGTACCCGCCGACCGGCGCGCGACGCTGATCGCCAAGCGCTCGGCCACCGACAAGAGCGCTCTCGAATGGAACGTGATCCTGCAGGGGCAGGACGAGACCGTGTTTTTTGATTACTAGAACGATAAGAGTGTCGTAGCCCGGGCTGAGTGCGGAGCGCGATGCCCGGGGCGCCTCCCGGGTTTCGCCCTGCGGGCTCAACCCAGGCTACACGCGGCGCGACGCGGCCGCAAACCGGCGTAGCCCGGGATGAGCAACGCGAATCCCGGGGCGTCGTCCCGGTACATCGACGTGGCGCAACCGGCGCCACGTAAGCGCACGGAACTGGCTATAGTCGCGCGTAGGAGGAAGCGGTCTTGGATGCCCGGCGTTCGCAACGCCTGTTCGACCCGCTGTTCACGACGGAGACGATGCGCGGCATTTTCTCCGATCACGGCCGGCTGCAGGCGATGCTCGACTTCGAGGCGGCGCTCGCCCGCGCCGAGGCACGCGCGGGTCTCGTTTCCGCCGCCGCTGCGGCCGTGATCGCCGCCCAATGCCGGGCCGAGTTCTTCGATGTCGACGCGCTCGCGGCCGCGGCCGCGCAGGCCGGTAACTCCGCGGTCCCCCTGGTAAGACAGCTCACGCTTCTCGTCGCCGGTCGCGACGCGGAGGCCGCGCGCTACGTTCACTGGGGCGCGACCAGCCAGGATGCGATGGATACGGGGCTGGTCCTCCAGCTCGTTTCTGCGCTGACCGCGATCGACGCGGATCTCACACGCCTGTCCAGCGCGCTCGCCACACTCGCGAAAGCGCACGCACAAACACCGCTCGCCGGGCGCACCTGGCTGCAGCAGGGACCGCCCGTGACGCTGGGGCTCAAGGCCGCGGGATTCTTGTCTGCGATCGAGCGCCACCGGATCCGGCTCGCGGAGGTTCGCGGCCGGGTCGCGACGCTGCAGTTCGGCGGCGCGGTCGGCACGCTCGCGGCGCTGGGCGAGCGCGGCATGGACATAGCGTCGGCGCTCGCCGAGGAGTTGCAGCTCGCGTTGCCCGATCTCCCGTGGCATGCGCAGCGCGATCGCATCGCGGAAGTCGCGACCACGCTGGGCCTCCTTGTCGGCACGCTGGGCAAGCTCGCGCGCGACGTGTCGCTGCTCATGCAGACGGAGGTCGCGGAAGCGTTCGAGCCCGCTGCGCCCGGCCGCGGCAGCTCGTCGACGATGCCGCACAAGCGCAATCCCGTAGGCTCGGCGGTTATCCTGGCCGCAGCCGTGCGCGTGCCGCCGTTGGTGGCGACGATGCTCGCTGCAATGGTTCAGGAGCACGAGCGGGCCTTGGGCGGGTGGCATGCCGAATGGGACACGCTGCCGCAAATCTGCGCGCTCGCCGGCGGTGCGCTGGCGCATGCGGTCGCAGTGGTCGAAGGCTTGCAGGCCGACCCGGCGCAGATGGCCGCGAATCTCGAGATCACGCATGGCCTCATCCTCGCCGAGGCCGTCGCGATGGCGCTCGGGGAGAAGATCGGCAAGATGAAAGCGCACGAGGTCGTGGAGGAAGCGTCTGCGCGGGCGGTGCGCGAGCGCCGGCACCTGCGCGACGTGCTCCTCGCCGACGCCCGCGTCGGCGCGCATCTGGTTCCGGCGGACCTCGAGCGCCTCCTCGACCCGCGCCGCTACTTGGGCCAGGCCGGACGGCTGGTTACCCGGGCGCTGGCCGCACGCAAGCTGGAAGGTGATGGCAGTGGCGACGCTTGACATCGAGGGCGATAAGTTCAATTGTCGCGTCGACGGGCCTCCGGACGCGCCGGTGCTCGTCCTCTCCAATTCGCTCGGTACCAGCCTTTCGATGTGGGACGCCCAAATGCCGGCGCTGACCGCGCGCTTCCGCGTGCTTCGCTACGACACGCGCGGCCACAGCGCGTCGACGTGCACTCCGGGACCCTACACGATTGCACAGCTCGGCCGCGACGTTCTCATGCTGCTCGACGCGCTGAAGATCCGCCGCGCGCACTTCTGCGGGCTGTCGATGGGCGGGATGATCGGCATGTGGCTGGGCGTGCACGCGCCGGACCGCATCGGGCGCATCGTGCTCGCCAACACGGCGCCGAAGATCGGGACACCGGAAATGTGGAACCAGCGCATCGACAAGGTGCGCGAGGGCGGGATGGAGGCGATTGTCGATACGCTGCTCGACCGCTGGTTCACCGCCGGATTCCGGGCCCGGGCGCCCGAGCCGGTCGCCCGATTGCGCGCGATGCTGACCGCGACGCCGGCCGAAGGATACATGGCCTGCTGTGCCGCGGTGCGCGACATGGATCAGCGCGATGCGATTGCGGGGATCCGTCATCCGACGCTCGTCATCGCCGGGACGCACGACGCCGTGACTCCGCCGGCCGAAGGCCGCGCGACGGCCGAGCGAATTCGCGGCGCGCGCTACGCCGAGCTCGATGCCGCGCACCTTTCCAACGTGGAAGCTGCCGACCGCTTTACGGCGGAGCTCGTCGGTTTTCTCGGGGGAGACGAGCGATGAAGCGACAGGCGAGCGGAGCAGCCGCGTGGAGGCCGGGAGCTGCGCTGCGAACGGCGGCATGGACGCTGCTGTGCCTGCTGTTGTGGCTGCTCACCGTCACCACCGCGGCGGCGCAGGCGACGACCTATCCCAACCGCCCGATTCGCCTCATCGTGCCCTACACGCCGGGCACGGGCATCGACATCCTGGCGCGTGTCATCGGGCAGAAGCTTTCCGACAAGTTCAAGGTCGCGGTGGTGGTCGACAACCGTCCGGGCGCGAGCGGAAACATCGGCACCGAGGCCGCGAGCAAGGCGGTGCCGGACGGCTCTACCCTGCTCATGACGTCGAGCACACACGTGCTCAACGCGGCGCTGCAGCCCTCGGTACCCTACGACCCGGTCAAGGGCTTCACGCCGATCGGTCCGACCGCAATCGCGAGCCTCGCGCTGGTGGTGCATCCTTCGGTGCCGGTGCGCTCGGTGAAAGAGCTGGTCGCGTTGGCGAAGACCCAGCCCGGCAAGCTCAACTACGCCTCGCCGGGCAGCGGCACGCCGCATCATCTCGCGATGGAGCTCTTCAAGCGGCACTTCAATGTCGATCTCATCCACGTTCCGTACAAAGGCAGCGCCGGCGCCGTCGCCGATCTGCTCGGCGGACAGGTGCAGGTGATGTTCCTTCCCGTCCACGTCGCGCTGCCTCAGGTGCAGAGCAGCAAGCTGCGCATGCTCGCTGCGGGTGGCGCGCAGCGCTCGCCCGTGACGCCCGACGTGCCGTCGCTCGCCGACGAAGGCGTGACCGATATCGATGTCGATATCTGGTATGCACTGCTCGGGCCGCCCGGCCTGCCGAAGGAGCAGGTGGCGCTGCTCAACGCCGAGGTCAACGCGATCCTGGGCGACGGCGAAATCCGCGATAACCTGGGCAAACAGGGACTCAACCCGCTTCCGGGCACTCCGGAGGACTTGGCGCGCATGATCGCGACCGATCTCGAGCGGTGGACGCGGTTGATCCGCGCCGCGAACATCAAGGCCGATTGACGCTCCACCTATCCCGGCCCGGCACCATGAAGCTCGACATCTTCAATCACATCTTTCCGACACGCTTCTACGACCGCATGCTCGAGGTCGCGCCCAACGGCACGGACATGCACAAGCGCGTGCGCGCGATCCCTTCCATCGTCGATCTCGACGCGCGCTTTCGCATCATGGACCTGTTCGGCGACTACGCGCAGGTGATCTGCTTGGGCTCGCCGCCGATCGAAGTCTTCGGACCGCCTCCGCTTTCCACCGAGCTGGCGCGGCTCGCCAACGACGGCATGGCGGAGCTTGTCGCGAAGCACCCGAGCCGCTTCCCGGCTTTCATCGCTTCGTTGCCGATGAACGATCCGCAGGGGCTGCTTGACGAGGCCGAACGCGCGGTGCGGAAGCTCGGTGCGGTCGGTGTGCAGGTCTTCACCAATGTGCTGGGCGCGCCGCTCACCGCGCCGGAAACGCTGCCGCTGTTCGCGTTGATGGCCGAGCTCGATCTGCCGATCTGGATGCACCCTGCGCGCGGCGCCGACTTTCCCGACTACCAGAAGGAAAACAAAAGCCACTACGAGATCTGGTGGACCTTCGGCTGGCCGTACGAAACGAGCGCCGCCATGGCGCACATCGTGTTCGAAGGGCTCTTCGACCAATTCTCGGCGCTCAAAGTGATCACGCACCACATGGGCGGGATGATTCCCTACTTCGAAGGGCGCGTCGGCCCAGGTTGGGATCAGCTCGGCGCGCGCACCTCCGATGTCGACTACACGAAGCTCCTGCGCAAGCTCAAGAAGCGGCCCGTCGACTACTTCCATATGTTCTATGCCGATACGGCGCTTTTCGGCGCCTGGGAAGCGACCAAGTGCGGGCTCAAGTTCTTCGGGCCCGAGCGCGTGCTGTTCGCCTCGGATTCGCCATTCGATCCGGAGAAGGGCTCTATGTACACGCGCACGACGATCGAAATCGTCGACCGGCTGGATCTTTCGCCCGAAGAGCGGCACGCGATCTACGAAGGCAATGCACGGCGGCTGCTGAAGCTGCACTGATGCGATACGGCAGCCAGCCCTCTCGTGCATTGACGCCCTCTCCGCCAAGGAAATCTCAAGGAGAAACAGCAATGGACGAGCGCGAACTCCACGACAAGGGCATGACCGTACGCCGCGCGGTGCTCGGCGACGCGCACGTCGACCGGACGCAAACGCGTAAGAGCGCTTTCAACGCCGAATTCCAGGAACTGATCACACGCTACGCCTGGGGCGAGATCTGGACCCGTCCGGGTCTTCCTCGGCATACGCGCAGCCTCATCACCATCGCGATGATGGTGGCGTTGAATCGGACCGACGAGTTCAAGCTGCACGTGCGCGCCGCGTTCAACAACGGCGTCACCAAGGAAGAGATCAAGGAAGTGCTGCTGCAGTGCGCGATATACTGCGGCGTTCCCGCCGCAAATTCGGCGTTCCACATGGCCGAGGACGTGTTTGCGCAGATGGACGCTAAGAGTTAGGGAGATCTACGTGAAGACCGTTCGCCCTGAGGATGAACGAGTAACTCACTGAATGGGAGTCCGTTCGTGGTTCGACAGGCTCACCACGAACGGACTTACGTTGAGCCTAATGGATCGATGCTTGTCTTTGGAGAGGATGCGATGAAATTCGGAACGCTTGTCGGAAAACTGCTGGCCGGAGCCGCGATGCTGGCGGTCGCGAGCGCCGTGTCGGCGCAGAACGTGGTCAAGCTCGGCATGGTGGGTGAATTCTCGGGACCGTTCGCGCAGTACGGCCAGCAGATCCTGGGCGGGATGAAGGCGTACATGAAGCTGCACGGCGATACGGTCGCCGGCAAGAAGATCGAGATCGT
>DASWDF010000208.1:0-1788 GCA_036395475.1 Casimicrobiaceae bacterium
TGTGATGGCGCATGAGAGCTTCGAGGACACGGCGACTGCGAAGGTCATGAACGATCTCTTCGTCAACATCAAAGTGGACCGCGAGGAGCGTCCGGACATCGACCAGATTTATATGTCGGCGCTGCATCATCTCGGTGAACACGGCGGTTGGCCGCTCACGATGTTCCTCACACCCGACGGCGAGCCGTTCTGGGGCGGCACTTATTTTCCGAAGACCTCCCGCTATGGAAAGCCTGCTTTCGTCGACCTCCTGCGCGAGGTCGAGCGCGTGTTCCGCCAAGAGCCGCAAAGCATCGAGCAGAACCGCAGCGCGCTGATGGAACGCTTGGCCGCGAGCGCGCGGCCCATAGGGCGCGTCGTGATCGCTCCGCCTGACCTCGACCGCGCTGCCGACCAGGTCGCCCGCATGATCGACCCGGTCAACGGCGGCATACGCGGCGCACCCAAATTCCCGCAGCCCATCATGCTTGAATTTCTATGGCGCGCGGGGGAGCGAACGAACAATGCCCGCTATTGCGCTGCGGTGGAGCTCACCCTGACGCGCATCTGCGAGGGTGGCATCTATGATCACCTCGGCGGCGGCTTCTCCCGCTATTCGGTCGACGAACGGTGGTTGGTGCCACATTTCGAGAAGATGCTCTACGACAACGCGCTCCTGCTTGAGCTGCTTGCGCTCGCCTACCTGCGCTCGGGCGACGACTTGTTCCGGCGCCGC
The DNA here is from genome assembly GCA_036395475.1 of Casimicrobiaceae bacterium. GTDB lineage: Bacteria > Pseudomonadota > Gammaproteobacteria > Burkholderiales > Casimicrobiaceae > PALSA-1003. Next base: position 716 of record DASWDF010000208.1, read on the forward strand.
GCGCAAGAGACGGTGGCTTGGCTCGCGCGCGAAATGACGACGGAGGAGGGAGCGTTTTGCGCCTCGCTCGATGCTGACTCCGAAGGCGAAGAGGGCAAATTCTACGTCTGGTCGTTGGCCGAAGTGACGACCGCATTGGGTAGCGACGATACCGCATTCTTTGCCGCGCACTACGACGTCACCGCCGAGGGCAACTTCGAAGGTCACAACATTCTTAATCGTCTCAAAAATTTGCCGCGCAGGGTAGAGGATGAACAAAGGCTCACGCCGCTGCGCGAAAAATTGCTGAGAGTTCGCGAGAAGCGAGTGCGGCCGGGCCTCGATGACAAAGTACTGGCGGACTGGAACGGCCTGATGATTGCCGCGCTCGTCAATGCTGGTCTGGCATTCAATGCGCCGCTGTGGCTCGAAATGGCCGCGCGCGCGTTTCTATTCGTAGATGTCAACATGGCCCAGGGCGACCGCCTCGGCCATTCCTGGCGGGCCGGCAGACTCATCGTGCCTGGCCTCGCTTCCGATCACGCCGCCATGATCCGTGCGGCGCTGGCGCTTCACGAGGCGACCGGCGAGCGTGCCTATCTCGAGCGTGCTCTTGCATGGCAGGCGACGCTCGACCGCCATTACGCCAGTCCCGACAACGGCGGCTATTTCCTAACCGCCGACGACGCCGAAGGCTTGGTGGTGCGACCCAGCGCCACCACCGACGACGCAACACCAAATCCAAACGCGTTGGCGGCGCAGAACTTGATCCGCCTTGCGATCTTTACCGGCCAGCACGCCTGGCGCGAGAAGGCGGATCGGCTGTTCGAAGGCATCGCTGCGAGCGCGGCCGAAAATCTGTTTGCGCATCTCGCCTTGCTCAACGCGCTTGATCTACGCTTGCGGGCAGCCGAGATCGTCGTGACAGGAGAGGACGAGCGCGCCAACGATCTTCTCGCCGCCGCCCGCAAGCTTCCGTTCCTCGATCGCGTGGTGCTGCGCGCGGCGCGCGAGCTGCCGGCCCAGCACCCCGCTCGCGACAAAGTCAAGGTAGCAGCACAGAGCGCAGCCTTCATCTGCGTCGGCGAGACCTG
>DASWDF010000209.1:0-14879 GCA_036395475.1 Casimicrobiaceae bacterium
GGCAGGTGATGCGACTTGAGCGCGATCTGTGGAAGCGTGAGCTGGCAGCGCACGATCAGCTTTTTGCCCAACTCGGACCGAAGCAACCGCGAGCCTTCGCGGATTTGCGCCGAGATCTGGGCGCGAGACTTGCCGCGTGAGTTCTGCGCTAGATTCGTTTGGCGGAATCGGTAGCGTTCGTCCGGTCTTCGCGCAGGCAGGACGCGCCAATGCCTCAAACTCGGGGCGCTGGCCCATCAAAATACCCCACCGAACCGCCGATCGTTAGCCTAAAAGAGGCCCGAGAGCGCCCTTCTTGTCAGAGGCACTACAGATGTGGCAGCGCTCATAAGGCACGACATCTGGTTCGAGCACCTTATTTGCCGTTGGCCAAGACCCGGCTGGGACGATCACCTGGATTTGTCGGCGAATTGGCCTAAACTTCCCTTTGAGAAATCGCTTTCTGCAAGCGGTTGCTGAAAGCGTATTCCGCAACCGGTTACAAACATGGAGATACCCGGACCGTATCGCAACCATAGGGCACTCGTTGAAACGATGACCTTGCGCGATGTCGCCCGTGCCGCTGGTGCCTCCATAGCCTCCGCCTCGCGCGCGCTGGCAGGCGAGACAAGCGTAAGCACCGAGTTACGCTCACGCATCCTGGCAGCGGCCGCGCGCCTTGGTTACGTGCCCAACTTGGCTGCCAGGACGCTCGCGACGCGACGGTCGGGATTGATCGGAATCATTATGCGCAAGATTGCCGATCCACTCATTGCCGATATCCTTACCGCGTGCGAGCGCCGGCTCGTGGAGTTCGCTTATGACGTCATGTTCATGACGACCGGCGACTCGCCAGCGCAGAACCTGCTGGCGACACATGCGCTTTTGGGCCGCGGGGCACAGGCAATGGTCTTTGCCGAGGTAGGGGCATCGGCAGAGATCGCGCGGGCGATGGCGGCTCATGGCGTGCCGTGGGTCAGCCTCGGCGAGGGCGCTGCAGCCTCGGATGCTCCCAGCTTAAGCCTTGGCCGCCGCGAAGGCGCAGTTTTGGCCGCGCGTTATCTGCTCAGCCTCGGACACCGCCAGGTGGCGATTGTCGCCCAGCCCAACGGGGATGCCGCGGGCGCAGTAAGGCAGGTGATGGACGCCGACTCGCTGCCGCTCGAAGTTCTGGATGCCGGGCTCGACCTCGATGCCCTGCAAGCGGCGATGGGGCGAAGGCTGGAACGCGACGAGCTGCCAACGGCGATGATTTGCGGCAGCGATATCCAGGCGCTGGCGGCGTTGCGCGAGTGCGCGATCCGTGAGATCGCGGTGCCGCAGCGCTTGTCGGTGATCGGGTTCGGTGATGCCGAGTTTGCACGGCGAACCTATCCGACGCTATCGACCATCCGCGTCGCCACTGCGGAAGTGGGATCCCGGGTCGCCCAAGCCGTGCTGGCGGGCTTGAAGGAAGACGAATCCGCGGCGCCCGATGTCTCGGTAAAGCTAATCGTCCGAGAATCGACGGGACCGGCGTTGGCATAGACAGCAATCGGCTTATCCTGTTTGCCCGCGAACGCGCCGTACAGCCGATCCCCGGGCTGAAGCGTGGAAATGGATGTTTCACGTGGAACCAAACTTCGGTTGTTTCACGTGAAACACTATCCCCTAACCCAGCCAAGCCTTCTGCCGCGGCGCGCTTTGCCGTATCATCGGCGCTCGTTTCGGCAAGCAGCTTTCGAGGTAAACCCATGCAGTTTCCCACGCATTTCGACGTCATCGTCGTCGGCGGCGGACATGCCGGAACGGAGGCCGCGCTCGCCGCTGCCCGCATAGGTTGCCGCACGCTTCTGCTCACGCACAACATCGAGACGCTGGGCCAGATGTCGTGCAACCCATCGATCGGCGGGATCGGGAAGGGTCATCTGGTCAAGGAGATCGATGCGCTCGGGGGCGCAATGGCGCTTGCTACCGACGAGGCAGGCATCCAATTCCGCATCTTGAATTCGAGCAAGGGAGCGGCGGTGCGGGCGACGCGCGCCCAGGCGGACCGGGTGCTCTATAAGCAGGCGATTCGCTCGCGGCTCGAAAACCAGGCGAACCTTAAGCTGTTCCAGCAGCCGGTCGACGACCTGATGCTCGCGGGTGACCGGGTCACGGGCGTCTTGACGCAAATCGGCATTCGATTCGAGTCCGACGCGGTCGTCCTGACCACTGGCACGTTCCTCTCGGGCCTGATCCATGTAGGCCTCGAGCATTACGAGGCCGGGCGCGCAGGCGATCCCCCAGCCAAGACGCTTGGAACGCGGCTGCGCGAGCTCGAACTCCCTGCAGGCCGACTCAAGACCGGTACGCCGCCGCGCCTAGATGGCCGGAGCATCGACTTTTCCGCGCTGGAGATCCAATCGGGCGACGATCCAGCGCCGGTGTTCTCGTTTCTCGGCGAGCGGTCGATGCACCCGCGGCAGGTCCCATGTTGGATCACGCACACCAATGAGCGCACCCACGAAGTCATCCGTGGAGGGCTCGCTCGCTCGCCGCTGTACACGGGCGTGATCAAGGGCATCGGTCCACGCTACTGTCCCTCGATCGAGGACAAGGTCGTGCGCTTTGCGGAACGCAAGAGTCACCAGATCTTCCTCGAGCCGGAAGGCCTCGCGACCAACGAGATCTATCCGAACGGCATCTCGACGTCATTGCCTTTCGACGTGCAGCTCGAGCTGGTGCGCTCGATGCGGGGCTGCGAGCATGCCCACATCCTGCGTCCGGGGTACTCGATCGAATACGACTACTTCGATCCGCGTGCGCTCAAGGCCACGCTGGAGACGAAGGCGATCCGCGGGCTTTTTTTCGCCGGCCAGATCAACGGCACGACCGGCTATGAGGAGGCGGCAGCGCAGGGCATTCTTGCCGGGATCAACGCGGCCCGCTTCGTTCGTGCGGAGGGCGGTTGGTCGCCCCGCCGTGACCAGGCCTACCTCGGGGTTCTCGTCGACGATCTCGTCACCCGCGGCGTGAGCGAGCCCTATCGCATGTTTACCAGCCGTGCCGAATATCGCTTGCAGCTGCGCGAGGACAATGCGGACCTTCGCCTCACCGAGATCGGCCGCGATCTCGGTTGCGTCGACGACGCACGCTGGGACGCGTTTTGCCGCAAGCGCGACGCGGTTCACCGCGAGCTCGAGCATCTGAAGTCGACGTGGATCGATCCGCGGCGCGTCGAACGCGCGGATGCGGAGCGTGTGCTGGGCCAAGCGCTCGAGCGCGAAACGACGCTCATCGAGCTGTTGCGCCGCCCCGGCGTCTCATACGCAAGCCTGATGACTCTGCCCGGCGCGGGCGTCGCGGTCGTCGATGCGGCAGTCGCGGACGAGGTCGACATTGCGACCAAGTATGCCGGTTACATCGAAAGGCAAAAGGATGAAATCGCCAGAGCCGCGGCACAGGAAAGCCAGGCCCTTCCGTGCGATCTCGACTACCGCACCGTACGCGGGCTTTCAGTCGAAGTACAGCAGAGGCTCAATCAACACCGGCCCGAGACGCTCGGGCAAGCGGCGCGCATCTCGGGCATCACGCCGGCCGCGATTTCGTTGCTGCTGGTGCATCTCAAGCGAGGTTTCAAGGACGCACAGCCGGGTCAGGAAAAACTGACCGCATGATGCTCGCTCGGGCGCTCGCCGAAGGCGTCGCCGCCCTCGGCCTCGACGTCGATACGGCCGCGCAGACGAAGCTCCTTGCGTACATCGCGCTGCTCGACAAGTGGAACCGCACGCACAACCTGACCGCGATTCGCGAGCCCCAGCGCGTCGTTACGTACCATCTGCTCGATGCCCTGGCGACGCTGCCGCATTTGCCGGATGCCGCGTCGCTTCGGCTGATCGATGTGGGCAGCGGCGGTGGCTTACCGGGGGTGCCGCTGGCGATCGCCCGGCCGCAGTGGCGAGTCACTTTGCTCGACAGCAATCGCAAGAAGGCGGCGTTTCTGCGTCAGGCAGCCGCCGAGCTGGCGCTTGCGAACGTCGCCGTTGCCGCGATGCGAGCCGAGGACTACGCGCCGGACGCGCCCTTCGATGTCGCGATCAGCCGGGCATTTGCCGATCTCATGAAGTTTGCCGCGGCGGCACGCCATCTCATTCGGCCGTGTGGCCGGCTGCTCGCGATGAAAGGCGTGTATCCGCGTGAGGAACTCAAGGCGCTGCCGTCTGACCTACGGGTCGTCGCGGTGCCGGCGCTCGACGTACCGGGGCTCGGCGCCGAACGCCACCTCGTGATTATGCAACCGGCGAGCGAAAGCCGCGTGGCATGACCAAAATCATCGCGGTCGCCAACCAAAAGGGCGGCGTCGGCAAGACGACGACGAGCGTCAATCTCGCGGCGAGTCTGGTCGCGATGAAGCGTCGCGTGCTCTTGGTCGACCTGGATCCACAGGGCAATGCAACCATGGGCGCCGGTGTCGATAAGCGAGCCCTTACTTTCACCGTGTACCAAGTTTTGCTTGGAGAGAAGAAGATCGCCGACGTTCGTATTACCTCCCCTTCTGGAGGCTTCGATCTCGTTCCGTCGAATCGCGAGCTCGCCGGCGCCGAGATCGAATTGGTCGATCTGCCCGAACGCGAGATGCGCCTGAAAGGCGCGCTCGCCGAAGCGCTGTCCCAGATTCGAGTGGCAATCTCGGAAGTCGCCAACGATTATGATTTCATCCTCCTGGACTGTCCCCCTTCGCTGTCGCTGCTCACGCTCAATGGCTTGTGCGCCGCGGATAGCGTGTTGATTCCGATGCAGTGCGAGTATTACGCACTCGAAGGCCTGTCCGATCTGGTCCAGACCATCCGCCGCGTGCGCGCGCACCTGAATCAAAGGCTCGAAATCGAGGGATTGCTGCGCACGATGTACGATCCGCGCAATACGCTCGCGCTCAACGTGTCGGCCGATTTGCAGAAGCACTTCGGTGACAAACTCTACCGTACGGTGATCCCGCGCAATGTCCGCCTCGCCGAAGCGCCCAGCTATGGCATTCCGGCGCTGCACCTCGACAAGACCTCGAAAGGCGCGCAAGCGTACCTTGCGCTGGCCGGCGAGATGCTCCGCCGCGACGAAGCAGCGGGCGCGCCAGCACCCGAAAACACAATAGGAGTCGCCGATGGCTAAGCTCAAGGGACTCGGTCGGGGGCTGGACGCGCTGTTGCTGGGGTCCGACGAAACAACTGCAAGCGATGCGCTGAAGTCGCTCTCGATCGACCGCATTCGTTCCGGGCGCTACCAGCCGCGCGCGCACATGGACGAGGCCTCGCTCGCCGAGCTGGCCGAGTCGATCAAGGCGCAGGGCGTCGTGCAGCCTATCCTGGTGCGTCCCGTCGACGGCGGGCGGTACGAAATCGTCGCCGGCGAGCGGCGGTGGCGCGCCGCGCAGCGTGCGGGACTCAAGGAGATTCCGGCGCTCATCCGGGCTGTGCCCGATCAGGCGGCCCTGGCGCTCGCGCTGATTGAAAACATCCAGCGCGAGGATTTGAATCCGCTCGAGGAAGCGCAAGGCATCAAACGCTTGATCGAAGAGTTCGGGCTGACCCATGAAGCCGCGGCGGAAGCCGTCGGTCGTTCGCGCAGCGCGGTTACGAACCTGCTCAGGCTCACGCAGCTCGCGCAGCCGGTTCAGGCGCTGGTGCTGGCCGACAAGCTCGACATGGGGCATGCGCGGGCGCTGCTCGCGTTGCCGCCGGCGCAGCAGGCGATTGCCGCGGCAAAGGTCGCTGCCGAAGGGCTGTCGGTGCGCGACGCGGAGCGGCTTGCGCACGCGCTGCTGCATCCGGAAAAGCGCAAACCAAGACGCGGATCGCGTCGGGGCGCCAACGGCGACCTCGCGCGGCTGGAAACCGAGCTCGCCGAAGCGCTGGGGGCGAGCGTGCGGATCGAGCCGACACGCAAGGGCGCCGGCCGGCTCGTGATCCGGTATTCGAGCCTTGATCAGCTCGACGGGATATTGAAGAAATTGCGGTAGTGCTTTTTTGCGGTCACGTCCCTCGCAACCTGCATGACCGTGCAATATCGTGCATAACCCACGTCGGCAAAAGTCTGGCAGGGATTCGTTACCCGGCGGCGCTCGCTCGCTGGGGTGGCGTGCGCCTCTATGCCGCTCTCAACATGAACTCAACCTTTACAGATTCGAAAGGGAATTCGATCGCGCCTGCCGTGTTTCGACTGAGCACACCCGCATCAAGCAATGCTTTCACGTCGCCGTGCACGGCTTTTACGTCGCGACCAACACGCCGCGCCGCCTCACGGATGGACATCGGACCTGCACCACACATCGCTTTGAGCAAATCCCATCGCTTAGCTGTCAGAACCTGCCACAGCAATTCGGGCGACGCGAAGCTAATGCGCGCTTCGCGATCGGGGCGGCCCGTGTTCATCGCCCGAGTCGCAGCATTGAGCGCCTCCTTGAGAGATCGTACTTCAAGAACGACCGTTTTCACGATTCCACCTCGCAATTTCCGCAGTGAAGTCCGCCATCAATTGATCTGGTGACGAAAAGGCATATGGCCGTTGTTTGGCACCGAAATGTCGATGATCGCCCTTGCCGCGCTCGTTGTCGTACAGGACCACGCATTGCCCGGCAACCACATACGCGAGCCGGTACCTAAAAGGGTGCCTAGACGGCCGAACGGGCTGGCCAACGCGCCAAACCACCGCTTCAACGAACGCGTCGTGAGCAACTACAACGCGGCGCCGAACCAGCGCAACAGCTTTCATGTTGGAGATAATACCAACACTGCTGCCTGTTGTCGATTACTACAACAAGTCGCACAGCAATAGAACCCAGTTGCACAACTTGGCTAAGTACTTGAATCTTGGTGCGCCCGGCAGGATTTGAACCCATGAAGCCCTGGTTCGCAGCAGCTAACCGAGTTGGGAGAGCATCGTTTCGGCGCCGGAGACCTCGTACTTGCCCGGTGCCTCGACATTGAGCGTCTTGACGACGCCGTCCTCGATCAGCGCCGAGAAGCGCTGGCAACGGACACCCATGTTGCGCGCGGTGAGATCGAGCTCCAGGCCCAGCGCCTTGGTGTAAGACGCGCTGCCATCCCCCATCATGCGGACTTTGCCTGAAGCGTTCTGAGCCTTCGCCCACGCGCCCATGACGAACGCGTCGTTGACCGATATGCAGAGAATGTCGTCGACGCCCTTTGCCTTGAGCTTATCGTAATTGGCAACGTAGCTCGGCACGTGCTTTGCCGAGCAGGTCGGCGTGAACGCGCCGGGGAGGCCGAACAGCACGATCTTTTTGCCGCGGGTAAGATCGTCGACCTTGAAGTCGTTGGGGCCGAGCGTGCAGCCGGCGGTCTCGACTTCGATGAATTCACTCAAGCTGCCGGCGGGAAGCCGGTCGCCAACCTTGATCGTCATGGGGCTCTCCTGGTCGCGGGCGCGGCGATCCAAATGCACGATCTACCGCGGCACAATCGAACGGGGATTGTAGCGGAAAATATGCGGCGGGCAGCGCCGGCGCGGCGAAGTAAAGATCCATGCTCGCCGGTCTTGTCGACGTCTGCGCGAAGGCGTAACTTCAGCAGTCCGCCGCCAGGCGGATGCAATGAGGGGAAGCAAAATGGCGAAGACAAAGACGCCCCGGGGTCGCGGCGCGACGCTGCTTATTGCGACACGAAAAGGGCTGTGGCAATTGCACAGCGAGGCCACGCGCCGAACTTGGCGGCTCGCGGGGCCGCAGTTTCTCGGCCATATCGTCCATCACTGCGTTGCCGACACCCGTGATCGCAAGACCATGCTCGCCGCGGCGCGCACCGGACATCTCGGCCCGACCATTTTCCGATCCTCCGACCGAGGCCGCACCTGGCATGAGGCGAAACAGCCACCCGCATTTCGCGAGGGTAGCGGACGTGTCGTGGACCATACTTTCTGGTTGACGCCGGGACATGCTTCCACACCCGGTGTCTGGTATGCCGGAACCTCGCCGCAGGGACTCTTCCGATCCGAAGACGGGGGCGCAACGTGGCGCGGCGTCGACGGGTTCAATGACCACCCGCAGCGCAAGGCCTGGTGCGGCGGCGACCAGGACGCAACGCCTGACGGCCCCAAGCTGCATTCGGTGCTGATTGACCCGCGCGATCCCAAGCACATGTATATCGGCATGTCGAGCGGAGGCGTATTCGAATCCAACGATGACGGCGCCGATTGGCGGCCGCTCAATCGCGGCGTGCGGGCGGATTTTTTGCCGGATCCGGATCCCGAATATGGTCACGACCCGCACTGCGTGCGAATGCACCCTGCAATGCCCGACCGCCTCTATCAACAGAATCACTGCGGCATCTATCGTCTCGACCGGCCCGCCGATCGCTGGCAGGACATCGGCGCGACCATGCCCAAGAGCGTCGGGGCGATCGGATTCCCGATGGTTCTCCACGCACGCGATCCGGATACGCTGTGGGTATTCCCGATGGACGGATCCAGCGTTTGGCCGCGCGTACCTCCTGGAGGCAAGCCGGCCGTGTATCGCTCGGTCAATGGCGGCAAGTCGTGGCAACGCCACGCCACCGGGTTGCCGCGGATGCAGGCTTGGCTGACCGTCAAGCGACAGGCTATGACGGCAGATGCCAATGATCCGGTGGGTGTTTACTTCGGCAGCACGAGCGGTGAAGTCTGGGGCAGCCGCGATGAGGGCCGGACTTGGAAATGTCTCGCCGCGCATCTGCCCCACGTCTACGCCGTCGAGGTTGCGTAGGCGGCGGTGCACGAGTTGCGACAATGCGCGTACTCATTCCCAACCCTCTGCGCTCCTACACCGCGAACGCGCCAGCGGTCGATGCCCTTGGAAAGACCTTGGGCGAGCTGACCAGCGACCTCGACCGCCACTATCCGGGGATGCGCTTTCGCGTCATCGATGAGCAAGGGCAGATTCGTCCGCACATCAAATTCTTCGTCAACGGCGCGCCGACGCGAAGCCTGGCGGAGCCGCTGGCGGACGCCGACGAGGTGATGATCGTGTGCGCTTTGTCGGGAGGATAGCGATGCCGCGCCGATGCCGAGTAGCCAAGCATTTCGCAATGCAGCATTCGTTGACGCAATGCGACAAAGAACCCTATACTTCAAAAGTTTGCTCGAACTCCGGTGTCCCGCCCCGCGTCGACCCGCTCCCCGCCCTCTTACCCGGTCGGTCGTGTCGCCGTCTGGCAGTTGCTCGCGAGCGCGGCAATAGCCGCCGGAGGAGCTTGGTGGGCCGGCTGGCACGGGGCTCTGTCCGGACTTTTGGGGGGAATCGTCAACGTCTCCGCCGGCGTCGTGTATGCGATGCTGGTGCGGCTTGGTCGCCCTGAGACTGCGGCCGCGACCATTCGAACGGTGCTCCGGGCCGAGGCGGCGAAGATTGCGGTCATCGTTCTGCAACTCTGGCTGATCCTGACGACCTACCGAGAGGTCGTGCATGGCGCCTTCATCGCCGCGTTCGTGGTCACGGTGCTCGTGTCACAGGCGGCGATTCTGATTCGGGACTGATCGAAAAGCGCAAGAACCGGCGATGGCGGCAGAACACGAAACCGACGCGACGTCGTACATCCAGCACCACCTCACGTTCTTCGCCCAGCCGGTGTCGGAGCAGGGCGGCTTCTGGACGATCCACTACGACACGATCGTCACCTCGATCATCGTCGGCGTCCTGGTGCTCGGATTCATCTGGTTCGTTACGCACAAGGCCACCTCCGGCGTTCCCTCGAAGACGCAGGCCTTTGTCGAGCTGACGGTCGAATTCGTCAACGACCAGGTCAGGAGTCTTTTCCATCACGACTATCGCTTGGTCGCGCCCATCGCGCTGACGGTATTCCTCTGGGTGTTGTTCATGAACGCGATGGACTTCCTGCCCGTCGACATCATGGCGTGGATCTATCAGAACGTATTCCACCTGAACGAGTGGCGCAGCGTACCGACCGCGGACGTGAACACGACCTTCGCGTTGTCGCTGTCGGTCTTCGGGTTGATGATCTTCTACAGCATCAAGGTCAAGGGTCTCGGCGGCTGGCTGCACGAGCTGGTCGCTTCGCCGTTTGGCCTCAAGCCGCTCTGGCTTTCCCCGCTGCTCGTCATTTTCAATCTGCTCTTTAATCTGATCGAGTACATTTCCAAGCCGCTTTCGCATTCGTTGCGGCTGTACGGCAACATGTATGCGGGCGAGATCATCTTTCTCCTGATCGGGTTGTGGGCGGCAACCGGCATCGCGGGCGTCATCGTTGGCGGCGTGTTGCACCTCGGCTGGGCGATCTTCCACATACTGATCGTCGTTCTGCAGGCGTATATCTTCATGATGCTGACGGTCGTATACATCGCTATGGCGCACGAACACCACTAGTCTCGTCGGTCCGAACAACTACGTCCAACATCAGTTCAGAAAGGAAATCCAATGGACAAGCTGCAACTGGTCGCGCAGATCCAGGCGTACACGGGTATCGGCATTGGGCTGATGATCGGCCTGGGTGCGCTGGGCGCGTGCGTCGGCGTGGGCATCATGTGCTCGCGCTTCCTCGAAGGCGCCGCGCGCCAGCCCGAGATGATTCCCGCGCTGCAAGCCAAGGTGTTCCTGCTGCTCGGTCTGATCGACGCGTCGTTCATCATCGGCTTGGGCATCGCGATGCTTTTCGCGTTCGGGAATCCGCTGATTCCGCCGGGCCTGAAATAGTCGGCTGCGCGCCGACTTCGCAAGAGGGCAGTCATGAACATCAATCTCACGCTGCTGATGCAGGCCGTCGCCTTCGCCGTCTTCATCTGGTTCTGCGCGAGGTTCATCTGGCCGTATCTCATGCGGGCGATCGAAGAGCGCCAGAAGCAGATCGCCGATGGGCTGGCTGCGGGAGAGGAGGGAAGGCAGAGCCTTACCCGGGCCGAAAAGCGGATCGCCGAAATGCTGACCGACGCCAAGACGCGGGCGTCCGATATCGTCGCGCAGGGCGAGAAGCTCAAGAGCGACACGGTCGACCAGGCGCGCAGCGACGCGCAGGCCGAAGCCGACCGCATCATCGCGGCTGCTAAAGCCGAAATCGAGCAGGAGGTCTATCGCGCCAAGGAAGCATTGCGCGGGCAGGTCGCCGCGCTTGCCGTGGCGGGCGCCGCCAAGATCCTCAAGCGCGAAGTCGACGCCAAGGCGCACGCCGAGCTATTGGCGGAGCTAGAGAAGCAGCTCTAAAGCGCATCGATGGCCGAGCAGATCACCGTTGCCCGACCCTACGCCGAAGCGGTGTTTGCGCTGGCGCGCGAGCGCAACGCCCTCCCGGTCTGGGCCGAGATGCTGAGGCTCGCGAGCGACGTCGCGGGCGATGCGCGCGTGCGCGCCGCACTCGACAACCCCCGGCTTTCGGCGGCGGCGAAGGAATCGCTTTTCTTGTCGATCTGCGGCGAGAAGCTCGATGCCGATGGCAAGAGCTTCATCCGCGTGCTGATCGAGGCCGAGCGCATCGGCCTGTTGCCGGAGATCCGGCAGCTCTTCGACGCTCTGAAGGACGCCACGGATGGCGTAGCGCGGGCGCAGATAACGAGCGCCTTTCCGATCGATGATCGCGCGCTCGGCGGGCTCAAGGCCGCACTCGAGCGGCGCTTCGGCAAGAAGATCGAAACCACGGTCACCGTCGACCCGCAACTGATAGGCGGCGCCAGGATCGCTGTCGGCGACACGGTGATCGACGGCTCGGTGCAGGGCGAATTGCACGCCCTGGCGAATCATTTGCGAGCCTAGGCAACCTGGATCTGACGCGGCGTTCAGGGCGCCATTCAACCGGAAAGAGCACGAGGACAGATCATGCAGTTGAATCCATCGGAAATCAGCGAGCTCATCAAGAGCAAGATCCAGAACCTCGACACCGGCGCTGAAGTCCGGACTCAAGGTACCGTAGTGTCGCTCACCGATGGAATCGCGCGGGTGCATGGCCTGTCGGATGCGATGCAGGGCGAAATGATCGAGTTCCCGAAGAACACCTTCGGTCTGGCGCTCAATCTCGAGCGCGATTCGGTCGGCACGGTTATCTTGGGCGATTACGAGCACATCACCGAAGGCGATACGGTCAAATGCACGGGGCGCATCCTGGAGGTCCCGGTCGGGCCCGAGTTGATCGGTCGCGTCGTCGATGCGCTGGGCCAGCCGATCGACGGCAAGGGCCCGGTCAACGCGAAGGCTACCGACGTGATCGAAAAGGTCGCGCCCGGCGTCATCTGGCGCCAGAGCGTGGCGCAGCCGGTCCAGACCGGGCTCAAGTCGATCGACGCGATGGTACCGATCGGTCGCGGTCAGCGCGAGTTGATCATCGGGGACCGGCAAACCGGCAAGACCGCGGTGGCTATCGATACGATCATCAACCAGAAGGGCAAGGACCTGTTCTGCATCTACGTCGCGATCGGCCAGAAGGCCTCGTCGATCATGAACGTGGTGAAAAAGCTCGAGGAAAACGGCGCGATGGCGTACACGATCGTCGTCGCCGCTTCGGCCTCGGACTCGGCGGCGATCCAATACATTGCGCCGTATTCGGGTTGCACGATGGGCGAGTACTTCCGCGATCGCGGGCAGGACGCGCTCATCATCTACGACGATTTGACCAAGCAGGCCTGGGCGTATCGCCAGATTTCGCTCCTGCTGCGACGCCCCCCCGGTCGGGAAGCTTATCCTGGAGACGTCTTCTACTTGCACTCGCGGCTGCTCGAGCGCGCCGCTCGCGTGAGCCCGGAGTACGTCGAACACTTCACCAAGGGCGAGGTCAAAGGCAAGACCGGTTCGCTCACGGCGCTACCCGTGATCGAGACACAAGCGGGCGACGTGACGGCATTCGTGCCGACCAACGTCATTTCGATCACTGACGGCCAGATCTTTCTCGAAACCGACCTTTTCAACGCGGGCATTCGTCCCGCGATCAACGCCGGGATCTCGGTGTCGCGCGTCGGCGGCGCGGCGCAGACGAAGGTGATCAAGAAACTCGGTGGCGGCGTCCGGCTTTCACTTGCACAATACCGCGAGCTCGCCGCGTTCGCGCAATTCGCCTCGGACCTCGACGAGGCGACCCGCAAGCAGCTCGACCGCGGCCGCCTGGTCACCGAGCTGATGAAGCAGCCGCAATACGCGCCGCTTTCGGTCGCGGAGCAGGCGCTGACGCTGTTTTCAGTCAACCGCGGCTACTACGACGACGTGCCGGTGGAGAAGGCGCTCGCGTTCGAAAGTAACCTGCGCACGTTCGTGAAGAGCAAGTACAACGCGCTCTTCGAAAAGATCGAATCGACGAAGGATCTCGACGCGGAAGGCGAGAAGGCGCTGGCTGCGACGATCGAGGACTTCAAGAAGAACGGCACCTGGTAGGAATCGCGGCGATGGCCGGCTCGAAAGAGATTCGCAACAAGATCAAGAGCGTGCAAAGCACGCGCAAGATCACCAAGGCGATGGAGATGGTCGCGGCCTCGAAGATGAAAAGGGCGCAGGACCGGATGCGTGCCGCACGTCCCTACGTCGGCCGCATGCTGGCCATCGCCCGGCATCTGGCGCTCGCCAACCCCGAATACCGGCACGCGTTCCTGGTGAAGCGCCCGGCAGTGAACAATGTCGGGCTGATCGTCGTCACCTCCGACAAGGGGCTCTGCGGCGGACTCAACACCAATGCCCTGCGCGTAGCGCTGGCGATGATCAAGGATTGGCAGGCCAAGGGCATCGGCGTTCGGGTCACGCCCATCGGCGGCAAGGGCTTTGGCTTCATGCAGCGCCTCAAGGCCGACATCGTGTCGTACGCGACCAACCTCGGCGACCGGCCGTCGCTGGAAAAGGTGATCGGACCCGTGAAGATCCAGCTCGACCTGTACCTCGACGGCAAGATCGACGAGTTGCACCTGGTCGCGACGCATTTCGAGAATACGATGAAGCAGACGCCGACGCAGACGCAGATCCTGCCGATCGCCGATCTCGGTGCCGAAACGGACAAGCGCCAATATCCGTGGGATTACATCTATGAGCCCGACGCGAAGACCGTGCTCGACGAGCTGTTGCGCCGCTACATGGAGGCGATCGTCTATCAGGCCATCAACGAGAACATGGCTTCAGAGCAGAGCGCGCGCATGGTGGCGATGAAAGCGGCCTCCGACAACGCGGAGGAAATCATCGACGAGCTGCAACTGATCTACAACAAGACTCGGCAAGCCGCGATCACCAAGGAGCTTTCGGAGATCGTCGGCGGCGCGGCAGCAGTTTGACGCGCCGCCGGACGATCGGGCGAGACTAACGTGAGCAAAGCGAACGTTATGGCGAGACCAGAGCTACAGGCGCGGACGCAGTTTAGTGATTGAGGAAACGGGCATGAACGAAGGAACGGTGGTCCAGTGCATCGGCGCGGTGATCGACGTCGAGTTCTCGCGCGAGCAGCTACCCAAGATCTACGATGCGCTGACGCTCGAAGGCACCGAGCTCACTCTCGAGGTCCAGCAGCAGCTTGGCGACGGCGTCGTGCGCACGATCTGCCTCGGCAGCGCCGAGGGCTTGCGGCGCGGCATGAAGGCGAAGAATACGGGAGCGGGCATCTCGGTCCCGGTCGGACCGGCGACGCTGGGGCGCATCATGGATGTGCTCGGCCGCCCGATCGACGAACGGGGGCCCGTAGCCGCCGAAATAAGGATGCCGATCCACCGCGACGCGCCGACGTTCGAGGAGCTTTCGCCGTCGACCGAGCTCCTCGAGACCGGCATCAAGGTCATCGATCTCGTGTGTCCGTTCGCCAAGGGCGGCAAGGTGGGACTCTTCGGCGGCGCGGGCGTCGGCAAGACCGTGAACATGCTCGAGCTCATCAACAACATCGCCACGCAGCATTCCGGCCTCTCGGTATTCGCCGGCGTCGGCGAACGCACGCGCGAAGGCAACGACTTCTATCAGGAAATGAAAGAGGCCGGCGTGATCAAGCTCG
>DASWDF010000210.1:0-9792 GCA_036395475.1 Casimicrobiaceae bacterium
CGAGCCTTCGACGTGAATGCAATGAATGCGCTCCTCCGGCATGTGCAGCATTTCGGCGATGGCACGGCGCAATGGATAGACGCCCTGGCTATGCGTCCACACCGTCAACAGCTCATCCTTGATCCAGCCGACCGCACAGGAGGGCCCAATCGCGCCGTGGATCTGATACGGTCGTCGATAGCTCGCCTCGAGGGTGCGCACACCCGGATTTGCACTCGCGCGTCGGTCGAGATCTACGATGGCGTTCGACGGCGTGCGCTGGAGAAACTCGTAAACCTGCAAAGGTGCGGGCAAGTCCGCGCGCTCTTCCCACGCCGCGGCCGCGGCGAGTGCGCGCATGGCGACGATCGCCTGATATTCGCGCTCGGCGATGACCGCGAGATAGCTGCCGTCGCGGACGACCTTGAGCACGCCGGGAAGCTTCTGCACGCCGTCGGTCGCTACCTCGCGTAGACGCGCGCCATAACCCGGCGGGCGGACGATGCGCGCGTGCACCATGCCGGGCAGGCGCAGGTCCTGTACGTAGGCGACGCCGCCGGTCACCTTGGCGGGGATGTCGACACGCCGCATCGGCTTGCCCATCACGGTGTAGCTCTTCGGATCCTTGAGCTTCGATTGCGGTTGCGCGCGCACCCGCGTGAGGTCATCCGCGACGAGCTCGCCGAAGGCAATGCGCCTCCCGTCGTCGGCGACCACAGCACCGTCCTGCGCCTGGAGTCGATCGACGGCTACGGCGAGCCGCTCAGCCGCCCGCGCGACGAGGATTTCACGCACCTGCGCGGCCGCGTTCATGATCGCGGTCCCGCTGTCCTGCATCGAGCGGCTGCCGGCGGTGAATCCTTCATCGGGCGTACGCGACGTGTCCGCGGTGATGAGGTCGATTCGCGTGGCCTGAACGCCGAGTTGCTCGGCAGCGACCTGGATCAGCGCGGTCTTGATGCCTTGGCCAAGCTCCGCCTTGCCGGTGAACACCGTCACGCCGCCGTCGGCGCCGATGCGGATCCACGCATCGAGCATCGGCGCGTTGCCGAGGCTTCCGGGCGGTTTTACCGCCGCCGGTGCCTGCTGTGCCAACAGCCGCGTCGGGGGCAGAAGCGAGAAGCTCACGACGAGCGCGCCGCCCGCGGCGAGAAAACCACGCCGGGAAATCGGAAACCCGAACGGTTCGCCACTGCTCATGAATCGGGCGGCTTCGCTTCGTGCGCCGCTGCAACGCGCATGCGCTCGGCTGCGCGGCGCACGGCGCGAAGAATGCGCATATGCGTGCCGCAGCGGCAGAGATTGGGCATCATGTGCCGGCGAATTTCGGCTTCCGACGGCGATGGATTCTTCTCCAGCAGCGCTTGCGCGCGCATGATCATGCCGGCGATGCAATAGCCGCATTGCGCCGCCTGCTCGTCGATGAAGGCGCGTTGCAGCGGTCCCGGCTGCTCGATCGTGCCCAGTGCCTCGACCGTCTTGATACGCCGCCCCGGCAACACCGAAATCGGCGTGAGGCAGGAGAACGTCGCCTGACCGTCGACCATGACCGTGCATGCGCCGCACTGGCCCAGTCCGCAGCCGAACTTGGCACCGGACAACGCGAGGTGATCGCGCAGCACGTAAAGCAGCGGCGTATGCAGATCGGCGTCGATCGCGTGCGTGCGGCCGTTGATATTGAGCTCGATCATGGCTCGCTTTGCATGGCCTGGCGGACCTCCTTTACGCGCTCCGGCACGTCGCTCCAGGCAGGCCGGTCGGTGAAGCGCGCGCGCAGGTAATCTACCAGAGCGATCACCTGCCCGTCCGTGAGCTCGCCGGCGAACCCGGGCATCAGCGCGCCTTTTGCGCCCGGCTCCGGCCACAGGCCTTCGAGAACGATGTGGATCGCATTGCGCGGGTCCGGCGCGTTGACCGAGGTCGTAAGGCCGAGAGCGACCGGTGCCGCGGACGGCGATGCGGGGCCCGCTCCGTGACAACTGGCGCAGGCGCCAGCGAACACGTCCGCACCGTCGACCACCGATGCTGCATTCTTGCTCGTCGCACCGCTTGCCGCGTCGGTCTCGCGCTCTCTCGCGGCGGCAACCGCGGCGTCGGCCGCAGCGGCCGGCGCCGCTGGCGCCCGCTGCATCCGCGACGCGACATAGACCGCGATCGCACGCACATCGTCCTCGGCGGCGCCCGACAGGTTGTGCGCGACCGGCGCCATCGGACCTGCAGCGATGCCGTGATGCTGCTCATGGCCGCGGCGCAGGTAGTCGTACAACGCATCCGCGCTCCAGGGCACCGGAGCGGGCGATGTTTCGGTCAGCGACGATGCATGCCAGCGCTCGGCTTCGCCTCCGCCGAGATCCTGGCGCTTGTTCTCGGCGCCCAGCGCGTTGCGCGGCGTGTGGCAGGCGCCACAATGCGCCAGGCCGTCGACCAGATACGCGCCGCGGTTCCAGGTTGCGCTCTTGGACGCGTCGGGACGATAGACGCCCGGTTCGAAATAGAGCGCTTTCCACACCCCGATCGCGGGGCGGAAGCTCGCCGGAAGTCGTAGCCGGTTCGCCGGAACTTCCGCGCGTACGGGGTCGCGGGTCATGATGAAAGCGTAAATCGCGGCGACGTCGAGCGCACTCATACGCGTGAAATGATCGTACGGAAATGCGGGATAGAGGTGCCGCCCGGCGCGGTCGACGCCGTCGTGCATGGCGCGCAGAAAATCCTCGCCCGTCCAGCGCCCGATGCCGGTGTCCGGATCGGGCGTGATGTTGGTCGAGTGGATCGTGCCAAACGGCGTGGACAACGCCAGCCCTCCGGCGAATGGCTCGCCTCCGGGCTGCGTGTGGCAGGAACGGCAGTTGCCGATGGCGGCGAGCTCCGCGCCCTTGGCCACGACTGCGGCATCGAACGAGCCTCGCTCGGGCGCTGCTGTGGCAGCGACGGGAGACCGATCGACCGATCCAGTGGCCGTCAGAACGCCGAGTAGCATCGAGCCCGCCAGGATCATTCTTAGGTTCATGTTGCGCCCCAGGATCGCTGCTGCCGCAAAAAACAGACAACGCTCCTTAGGACCCGCGCCGGCCGCGCCGCGTTCCCTGTACTGCGCAAATCTCCGAAGGCGGCGCTCGCGTCACCGAGGCGGTTTCGCAGGCTCCTTGGCTGCATTGGCGCACTCCAGGGTCTTGCGCCAATACTCGCTGCCGGGGCCATAGAAGCCGGAAAGCTTGGCCTCGACCGCGAAGCCGGCCCTGCCTGCCGCACGCATGATCTGGAGCCCGACGCAGTTCGCGGTGAGCTCGTCCTGCGTCGGCACGAGGGCATGCGCGCACTCGTGAAAGAAGATGAAATCGTGCATTTCCGGCGGCAGCGCCTTGAGCTGCGCCTCGTTCCAGATGATGCGGTATCCCGAACCCGCCGGTTCGGTGATGGCGATGCGGCCGCGCACGACGACGGGATGACCGGCCGGTGCAGCAATTTCGGCGACCGCTCCGCCGCGGGCGGTGCATCGCGTCGTCGTGCCGTCGGTAAAGGTGAACGCGGGCGCTTCGCGCATCGCGATCAGCGCTGCTGCGCAGAGCAACAGGGGCAAGCCTCGGCACCCGCACCTCGAAAAAGGAGCCGCGCGCGCCTTCATCGTACCGCTAAGTACAGCATTAATCGCAAGTCGAGTTCCCTCAGTTCGTCTTCGACGCGCCACGCCGACGTTGCAGGGTAGTGCCGCGCTCGTTGGACATGCCCCACGCGCGATTATAGGTGAGGCTTCCAGCCCGCACCCGGGTCCGACGCGAGTGTGTCGTTCACCCTGCAGTGCACACTTCGAGCGCGCGCCTGTTGTATCATTTCGCGCGATCATTCGAGCGCTCTTCGAAGACATGCGAAAACTGGTCCTGTGCTTGCTCGCCTTGCTGCCCGCGTTGAGCGGCGCGCAGGGGCCGGTGCATCCGCTGGTGTTCGGCATCAATGAAGGGGTGACGTATCGGATCTCGGCCTCCGAGGTTCGCGAGCGGTATCGCGAAATCGCCGACGACTTGACCAAGATTCTCAAGCGCCCGGTCCGGATCGAATACATGGACGAGTAGGTGCAGATGGGCAAGGATCTGGAAGTGGCCCGCTACGACCTCGCTTACGTCCATCCTGCGCATTACGCGATCCGCGCCATCGACAAGGCGCGCTACCGGTTGGTCGCCGTGACGAAGGGCTATACCGAGTATCGGGCGAGCTTCCTGATCCGCAATGACGCCACGTATCAATCTCTGGCCGACCCGCGCATCCACCAGGTCGGTATGCCCGACGCGGATTCGATCACCGCATGGATCGTGCGCGCCACCCTGCGCGATGCGCTCGGTCCTAGCGCAAAGAAGCTCCGCCTGCGCTATACGCGCTACCAGGACGCCGTGCCGTTCATGGTCGACTATGGATTCGCCGAGGTCGGAGCGACGGCAGCCTCCGCGGTCATCAGGGAATACACCGCCAAGGGCGGCAAGGTCATGATGCAGAGCAAAGCGGTGCCGATCAAGGAACTGATCGCCAGCCCGAGCCTTTCGGCGCAGGACTTTGCGCATATTCAGCAATACTTCCTGAACCTCGAGGCAACCGACGACGGCCAGCGCCGGCTGACCAAACTCGGCTACAAGGGATTCGCGACCTACGACGAAAATGCCTTGATCGGTCTCGGCCGTTGGCTAGAAGCCGAACGGTAGTACGGATCGGCAGCGCATGGCGGGCGACGATCCTACAAGCCCTTCACGGGCTCCTACAACGAAATCGGATTGGGACTGATATCACCGGCTGGCATCCGGCCGGAGAATACGTCCATGCAGGGTTGCGAAAGGTGGGCCCGCGCTGGCTGACTCCCGGGCATGCTCACCACAGATGCGCAACCTGCACGAAGCGGGCCGATTCCATCGGCCCGTTTCTTTCTGCAACGAACCGATGAGGCAGACGATGAATATCATCAAACGTTTGCTACTTCTGGCACCATTAGCGCTCGCGGGGCTTGACCATGCGCCGGCGCACGCGGCTAATACCGCGCGGCAGGAACATATACAGGGATCCATTGCTTATATTTCCGGCGGGGTCAGCTCCGATGAAGCAGACGCGATGAAGGCTGCCGCGGTGAACTATCCGCTGACCCTCGAGCTTGCTGTCGCAGGTCCGCAGCGCGACCCTTTTATCGCCGATGCCCGAGTGGAAATTCGCGACATGCAGGGCAACGCCGTGCTCAACACGACGACCGAAGGACCTTTTCTTCTAGTTCGCCTGCCGTCCGGCACTTATACGCTGGATGTGGAGTGGAACGGTGCGCAGAAAAAGAGGACCGTCCAGGTGGCCGCCGACAAGCGCCAGCACATCTTCTTCGAATTTCCGCGCTCGGCCGATCGGTAGGACCCTTCGCGGCTTCGCACCCCCACACAGCGCGCGGAATGCGCGGTTGACCGGCGCAACGCGTGGCCGATGCTTTTCTCAGGCGACGCGCTGCGCCGAAGGGGAAAACGTGAGTAGTGTCTCCATGTCGCGGCGAACCTGCAGCGCGGGCAGTGTTTCGTCGATCGCAACGTCGCTCCACGCCAACGGCACGCCGGCCTTCACCGCGCGAACGAGCTTTGCCCCATGCGCGAGGCCGAGCGGCAATCCGCCAAGCGCGATCGACTTCTGCGCCGGCAGGAGTTTGCCCCATACCGTATATCCGCCCTCGCCGTCCAGGATCTCGCCCGGCCTGAGATCGCGCTTTGCCGTGGCGACGACGTCCGCGTTGAAGCATACCGCGGCACCCGTCGACTCACGGCGCAACCCGACGGCAGCCACCGAGATTCCGACTTCCAGACCGATGAGATGCCAGCGCTTGTACAAGCAGGCGTAGCGTCCGCTCGGGTCCGTATGCACCATGTACTCCTTGAAACAGTTCCGGATGTACTCGGTCTCGCCCTCGAACACGACGAACACGCCGAAGCGAATGTCGTAGGGGAGCGCGCGTCCGTTTCGCGCGAGCGACGAGACCACCTCTACCTGCCCCTTCTGGTACAGCGCACCGCCCTCGGCGATCGGACGGCACACCGATGGAATGTCATCGATCGAGGCCGGCGGATACGTGAGGCCGTCAGGAGGTGCGGCGAGCCCGGTCGCGTTGCACACCGCGGTGCACTCGATCGCGGGTTTCGAGCCGTCGAGGAATGAATTGAACATCTTGGGATTGAGACCACCGATCCGCGCGGCCTCGGCGGTCAATCCGTAGTATCCCCAAACCGTCTCCGGCGTCGACTGCGCGAAATGCGGCAGCCACTTGTGACCGCGGCCGGCGGCGACGACGGAAAAACCCGCCGCGCGTGCCCAGTCGACCAGGTCGCAGATGAGCGCGGGCTGATCGCCGTAGGCTAAGCTGTAAACGACGCCCGCGGCGGCCGCCTGGCGAGCCAGCAAAGGCCCGCAAAGCGCATCGGCCTCGACGGTCACGTTGACGATGTGCTTGCCATGGCGAAATGCGGCGAGGCAATGCTCCACGGCAGCGATCGGATTTCCCGTACATTCGACGATGATCTCGACCTGCGGATGCTCGACCAGCGCTTCCCAGTCGTCGGAAAGATGCGTCGTCCCTTGTGCCAGCGCCGCATCGAGCGAGGCCGCGCCGTATTGCTCGGGTTTCCAGCCGACGCGCTCGAGATTGGTCTTGGCTCCGGCCGGCGCGAGATCCGCGATGCCGACGAGATGCACACCCGGCGTCTTCGGCACCTGCGCGAGATACATGGTGCCGAACTTGCCGGCGCCGATCAGGCCGACGCGAAGCGGTTTGCTCTGTGCCGCGCGCTCGGAGAGCTTCGCGTACAGGTTCATTCCCGCCCCGCTCTCATGATCGGCTCGACCATGCGCGGATGCCGCGCGAGCCTGGCGAACGGGCGGCTATACAGGTGCGCGGCGAAATTGGTGCGCACCGCCTCGCTGTCCTTCGCATGTTTTCCGGGCGGCGCTGGGCGAAAAGGCGCGGCACCTCGGCGCTCAACACCTGCATCTCGGCGCTCGAGAAAAGGCTTGGGAAGAAGAGGTAGCCGTCGCGCTCGAAACGCCCGATCTGCTCCGGTGTCAATCGCATCTCGCCTCCTACGCCTCTTGGCTGCCGCGACGGGTAGCCGGCTCGCCGCCTCAATGCACCTGAGGCTTAAAGGAAGTGTACGTTCTCCGGCGCCCCCGCAATCGGCGCCGTGGAGCCTTACTTCCCGACGTAGCGCTCGGGGAATTGTTGTTTCAACTGCGCGAGCTTCGGCAGGTCGTGCATCACGATGTATGGTTGGGTGGGATGCAGCGCGAGGTAGTTCTGGTGATACGCCTCGGCCGGATAGAACGCGGGCAAGGCGACGACCTGCGTGACTATCGGGCTCGGGTATGCCTTGGCCTTCCCGATTTGCTCGATGTACGCCTGCACGACGCGTTTCTGCTCATCATTGGTGAAAAAGATCGCCGACCGGTATTGCGTGCCGTAGTCCGGTCCCTGCCGATTGAGCTGCGTCGGATCGTGCGCGACCGAAAAGAAGATGCGCAAGAGCTCGCCGTACGAGACCTGCGCCGGGTCGTAGGTCACCTCCACTGCTTCGGCGTGCCCGGTGCTGCCGGTGCTCACGCGCTCGTAATCCGCAGTCTTGGCGCTCCCTCCGGCGTATCCCGAAACTGCCTTGCTCACGCCCTTGACGTGGCGGAACACGGCCTCGACGCCCCAGAAGCAGCCGCCCGCAAAAACCGCGGTCTGCGGACCCTGGACCGAAGTGGCGGGAACGTCCACGGCGGGCGCGGGCAGCAGCGACGCGGCGAATGCGCCGTTGGCCTGAAACGCAATGCTCAGCAGGACGCCAAAGGCGGCGGCGAAGCTTCGGTACAAAGAGCGAGACATGATCTTTTCTCCTGTGCAGTCGCGATGGAATCACGATCGCTTGGATCTTAGTCGCCGGCTGGGCGTGATCCTGACGCCTCAAGCTGCTACCGAACCGTTGGTAGAGTATATTCGCCGACGCGAGTTCCGTCGCTGAGACGAGAGGCTGGAGGGCCTGAGAGCCTCTAACGCAATGAAACACGTCTGCGTTGCTGGCCCAAACCGCCGCTGGCGCGGCCAGGGCGCAGCGAATAGTGGAGCCTATTCGCAAGCCCGGCAACAATGCCAGCGGCGGTTTGGGCCACAACCCGCAGGGCTGGCCGCGATTTGGGCCCAATCGGCTTGGCGCAAGCCACTTGCTTGGGGCCTACCAAGCGGCGTAGCTTGCTTCGCGCGCTTAGAGCCCAAATCGTGCCAGCGCATCACGCGTTCCATTGCGTTAGAGGCTCTATATGCTGATGCTCGTCACCGGCCTGATCCTTTTCCTCGGTATCCATCTGCTGCCGACCCTGCCGGGCCTGCGTTTTGCGCTGGTGCAGCACTGGGGCGAACAGCGCTACAAGGGCGCGTTTTCCCTTGTGGCGCTGGCAGGGTTGGCTTTCATCGTCGGCGGCTACGCGGCGGCGGCACCGGGGGCGCGCCTGTTCCAGCCGTCACCCTCCGCGATGGCGCTCGCGCCGTTTGCGATCACGCTGTCATTCGTGCTGCTCGCGGCGGCAAATCTTCGCAGCCACATCCGACGGCTACTCAAGCATCCCCTGCTGATCGGCGTCGCGATCTGGGCGGCAGTGCACCTTCTTGTCAACGGCGACACGAGGGGCACGGTTCTGTTCGCGAGCATTCTCGCCTACGCGCTCGTCGACTTCGTCTCCGTAGTGCAACGCCATGCGACCAAACTTTTTGCACCCAGCGCCCGGCACGACGCGATCGCCGTCGCGGCCGGAATCGTCGCAGCACTCGCGGTGATGGCCCTGCATCGCGTCCTGTTCGGCGCCGCCGTGGTGCCGTGGGGCTTCTGACTCGCCCGGCTCTTCGTTGCGGTGTTGCCGCAAATTGGTATGATGTTCTGGCGCGGCGATGCTGGAGCGCCGCGGCGGGCCCGCCAGTGTGGGTCGCGACATTCGAACAACGACGGCCTGAGGAGACGATGCATTTCGAGAGATGCAATTTCGGCATCGGTCTGTTCGTCGCGGGCACGCTTGTCGCCGCTTCCGCGCTGGCGGCGGACATCATCGTCTCGGCGCAGGATGGGAAATTCGTGCGCGTCGAAGGCAAGGCTACTTTCCCGCAGCCGGCGCCTCCGGACAGCCTGGTCGTAATCGACGCCTCGGTCTCGCCGCCGGTCATCAAGGGCATGCTCGAAGGCCTCGAGCACACGGTGCAGGGGCCCCCGCAAGCGGTCGCCGTGACGCCGGACGGCAAGCTCGCGATCGTCGCCGCGCCGACGCGCTACGACTACGAGGCCAAGAAGGAGCTGTTCGATAATTTCCTGCAGATCGTCGACATCGAGGCATCGCCGCCCGTGCTGCTCGGCAAGGTCGACGTCGGCGGGCACCCGAACGGCTTGACGATCAATCGCGACGGCACGCTGCTGCTCGCCGCTGCGCACGACGGCACGGTCAAGGTGCTCACGATCGCGGGCAAGGAAGTGAAGCTCACCGACCAGGTAAAAGTCGGCGAAAAGCGCTTGTCCGGTATTTCGTTCACTCATGACGGCAAGGCGGCGATCGTCTCGCTGCGCGACGAGAACGGCGCGGCGGTTCTCTCCGTCGACGGCACAACGGTGAAGCTGACCAAGGAAAAACTCGCGACCGGCGTCAACCCCTACGCCGTCGACGTGTCGAGCGACGGCAAGTGGGCGGTGATCGGCAATACCGGCGTCGGTGGACGGATTGTCGACGATGCCGATGTCGTGACCCTGGTCGACGTCTCGAAGCGACCGTTCCGCGCAGTGCAGCAGATCTCCGTGC
>DASWDF010000211.1:0-2074 GCA_036395475.1 Casimicrobiaceae bacterium
TAGACGGCAAGCAAGTCGCGCAGGGCCGCATTGATCAAACGATCCGTGCGCGGTTCTCATTCGACGAGACGATGGACTTTGGCGAAGACACCGGCACACCGGTAGTCGAAGACTATGATGCGAAAATGCCGTACAAGTTCACCGGCAAGGTCGAAAAGGTTGTCATCGAGCTCAAAGGCGACACCGGCACCGGTCGTCGATAAGAAAATGGGCCCTGCGAGCGGCTTGCAGAGTGTACCAACTGGCTCGCGGCCATGACTACGAAAGCATTGCACGCTCGATGTCTGCTTCTGGCACTAACCGGACATGCCCGTCGCGGCGGTCGATGTCCGCTTTCGAGGGCAAAGCGGACATCAGCTGGCGATTGCCGAACAATCGCGATTTATGAGTAGGCGCCGTAGTAACTGCATCGTCACGCCGGCGCGGCGATGCTCCTCAGCATGAGGCCGAGAAAGGCCGCAGCCTCCTTACTTCAGCGCTGCGCCCCACTTCTCCTCGATCGCCCGCGCTTCGGCGAGGGAAAGCGCCGAGGTCGGGGGAAATTGCTCGAGCCAGGCAAACGGCCGACAGGCCTCGATGACCAGCTTCGAATGCGAGGTCACGCCGCGCGCCTTATCGGCCGCGGAAATGCGGGGGTCGAGTCGCGAACTCCAGGCGTTGCGGACAATATCGACTTGCTCCGACGGCTCGCAGCGCGTGGCGACCGCCCACATGATGTCGTTGAGATCGGAGGGATCGACGTCGTCGTCCACAACGACAATGAGGCGCGCCATGTAGCTGTGCGCGGCGGCAACCAGCGCGGCGCGTTTGGCATGGCCGTCGTAGCGCTGCTTGAGCGCCACCACGGTCATGAGCTGCGAGACGTGCTGCCAGGCGCCGACCACGTCGGTCACACCGGAGGACTCGAGATTTTGCCAGATCGTGGCGGCGCGGAACGGCAGGCCGAAATGAAAGCGCGGCGGCTTCATCGGCGGCGATCCCAAAAGGATCAGATCGGCGCGATGATGCACCGCGCTCACCTGCATGACCGGGGCCGGCCGTGCTGCGGAGGCATAATATCCAGTGAATTCGCCGAACGGACCTTCGGGCACGCTCTCGCTCATCGGGAGGAGATGTCCCTCGAGCACGATCTCAGCGTGCGCCGGGATCGGCAGCCCCGTCACGGGCCCGGGATGGACTTCGATGGGCGCGCCTTTGATCGCGCCGGCGAACTCGTATTCCGATTGCCCAGCGGGCAGATACTCGAAGCCGGCGACGAACAGCGCCGGGTCCTCGCCGTTCACGACCGCGAGCGGACAGGGCTTGCCCTGCTCCCAATACTTCCTGGCGATGATTGCGCCGTGCCGGCCGGCATGATCGAACTGGACGGTCACCTTGTCGCGGCCGTGCACCTGCACGCGGTAGATCGAGGCGTTGATCCAGCCGCCGTCCGGATCGCGCATGATCACGATCGAGCCCGAGCCGAGGAAGGCGCCGCCGTCGTGCCGATGCCAGATCGGCGCCGGAAATTGGGCGAGGTCGACGTCCTTGCCGGTAACCGTGTGCTGCAGAAAGGCGGCGTCCTTGACCGCGAGGGGCGCGCGCGGCTGCAAGGTCTTGCGCTTTTCCATCCACGCCTTGAGCGCGTCGAGTGGCCGTAATGCCGTGTCGATCCCGAGCGCGAGCGCGGCCCGTTGCGGGCTCGTGGTGGCATTGGTGAAAATGCGAAAGCCGCGCGGAAAGCCCTTGATGGCGTCGAATAGAAGGGCCGGCCCATCGGATCGCCCTGCCGCCACTTCGGTAATCGCGCCGATCTCGAAATTGGGATCCGCGCCATCAATGCGCCGCAGCGCACCGAGCTTGTCGACAAGCTCGATGAATTCGCGCAAGTCCTTGTACATTGTTTTCGCCCCTGCCGCGGCCCGCGCGCGCAGCATAACAGGCCGCGTGCCTTGTGGTCAGGCGCGCTTCCTCGCTATTGTGCTTCGCTCAACGGCTCACAAGGACAGAGGTCATGGCCAAGCTTCGCCACATCGCGCTCATCGTTCCCGATCCGGAAAAGGCCGCCAGGTTTTTCGAGGAAGCCTTCGACATG
>DASWDF010000212.1:0-12895 GCA_036395475.1 Casimicrobiaceae bacterium
GCGCCGATCCGCCAGATGCTCAAGCGCGGGCGCTTCATCATGGGCCAGGTCACGGCCATCGACCCCGCCGCCAAAGCGCTCACCTGCACGACGCTCGCCGGCGAGACGCGCGTGCCCTACGAGCACGTTGTGCTGGCGTTCGGCAACCGCGCACGCCTCGATCTCATCCCCGGTCTCGCCGCGCACGCGCTGCCGCTCAAGACCGTCGGCGACGCGATGCACATCCGCAATATCGTGCTCCGCCGCGTCGCGCGCATCGAGCTCGAGACCGACGCCGCGCTGCGGCGCCGGCTCGGTCACTTCGTGGTGATCGGCGGGGGCTTCTCCGGCGTCGAGACCGCGGGCGAGCTCGTCGATTGCCTGAGAAGCATCCGCCGCTACTATCCGCGGGTTGCCGCCGATGAGTTGAAAGTCACGGTGTTGCAGGACCAGCCGCGTCTGCTGCTCGAGCTTTCCGAACGGCTCGGCCGCGCCGCGCAGCGCTCGCTGTCGAGCCGCGGCGTCGACGTTCGCATCGGCGCGAAAGCGGTCGCGGTCAGCGCCGACGCGGTGACGCTCGCCGATGGAACAATACTCGACACGGCGACGGTGATCTGCACCATCGGCACGCGGCCGAACCCGCTGGTCGAGAGCCTCGGGATTGCGACCGAACGCGGCCGGGTGGTCGTCAGTGGCGATCTGTCGGTCGACGCCGTGCCGGGCATGTGGGCGCTTGGCGATTGCGCCGGCGTACCCAACGCCTTCGATGGCAGGATCGCTCCGCCGACCGCCCAATTCGCCGTGCGCGAAGCGCGCACGCTGGCGGCCAACCTGCTCGCGGTCCTGTCGGAGCGCACGACGGCGAATTTCAACTATCGCGCCCGCGGCCAGATGGCGGCAATCGGGCACCGAAAAGGCGTCGCCGACCTATTCGGCGTTCCGCTCTGGGGATTGCCGGCGTGGTTGCTCTGGCGCGCCTATTACTTGTTGCAGATGCCCACCTTCGGACGCAAGCTGCGGATTTTCGTCGAGTGGACCTGGGGGATGTTCTTCCCCACAGACATCACGCACCTGCGCTTCACGCGCAGCCACGAATTGGCCGACGCCGCGAATACTTCCCGCATGAACTAGGCGAGCAGTGCCAGGATCCGCGGCGCCGTGGGAACGCCGTCGAGATCAGGCCCGCCGCGACAGACGAGCTGCTAGAGTTTCTGCCCGAGACCCACCGAGAACACATCGACCGGGGCAGCCTTGCCCTTGAACGGAATGGGGCCGAGCGGCTCGACCGTGATGTGCTCGCTCAAGCCCGCGCGCGTGGCTTGGTCGATCAGTATGGCGCGTTGCGCGACCTTGGTGTGCGTCTCGAGCCGCGCCGCGAGATTAACGGTATCACCGATGCAGGTGTAAGTCGCCCGCTGCTTGGTACCGGTATATCCGGCCACCATCTCGCCGGAGGCGATGCCGATGCCGATCATGATCGGCGGTTTTTCCTCGGCTTGTCGCTCGAGGTTGAACAGATCGATCAACTCGACCATTTCCTGCGCTGCGCGCACCGCGCTCTCGCCATGGTCCGACAGCGGCATCGGCGCGCCGAACACCGACATCAACCCGTCGCCTATCATTAACGTGACCACGCCGCCGTGGCCGCTGATCGCGTCGAACATCAGCGCGTAATACGTGTTGAGAAGCT
Source organism: Casimicrobiaceae bacterium (assembly GCA_036395475.1). GTDB lineage: Bacteria > Pseudomonadota > Gammaproteobacteria > Burkholderiales > Casimicrobiaceae > PALSA-1003. The sequence goes on from DASWDF010000212.1 coordinate 1,670, forward strand.
CGATCGTCTCCTCGGGCGGCTGCGATTCCGCGAGCGAAGTGAAGCCGCGGATATCGGAGAACATCACCGAGGCGTGCACCCGCTTGCCGCCCAGCGAGAACCCGGAATCCTGCAGGTCCTGCGCGACCTCCGGAGTGGCGAAGCGGCGCATCAACTCCTTTTGCTGGTCGCGCAGTCGCTTCTTCTCGAGGCTTGCCTCGATTCGGGCCTTCAGCAGCACCGGATTGACCGGCTTGGTGAGGTAATCCTCGGCGCCGAGCTCGATGCAGCGAACCACGTTGGCGATGCCCTCCAGCGACGACGTGACGATCACCGGCAAGTCGCGCAGCTGCCGATCGTTGACCAGTCGTTCGAGGACCTGGAAGCCGTCCATTTCCGGCATTTCCATGTCGAGCAGTACCAGATCGAAGCCTTCGCGATGCAGCATCTCCAGCGCGACGCGACCATTTTCCGCCGACGCGACGCTGTGGCCCTGCAACTCAAGGCTGCGCGTCAGCAACAGGCGGTTGACCTTGTTGTCGTCGACGACCAGCAGGCGTGCGCCGCCGTATCCGGGTTCACGCATTACGCAGGTCCTTCAGCGCCGCCTCGACCCGCGAATATTCGACTGCCAGCGCGTCCAGCGGCTGCCCGCGGTTCTCGTTCGCTTTCGATAGGCCGCCAAGCTCGAGCTCACGCGCCAGGGCGCCCAAAGTGAGCGCGCCGAAGGTGTTGCTGTTGGACTTGAGCGAATGCGCGGTGCGGCGAAACTTGTCGGCGTCCTGCGCTGCCAGCGCGCGGCGCAATTCGTTCAGCATGGACGGCGCTTCCTGGAGAAACGTGTCCACCAGCTCACGCACGAAGTCGGCGCCGGCCGTTTGCTTGAGCGCATCAAAGGTTGCGCGGTCGATCGCGGTGTCAGCCATGTCATCGCCCCGTGCGCGCCGGTACCAGGCGCAGTGCCTCGACCAGCCGCTCGACGCGGATCGGCTTGGTCAGGTAGTCGTCCATGCCGGCGGCCAGGCACATGTCGCGGTCGCCCTGCATGGCATTGGCGGTCATCGCGATAATGCGCGGCCGATCCTGGGCCCGCCAGCGCGCGTTGATCTTGCGCGAAGCTTCGAGTCCGTCCATCTCGGGCATCTGCACATCCATCAGCACCACATCGTAGGTCTGCCTTTGCACCGACTCGATGGCTTCGATGCCATTCGATGCGAGGTCGGCACGGTAGCCCATCTGTTGCAGGATGCGCAGCGCGAGCTTCTGGTTGACGACATTGTCTTCGGCCAGCAGGATGCGCAGCGGGTGACGCGCCGCCATGTCCGGATCGAGCCAGTGCTTGCCCAATTCGGGCGCAGCCGCCTTGGGGGCGGCCTCTACGAACAGGCCGGCGAGCGTGTCGTATAGATGCGACTGATGGATCGGCTTGCCCAGATAGGCGTTGAAGAGATCGCCGTTGCCTACGGCCTCGCGCCGGCCCAGCGAGCTGAACAACACGAGGGGCAGGGCCGCTCTGCGCTCTCGAATCTCGCGCGCCAGCGCCAGGCCATCCATTTCCGGCATGTGCATGTCCAGGATCGCGACGTCGAAGACGTCCCCCTGCTCGAGCCAGCGCAATGCTTCGAGCGGCGATTCGGTGGCGCGCGACAGCATGCCCCACTTGGCGGTCTGCAAGGCGAGCACGCGCCGGTTGGTCGCGTTGTCGTCGACGACGAGCACGCGCTTGCCCTGCAGCTCGGGTTGCACGCCGACGAAGTCGCGCTGGCGGGCCATCGGCAGCTCGGCGATCGGCACCCGGATGGTGAACAGGAACGTCGCTCCGCGTCCCTCTCCCTCGCTCTCCGCCCACATGTGCCCGCCCATCAGCTCCGAGAGGCGCCGGCTGATCGCGAGGCCCAATCCGGTGCCGCCGTATTTGCGCGTCGTGGACGAGTCGGCCTGCGAGAAGGACTGGAACAGCCGGCTCATGCCTTCGGCCGACAATCCGATGCCCGTATCGCGCACGGCGAACGTCAGCTCCGCTTGTCCTTCGGCGAGCGGTTGCGAGGTCACCGTCAGCACGACCTCGCCGGCGTCGGTGAACTTCACCGCATTCGACAGCAGGTTCAGCATGATCTGGCGCAAGCGGGTCACGTCGCCGACGATGGCCGCGGGGATGTCGCCTTCGAATACATAAGCCGTGTCCAGATGTTTGTCGACAGCGCGCGCGGTCACCAGGTCGAGCGCGGATTCGACACACTCGCGCAGGTCGAAGGGCTGCGACTCGATATCCATGCGGCCGGCTTCGATCTTCGAGAAATCCAGGATATCGTTGATGATGGTCAGCAGCGCGTCGCCGGATTCGCGGATGGTGGCGACGTAATCGTGCTGCTCGGTGTCGAGCTTGGTGTCGAGCAGCAATCCGCTCATGCCGATCACGGCGTTCATCGGGGTGCGGATCTCGTGGCTCATCGTGGCCAGGAACGAGCTCTTTGCCTCGTTCGCCGTCTCGGCTGCGGCGCGCGCTTCCTGCGCCTCCTGGAACAGCCTCGCGTTCTGCAGCGCGACGCCGACATTGGCAGCGATGGTGGAGAGCAGGCGCTCGTCGTCGGCGTCGTACATGCCCTCCGTGCGCGTGCTCTGCACGCTGGTCGCCCCCTGACACGTTCCGCCTACAAGGATCGGCACTCCAAGGTACGACAGCGCCTGCTTGCCGATGACCGTAGGGCCGAGATCGAGGCTCAGCCGGTCCTTCTCCCGATTGATGATGAGCGGCTTGCCCGACTGGATGATTCTGCTCGTCAGGCCCTCGCCGTACTTGAGCGGCACGAGCTTGTCGCCGTACTGATAGGGAAACTCGATGACGCCGGTGCGACGGTCGAGCAGCGCGACGTAAGCGATGTCGGCCTTGAAGACCGTGCGGATCTGCGTGCCCACGAGCTCGAGAAGCGCACTGAGATCGAGCTTGCCCGCAAGCTGCTGCGACACGGTGTTGACGGTCGCGAGCTCGGCGGCGCGCTGCTGCGACTCGGCAAACAGCCGCGCATTCTCGATCGCGACGGTCGCTTGCAGCGAAAGCCCCACCAGGAATTCCAGGTCGCTGTCGCCGAACGGCTGGCCCTTCGTGCGCCACACTGCCATCGCGCCCTTTACGGTTTGCCCGGCCAGCAGCGGCGCCACCATCAATCGCTCATTCTCTCTTCGCTCCGTGCCGGCGATCAGAACAGCACGCGGATCCGCCTGAGTGTTATTGATGAACTCGGCGCGGCCGCTTTGCACGAGGCTGCCGATGATCCCCTGACCCGCCTTGATCACGGTGGACTGGAGGTTCTGCGCAATGGCGCCGACCGCGACGATCGCCCGGTAGCTTTGCCCGCCTGCTTCGGGCAGGAAGATCGCGCTGTTGTCGGCGTTGAGCAGGTCCTTGGCGTGACGGGCGATGCGATCCATCACCGTGGGCAGATCCAGCGTCGACGAAATCTCGCGACCCACTTCCGCGAGCGCAGCGGTCTCGCGCGTGCGCCGCTGCGTCTCGTCGAACAGTCGAGCGTTTTCGAGCGCGACGCTCATGCTGTTGGCGAGCGTTTGCAGCAGGCGCACGTCCGAATCGCTAAACGCGTGCTCACGTTCGATATCGACCAGGCTGATCAGCCCGCGCGCCTGGTCGCCTGCCACCAACGGCACGCAGACCGCCGATTTTTCCAGCTGCGTACCAGGCAGGACGGTACTGCCATACTCTTCGTACGCGTGCTCCATGTTCTCGTTGATGACGAGCGTCTCGCGCGTGCGCAGGACGTGTGCTCCGAACCCCTTATCGGCAAGCGGCATGGAATCGATCACGATCCTTTGCCCGTTTTCGTAGACATACGGGTAGTGCATCAAGTTTGTCTGCGGGTCGTAGATGCGGATGTTCATGTCCGCCTGATGAAAGATGTCGCGGATCTTGTCGCCGACCGCCTCGTAGATGCCCTGCATGTTGAGCTCGGCGGCGAGCGACTGCTGCACGCTGTTGATGATGGCGAGCTCGGCCGCACGCTGTTCGCTTTCCTTGAACAGACGCTGCGTTTCGTCGAAGAGCCGCGCGTTTTCGAGCGCCACGCTCATGGCGTTGGCGAGCGTTTGCAACAGGCGCACATCCGAAGCGCTGAACGCGTGCTCGCGGTCCAGGTCGACCAGGCTGATGAGCCCGCGTGCCTGATCGCCTGCCACCAGCGGCACGTAGACCGCCGATTTGTCTTCCTTGGTGCCAGGCAGCGTGAAGCTGCCATACTTTTCCGCCTCCTGCATCATGTTCTCGTTGATCACCAGCGTCTCGCGGGTGCGCAGAACGTGGCGCGCAAAACCCCTGTCCGACAGAAGCCGGGATTCGATGGCGAGCCGCTGGCCGCCTTCGTAAACATACGGGTAGTGCATCACATTGGTCTGCGGGTCGTGGATGCGGATACCTACGTCCGCTTGGTTGAAGATCTCCCGGATCTTGTCGCCGACCGCGTCGTAGATGCCCTGCATGTTGAGCTCGGCGGCGAGCGCCTGCTGCACGCTGTTGATGATGGCGAGCTCCGCAGCGCGCTGCTCGGTTTCCTTCAGCAGCCGCTGCGTCTCGTCGAACAGGCGCGCGTTTTCCAACGCTACGGTCATCGCGTTGGCAAGCGTTTGCAGCAGGCGCACGTCGGAGTCGCTGAAGGCATTCTCCTTGTCGCTGTAGAGCGCAATGACCCCATGCGCTTCCTCGCCCTTGAGGATCGGAACGCCGGCATAACTTGCCGAGGGTGTCGTTACATTGGCATCGCCAATCATTCTCGAGCCGAGTTCGGTCCCGCGCCGCAGGAGGTCCTGATTGATGACGAGCGGCTGGCGGGTCCGAATCACGTGCGCCGTTAATCCCTTTTCCATTGAGATAGAATCGATCTGAAAGCGCTCGCCATGCTCGAGGTAATAGGGCATGGTTTGGATGTTGGTCTGCCGGTCGTAGAGCGCAATGGACATGTTCTGCGTGCCGAAGATTTCGGCGATCTTGTCGCCCACAAGATCGATGATGGCCTGAAAGTCGAGCTGCGCGGCCAGCCCTTCCTGCACGCTGTTGATGATCGCGAGCTCGGCCGCGCGCTGTTCGCTCTCCTTGAACAGGCGCTGCGTTTCGTCGAATAGCCGCGCATTCTCGAGCGCGACGCTCATGCTGTTGGCCAGCGTCTGGAGCAGCCGCACGTCCGAATCGCCGAACGCGTGCTCGCGCTCCATGTCCATCAGGCCGATGATCCCGCGCGCCTGGTCGCCCGCCACGAGCGGGACATAGACCGCGGATCTTTCCATCTGTGACCCTGGTATGAGGGTGGCGCCGTGCTTCTCGATGACTTGCGCCATGTTGTCGTTAACGACCAGCGCCTCACGCGTACGCAGGACATGCGCCGTGAATCCTTTCTCTCCCAGGGGCTGAGACGCAAGCTCAAGACGTACCCCGTTCTCGTACGTATACGGATAGTGAATCAGGTTCGTCTTGGGATCGTAGACGCGAATTGCCATGTCGCGGTTTTGAAAGATATCGCGGATCTTGTCGCCGACCGCATCGTAGATTCCCTGAATATTGAGCTCCGCCGCCAGCGCCGCTTGCACGCTGTTGATGATCGCCAGCTCGGCGTTGCGCTGCTCGGTTTCCTTGAGCAGACGCTGCGTCTCGTCGAAGAGGCGGGCGTTTTCCAGTGCAACGCTCATGCTGTTGGCGAGCGTTTGGAGCAGGCGCACGTCGGAGTCGCCGAAGGCGTGCTCGCGCTCCATGTCCACAAGAGAGATCACCCCGCGCGCCTGGTCGCCTGCCACCATCGGCACCATGACCAGCGACTTCTCCAGTTGCGTACCAGGCAGAGCGTATGAACCGTACTTCGCTACCTCTTGCGCCATGTTTTCGTTGATGACCAGCGTCTCGCGCGTACGCAGGACATGCGGCGCAAAACCGCGTTCTGGCAGAGTGTGGAACTCGATATTGATGCGTTGCCCATTTTCGTACGAATACGGGTAGTGCATCAGGTTCGTCTTGGGATCGTAGAGGCGAATACCCATGTCCCGGTTGTTGAAGATGTCGCGGATCTTGTCGCCGACGGCGTCGTAGATGCCCTGGATATTGAGCTCGGCTGCGAGTGCGGCCTGCACGCTGTTGATGATGGCGAGCTCAGCGTTGCGCTGCTCGGTCTCCTTGAGCAGCCGTTGCGTCTCGTCGAACAGGCGCGCGTTCTCGAGCGCAACGCCCATGCTCGCAGCCACCGTCGTGAGCAGTCGAATCTCCGCCTCGCCGAACGCGTTCTCCCGCTCGTAATTCTCCAGCGCGATCGAGCCCAAAACGCGGTCGCTGCCGAGGATGGGGACCGTGACCGATGAGAGGCTCTGGTCAGTGCCGGGTACGGTGGTGAATCCGAGCGCCGCGTACTCGGCAGGGTTGTTCACGACTACCGGCTGACGCGTTTGCAATATCTTCAAGGCTCCCGCCGAGGGAGGCCTCGGCGGTTGGTAGTCCCGCACGCCATGCTCGTATTGGTACAGGAAGTGATTCAGGTTCGCCTTCGGGTCGTACCAGCGGATGCCAATATCGCCGGTGTGGAACACTTCACGAAGCTTGTCGCCGACCAGGTCGACGATGGCCTGGAAGTCGAGCTCGGCGGCCATGCCCTTCTGGATGCTGTTGATGACCGCCAGCTCGGCGGCGCGCTGCTCGGTTTCCTTCAGCAGCCGCTGCGTTTCGTCGAAGAGGCGCGCGTTTTCGAGCGCGACGCCCATGCTCGCGGCGACCGTTGTGAGCAGGCGCACCTCGGCTTCGCCGAATGCGTTCTCGCGGTCGAAGTCCTCCAGCATGATCGAGCCGAGAACGCGATCGCCCCCGAGGATGGGAACGACGATCGTTGAATGGCCTATGTCGGTACCCGGAATGGTTGTGAGTCCTAGCGCCGCGTACTCGGCACGGCTGTTCGCAACAACTGGCCGGCGCGTCTCCGCCAATCTGAGCCACGTGCCACCCGGCGCGGGCGTCGTAGGCGGCACGTTGAGCCGTACCCCGTGCTCGTATGCGTACAGGTCGTAAGTGAGGTTGGCCTTCGCGTCGTACCAGCGAATGCCGATGTCGCCGGTGTGGAAAACCTCGCGCAGCTTGTCGCCGACCAAGTCGATGATGGCCTGGAAGTCGAGCTCCGCGGCCATGCCTTCCTGGATTCGGTTGATCACCGCCAGCTCGGCGGCGCGCTGCTCGGTTTCCTTCAGCAGGCGCTGCGTCTCATCGAAGAGACGGGCGTTCTCGAGAGCCGTACCCAGCGAGGCGGCGATCGTCGTCAGCAGGCGCAGCTCGGACTCACCGTAGGCGTTCTCGCGTTCGTAGTTTTCGATCCCGATCATGCCGAGCACGCGGTCGCTCGTGATGATCGGGACCGCGATCATCGACTTGCTCTGGTCGGTGCCGGGAATGGCGCGGCCTATCTTGGCGATGGTATTCAGAACTTGCGGTTGACGCGTCCGCACCATCGTCTCGAACACGCCGCCCGGAACGGGCGGCCGAGGCGCGATCTCCAGCCGCTTCCCGTGCTCGTACGCGTACAGATAACGCAGCTTGTTCGTCTTCTCGTCGTACCAATTGATGCCGAGATCGGGCGTCGCGAAGACTTCGCGCAGCTTGTCACCGACGAGATCGACGATGGATTGGAAACCCAGTTCCGAGGCGAGCGCCTGCTGAATGGAGTTGATGATCGCCAGCTCCGCGGCGCGCTGCTCGGTTTCCTTGAGCAGGCGCTGCGTCTCGTCGAAAAGGCGCGCGTTCTCGAGCGCCGTACCCAGCGAGGCGGCGATGGTCGTGAGCAGGCGCACTTCGGATTCGCCGTAGGCGTACTCGCGCTCGTAGTTCTCGAGGCTGATCAGCCCGCGCACGCGGTCACTCCCGATGATCGGCACGCAAATCAGGGATTTGCTCTGGTCTGTGCCCGGGACCGGCGTCTGCCCCGCTCTTTGATAATCGGCCGCGGTGTTGAGTACATATGGCTTGCGCGTCCCGGCCACGGTTTGGAACGAGCCGCCGGGGTTTGGCGGTCGGGGTTCGATGACCAGGCGTTGGCCGTGTTCGTATACGTACAGATAATGGAGCAGCTTCGAATTTTCGTTGTACCAGAGGATGCCAAGGTCCGGAGTCGCGAAAACTTCGCGCAGCTTGTCGCCGACCAGGTCGACGATCGCTTGGAAGTCCAGCTCGGCGGCGAGACCTTGCTGGATTGAATTGATGATCGCAAGCTCGGCGGCGCGCTGCTGCTCGGCCTTGAACAGGCGCTGCGTCTCGTCGAAGAGACGCGCGTTTTCGAGCGCGACGCTCATCGCGTTGGCAAGCGTAGTAAGCAGGCTCACGTCCGAATCCGAAAATGCGTGCGCGAGCTGCTTCCCTACGCTGATCACGCCATGCGCCGAATCGCCACGCAGGATGGGCATGTAGATGAACGAGTTGTCCACCGTGCCGCCGCCGATGTTCTTGGAACCCAGTTCCGCCATCCGCCGATCCAATTCGTCGGCGGTATGAATGACAATGGGCTGCCGCGTCCGCAGAATATGCCCGGAGAAACCAATCGGCGGACTCGGCTCCGGATGAAAGCGTTCACCGTGGTCGAGGAGGAAGACGTAGCGAATCAGATTGGCTTCCGAATCGAACAGTCTGATTCCGACCACATCCGCGGCGAATATTTCGAGGATCTTGTTGCCGACTAGATCGTAGATAGCCTGCATCTCCAGTTTCGATGCCAGGCCTTCCTGGACGCTGTTGATGATCGCCAATTCGGCGGCGCGCTGCTGCTCGGCCTTGAAAAGGCGCTGCGTCTCATCGAAGAGGCGCGCGTTTTCGAGCGCGGTGCCCAGCGAGGCGGCGATGGTCGTGAGCAAGCGCAGCTCGGATTCTTCGTATGCGTTCTCGCGTTCGTAGTTTTCGATGACGATCGTTCCGAGCACGCGGTCGCTGCTGATGATCGGAACGGCGATCAGCGATTTGCTCACATCCGTGCCGGGCAGAGCGCCGCCCTGCAGCTTTTCATAATCTGTGGCGGTATTGAAGACCAGGGGCTGGCGCGTCCTGATTATCGTTTCGCCCATGCCGCCCGGCGTCGGCGGTCGAGGTGCGACGTGCAGACGCTTGCCGTGTTCGTATTCGTAGAGATAGTGCACCAGGTTGGCTTTTTCATCGTACCAACGGATGCCGAGGTCGGGCGTCTTGAAGACTTCGCGCAGCTCGTCTCCGACCAGATTGACGATCGCCTGGAAGTTCAACTCGGCGGCGAGACCTTGCTGAATCGAATTGATGATCGCGAGCTCGGCATTGCGCTGTTCGAGGTTGGCGTTTGACGCGGTCAGTTCCTCGGTGCGCTTTTCGACTTTCTGCTCCAAGCCCTGCGACCACTGCGCGTTGTCCAGCGCGACGGCCGCCTGGCTCGCGAGCATGCCCAGCAGATCGCGGTCGGAGTCACGCAGCCGGCCGAAGGCGCCGTCGATGTCGACATAGAGATAGCCCAGCAGCTCGCGTTGCGCGATCAACGGGGCGATGATGTGCGAGCGCTGGTCGAGCTCGCTCGCACCCTCGGGGCTATACGTCAAGCTGACCGCGCGCATGCGGCGCACATCCATAAGCGAGGGCGTGATGTCACGCAACAACGCGTCCGCGTCTTCGCCGCGCGGTACGAGCGAACCTGCCAGTTGCAGCCCTTGCGGCGCCTCCAGCACCAGCAGCACGCGCTCGGCGCCGGAAAGCTCCGTGGCTTCGTCGATCAGGAATTCATGCAATTCGGCGGCGCTGCGCAACTCGTTCAGGCGCAAGCCGGTGTCCACCAGCCGTTCGAACGGCTCACGCAGGTTCGCTTCGCCCACAAGGTGCGCGGCGCGCCGTTCCGGCGAAAGACGGCGCTTGCGCGTGTCCTTGAGCCAGGCGAGGACGATCTCGCGGTGCGCCTCGATCTTATTCAGGTAGTTGCGGCGCAGGCCCTCGTCGCTCAGGCTGACGATGCCCTTGCGCATGATTTGATAGGCGGTTTCGAGCGCCTCGCGCGCGGCGGGGGTTTGCTTGTTGGCTTGCAGGGCTAGGCTGTGCGACCACCACAGCTGCGTCGGCGACATCCCATCGAGCGCGGCGAGGTCATGCGCGCGGTGCAACTCTGTAGCGCGCCGCGTGGCAGCCAACGCGGCACGCGGCTTATTCAGCGCCAGAGAGGCTTCCCCGACACCGGTCAGGGCACTCATTTCGAAGGCGACGAGTCCACCGGCATGCGTGAGCTGCTCCGCGCGCTGAAAATGACGCAGCGCGGCGGTCTCTTCGCCCTCGAGCAACGCCAGGCGGCCTTGGACGATGGGCGCGGTCGCAGCAATCAGGGAATTGCCAAGAGCTTCCGCGATTCCGGCCATTTCTGCGATGTACGTGCGCGCACTGTCCAGATGCCCTAGCGCTGTTTCCACCTTGGCCAGCTCATCGAGATTTGTGGCCTGGGGAATACGCGCACCGGTGCGACGGTGGATTGCATCGGCCTTGAGCATCAGGCGGCGGGCACGCCGGTAGAGTCCAAGATGGCTGTAAGCGATCCCCAGATTGCCGGTGACGATCCCTTGGCGTTCGAGATAGCCCGCCACCTCGAAATCGGCGAGTGCCTGATGCAAGGTCTTCAACTGAACGACGACGTCGGCCTGGTTGAAAGTGAGCATGTTGAGCGCATTGCCGGCGCCGTACAGGTCGCCCGCTTGTCGACATAGCGCCAGCGCGGCGTTGGCCGCTTCGTCCGACTCTGCGGCCCGACCCTCGCGGCTGCGCACCATGGCGACCACCCATAGCGCACGCCCTTCCTCCGCGGACCGTCCCAGCGAGTGGAACAGCTCGGCGGCTTGCACCACATTGCGCACCGCCCGTTCCATATCCACCCTGTTCCGGAATTGCGCTTCGGCGAGCCGAAACAGGCTCATTGCTTCGAGCGGAATCTTTTTGCTTTGGCGCGCCGCCCTTAGCGCGGCGTTGGCAGTGGCGACGGCCGCCTTTTCGCCCTTGCGCATCTGCACCAGGGCAAGACGGTTGCGCGCCTGCGCCTTGAACGCGGCGGTTTTGGCGCGGTCCGCAAGCTGGACCATCGCATTCGCGTCGGCGCGCGCGCGGTCCAGATTGCCCTGGGCAATGAAGCTTTCCGCGCGCAGATCGAGCACGTCGAGTCGGCTTCCCACGCTCAAGCCGGTTGCGGAGAGTGCCGTCGTGGCCACTTCGATGGCCTGCGCATGCTGCCCGGCCCACGC
>DASWDF010000213.1:0-17613 GCA_036395475.1 Casimicrobiaceae bacterium
CGGGCAAGGCTTTAGTCGTGCAACCGAGATAGTGTGTCAAGGCTTGGTCAGGCCCGGCTCGACGACGATAAATTCATATCCCAGCTTGGTGTCGCCCTCCTTGCTGCCACTCCACATCAGGCAATAATCCTGCGCGACTGCCGCGACATAGTCGCCTTTTTGCTCAGAAACAGACTCGCTGCGTATTGGATAGAAGACCTCCTTTCCCTTGTGGTAATGCAGGTTGAATTTGCCGGGTCGGTCCAGTTTGAAATTGTATTGAACTCGCTGATGCGGCTGGAGCGAGAAGCAATCTTCGTGGATCTTTCCCGGTTGCAGCACCACGTCGACGTGGCGCGGAAGAGCATGCGCCAACGGCATGGTTGCCGTGACCAAGCACGCGAGCAGTGGCCGAAGTAGCTTGCGGAATCGCATATTCATGCTCCGTATGATCGAGTGCACTTGGAAATGAAAAAGGGCGGGCCCTGCAGCCCGCCCCTCTACTCCAACGTCGCCGGAGGTGAATCACCCGCCAAGCGGTTCCTGGGTCATTGCGGCTTGCCGCCGGCCTCCAATGCCCAGATCACGAACGTAACGGTCTTGGATCCACCACCTAGATCGAGCTCGTAGATGGCCGTACGGCCCACCTGTTTGACGAGCTGGCCCCAACTCCTCCGGTCGTTGTGATCGATGTCCACCGCGAAACTGCCGGCCGCGCCCTGGCCGGTCGTGGTCGTGCTGTCGAGGTGAGCATAGATGATGTCCAGCTCGTCGTAATCATGCGCATTCGGGTGTTGATTGCTGCTCGGGTTGCTCGTGTAGTCCATGCAGGTGTCGAGATTGGCGTTGTTAAAGTTCTCGTCCTGATGGTCGAGCCCGAACGTATGGCCGATTTCCTGGCACGTGACCATAGTCCGCCATGCCGGCGTATTGTATTGCGTGGTATTGAAGTACGTGTCGTTGAGCTTCACCGCGCCCCGGGTGATGTGTGTGCCGCCCGTGATGGAAATACTGGCAAGCCCGAGCCAGCCGTTGTTGCCGTAGGTCGCATCGCACACTTCCACGCGGCCCGCGGTCGCTTTGCAATTTCTCGGATTGGCCAAACCGGTTACGACGTTCGTATTGAGGACATTCGACGCGGACCAGTCGCTCGATGCCGTGTTGAGCGCCGAGGTCCAAGCAGTCGACACGTTATTACCGAGCTTGAGAGTGAACGGATTCGCCGTCCGTGCCCAATGGTAGCCACCCCAGGAATGCGTCGCCGAGGCCGTCGATGCCACACCAGCGAAGCTTAACGATGCGAGCGCAAGCACCAGCGAGCGGCGAGGGAATTTCGAGAACATCTTGATGTCTCCTCGAAGCATGTTTTAGAGGCCGCAACGTTACAATGACTTCGTCATATAGTCAATGGCGGAAGCCTAGTTGCGCTCTACAACTCCAACAGACTGAAAGGTCACTTCGATTTTCGCGAAGGCAGTGGAGTGTTCTCTCAATGCCCTGAAAATTCACATAGCGCGAGCACCGGATAGCCGAGTCGCTCTATTCTTTGGCGACCCCCCAGATCGAGCAGGTCGACCACGAAAGCGCAGCCGACGACCGATCCGCCGGCGATGCTGATCAGCCTGAGTGCCGCTTCCGCCGTGCCGCCGGTGGCTATCAAGTCGTCGACGAGCAGCACGTGCTCGCCGCGTTGAATCCCGTCCGTGTGCAGTTCCAGCCGGTCGGTCCCGTAGTCGAGCTGGTAGTCGTGACCGAAGTTTCGGCAGGGAGCTTCCCCTGTTTGCGGATCGGCACGAAACCGACATTCAAGCCGTAAGCGAGGGCGGCGCCGATAATAAAGCCGCGCGATTCGATCGCCGCGATCTTGTCGATTGGCCGGCCGCGCGATACGCTGCGCCGAGCTTCTCGACGACCGCATGAAAGCTATCCGCCTGTTTGAGCAGTGTCGTGATGTCACGAAACAGAATGCCCGGCTTGGGAAAGTCGGGGACAGTCCGGATCAGCGCCTTGATATCGATTTCCTGTGTCACGTTCGCTCCAGTGCGTTGTCGATGAGCCTGCGCGCAGCGTACGCGTATTGGCATCGATGAGTATAGAGAGGGTTCGCTTGGCGACTAGCTTAGAAAGCGCTGACTGGTATTCTGTGCCGCGATGGAGATTCACAGACTCGACCCGGCCCACACTGACTCGGAGCGGGCCCGGGCCAACTTCAGGCTGGCGGTAAAGATCGCGCTCGGCTTCGTCGCGCTGATCTGGTTCATTCAGTTGTTGAACTGGGCGCTGGATCTGGGACCCGAGGACTTCGGCGTGCGGCCGCGTCAACTGGCTGGGTTGCCCGGCATTCTTTTCGCGCCTCTGGTGCATGGCGGCTTTGCTCATCTCATCGCCAACTCCCCGCCGTTGCTCGTGTTGGGCACGGCAATGTTGTACCTCTATCCGAACTCGGCTTTGAGGGTGCTGCCGGCGGTCTACCTGGGATCCGGCGTCGCGGTCTGGCTATTTGCCAGAGGATCCGTCCACGTCGGTGCGAGCGGGCTGATCTACGGCTTGGTCAGCTATATCTTCGTAGCCGGGCTGATTCGACGGGACAGGCGCGCCATCGCAGCGTCGCTGTTGGTTTCGTTTATGTATGGCGCGCTGGTCTGGGGAGTATTGCCCATCGAGCGCGGAGTATCCTGGGAAACCCATCTGGCCGCCGCGCTAATCGGTCTAGTGCTGGCGATTGCGCTGCGACGTATGGATATACCACCGCGCCATCGTTACGCTTGGGAAGACGAGGAAGACAAAACCGCGGACGAGTGATCCTGCTGAGTCGTGCGCGCACAGCAAGTTGCCTCGGCTATTGCTGCGCTCCAGGTGCCTGCTGCTTTCTGCGACGACATGCGACGCGACGCGCACCAACAGCGGCGCCAAAGCCGTCTAGCAGTTTCGAACCTTGAATTCGACGCGCCGATCCAGCGCATCGCGCAGATCATCGGTGCCCGATCCCACAAGGTTTTCGCGGAAGCCGACGCCAACCGATACGAGGCGGCCCGCAGTCTCGGGTGCCTGGGCTTCGATCCGGCGTTGGATTGCGATGGCTCTTTGCATTGAAAGCCTGTCGTTGAACTGCTCCGTTCCCGTGTGGCTTGTGTGACCGACTATGGTGAGGCAGGTTTTGGAAGCCGCGACTTCGCGCGCAACGAGGCGCAGCCACGTGTTGTAGGCGCCGCTGACTTTCGGGTCCGCCAGGAAATCCAGAGAGCCAGGTTTGAACAGGAATTTGACCGAAAGACTGTTGGTCGCAAGACCGAAGGCGACAATTTTCGCGAATGCTTTTTCACCCTCGTCGGTGCGCCCAAGTTGTGTATTGGCAAGATAAAGACCATTGAGGACGCGCAATTGCTGTCCTTCGGGACGAGCCGCGGCCGACTCGTAGTAGCGCAGTGCCTCCGGGTAGTTACCCGCTTCATAGAGCTTGGAGCCTTCGCTGATCAAAGCGGTAATCGGAAGCCGCGACATGTAGAATTCGTCGGCCGCGCCGCCGGTTGGAGTCTGTGCCGTGCGAATCTGTCCTTCGACGACGCGATCCTTGGTCAATGAAGGACTGTCTCGATAAAAAGCTGTTGGCGTGGTATCGACGCCCTCGCTGCGGATCCTGGCTACGGATTGGGCCACCACGAAGCCAGTCTTGATATCGGTCAGCGAAAGGCTTATCCGGAATGTTCCTGATGTTGCCTTCGCTGCATCGATGGGAGTCAAGGTCGCGGCCAAGACGTATTGTGCCTTGCCGAGAATGTTCGAATTGACCGCGGCTACGTCGAACTGCGCGAACTTGTCTGAAGCGCGTTGCAGCAGCCGCGAATCGAGGGCTCTCGATGCGATCGTCTGCTGCCCGGTATTGCCGTCGATAGCGGGGTCGACCGCGATCACGCCGCGTGGAACGTCTTCTTTCTTGAGTAGGCCCGGTGCGGGGCTGAACGCTGGCAGTCTCCGCGCTTGAACCAGCAGGTCGTCGATCGCGTAATCGACGCCCGCGTCGAATGTCAATTCGGAAGAAGGCGCGGGTGGACGCTCGGGAGGCGGGGGCGCTGCGCATGCAGTAAGCAGGATCAAAGTGATCAGGCAGGTGGCATTCAGTCCATTCGGCATGCATCGCGGCACGTTTAGCGACATGAGCTTGCGAGCTCCCTCTTTTCTTCCATGGATAATGCTTCGCCGAGCGTTGCCTTTTCCATGATGCGACTGCAACGCGGGCTGTTCCGATCAGGCGCCGCGTTTGCCGTGACGGGTACGGCAGGAGTCGCGTCAGTCTTCGGCTTGATCTTGGCGCTTGTTTTTGCCCCCGCCATGGCCGGGCCGCTCGCGGGCGGCGTCGAATCGGGCGCGGGTGCGCCTGCCACAACTGGCGCGGCGCGGACTGGGGCGGCCCCCTCAGGCTTGGGTGGGATTGTGGGCGAGGTCTGCGAATCGGCAGGAGTTCCTTCCGCTGCTGTTGATGGCGCGACCGCCGGTTTGGACGAGGCCGGAGCTAAAACCGATTCGGTCGTTGCTTTTGGAATGCTCGGACTACTTGGCTCGAGCAATTTCGTCCCCACCCATATCGACGCAACGCCAAGCGCGATCACCGCGCCGGCCGGGAGCGACCACTTGCGAACGACGTCGACCGCATGGCTCGACTTGGCCTGAGCATCGGTAGTGACCGCTGTCGCCGACTCCTGCTTTCCCTTGATCGTCGCGGAGCTCTTCGCGGCAAATTCGGCGGACTCGTGAGCGGCAGCCGTGAGATCGAGTTTGAGCTTTTCCAGGACCGTGGCACTTGGCGAGATGGCGTACAACTCGTGCGCCCGCCCATGCTTGTCATCGGGGACGCCCACATGACTGAACAGCGCGGCGTACGCGGAATCCAGGCAGGCGACGGCTTCGAAGAAAGCTCGCGAAGCCGTGATTTGCCCGGGAGCCGCAAAGTCCATGATGCGCTTGGCGGCGTTGATACCGTCGCCGACGAAATTAGGCCGCGCTTCGAGGTCGATCGACTCCTTGACGGATCCAAGATGAATGCCGGTACGCAGGCTGTTCGAAGGAAAGCCGGCATCCTTCGCGGCGCGTCCGAAATCCTCTGCAATCGCCAGCGCCATATACAGCGCGTGCTCGGGATTGGAGGTAAACGCGATCAACGCGCCATCCCCGGTATCCTTGATCCGGTAGTCGAGATCTCGGAGCGCGGCAAGATTGCTGCGCAGAATCGCCGACAACGTAGCTTTGGCAGCGTACTGCTCGGCCGCCGTACCGATCGAGAAACCGACAAGGTCGGTGAACAGGAAACTCGCCACCAGCGCGCGGCTTGATGGACGGGGCTCGGTTTCGGTCACGGCAAACTCACCAATGGAACACGCGAGACAGTATAAGATAAGATCATTTTTCTTTACAAAAGGGTTCGCGCTCTGGAGATCAACGGGCATCAATTGAAAACGATTACGCTGTAATATTTCTCGACACGAGATCGGATTAAATCTTCCTACGCGAGGGGCCGGAAGTACTGTGCGGGCAGGAACGCCTCCTTTCCAAGCCGCTACCGGAAGCGTGGCCAAGTATCGCGCCTGCAATTTCGCCGAAACGCAAACTAGTCTAGCGAAAAAGCCAACTATAGCGACGATATTCGAATGGCATAGTCAACGAGAGGTTTCTCCCCGGAATCAATCAGTTTCCGCTCTTGGCAAAGGCGAACCGGTATTGATGTGACAGCATCGCCCCGCGACTGGGTACGCACGGAGGCCAGCAATTTCCTGACCGGACAAGTGGTGCAGTCGATTCGCGGCGGCTTAATCGCGCCGGATCAGCGCGAAGCTCGCCGCGATCATCGCGACGAAGAATACAAGCGTCCAACCGGCAATCGACAGGTGCAGAAACTCCCAGCCTTTTTCGGCGCATTCGCCGCTGCCCTCGAGTACCTTCTGCAAGACGTCCGTGAAAGGCAGCGTCTCGAGCATGTAATCAAGCCCCATGCCGCACGCGGGCACCTGATCTTTGGGTAGCGACTGCAGCCACACCTGGCGCGCAGCGATTGCCGCGCCGGTACCGCCGATCAGCAGCTGGAGCATCGCATACACGCGCGCGCCGGTGCGTCCCGGGTTATGGAAGGCCGCTATCAGAAACACGAGCCCCATTGCGATCACGGCGACGCGCTGCAATATGCACAGTGGGCAAGGCTCGAGATCCATCACGTATTGCAGGTACAACGCGTAGCCCATCAGTCCGGCGCAAACGAAGAAGCCGAGCAGGTAACCGATGCGCCGCGGCGGCAAAAAGATCAGCGCCAGCGACGTGACGCCGACGGCCATCAGCGTGATCCGGTAGGCGGTAAGCGGCGCGTTCGGGCCGGTCGCCTGCAGCAGGTATTCCTGTCCCAGCAGCGCGAGGCAGAGCAGCAGCCCGACCCACGGCCAGGTCAGCGAAGGATAACGTCGGTTGTTCAACGGGATGCGGTCGCGAGAGCCTGATCGATGTCCCAGAGAATATCATCGAGCGTCTCGAGCCCCACCGAGAGCCGGATCATCTCCGGCAGAACGCCAGCTGCGCGCTGTTCTTCCTCGCCAAGCTGCCGGTGCGTCGTCGATGCCGGGTGGATCACCAGCGTCTTCGCGTCGCCGACATTGGCGAGGTGCGACAGAAACTGCACCGCCTCGATAAACCGGACCCCGGCTTCGGCGCCGGCCTTGAGTCCGAACGTCAGGATGCCGCTCGCGCCGCGGGGCAGGTAACGCCGCGCCAGCGTCTCGTAGCGGTTGCCGGGCAACAGCGGATAGTTCACCCACGCGACCCGCGGATCCTCCGCGAGGTGTCGTGCGATCGCCAGTGCCGATTCGCAGTGTCTCGGCATTCGCAGGTGCAGCGTCTCAATGCCCTGCAGTAGCAGGAACGCGTTGAACGGCGACAGCGCCGGCCCCAGCGTGCGCATGGCCTCCATGCGCGCTTTCATCGTGAATCCGAAATCGCCGAAGGTCTCGTGGAAGATGACGCCGTGGTAGCCGCGCGACGGTGTCGTCATCTGCGGAAACTTGCCGTTGCCCCAGTCGAACTTCCCCGACTCGACAATGACGCCGCCCATCGTCGTGCCGTGGCCGCCTAGATACTTGGTTGCGGAATGGATCACGATGTCGGCGCCGTGCTCGATCGGCCGGCAGAGGCAGGGCGAGGCCAGCGTATTGTCGATGACGAGCGGCACGCCCGCCGCATGCGCGATGTCGGCAAGCGCGGCGAGGTCGACGACATTCAATTGCGGATTGCCGATCGTTTCGGCGTAGAGCGCCTTGGTGTTGGGCTTTACCGCCCGGCGAAAGTCGTCGGGATTGTCCGGGTCGACGAAGGTGGTGTCGATCCCCAGTTCCGCGAGCGTCACCGCGAACTGAGTGTAGGTTCCTCCATAGAGCGTGCGCGCCGCGACGATGTGGTCGCCGTTCTTGGCGAGCGTCAGCAGCGCCACAGTCTGCGCTGCCATACCCGTCGCGGCGGCCAGCGCCGCACGGCCGCCTTCGAGTGCGGCGACGCGCTCTTCGAGCGCAGACACGGTCGGATTGGAGATGCGCGAGTAGACGTTGCCGAAGGTCTGCAGGTTGAACAGGCTCGCCGCATGATCGACGCTGTCGAACACGAACGATGTCGTCTGATAGATCGGCAGCGCACGCGCGCCCGTCGCTGCATCCGGAATCTGGCCGGCGTGCAGGCAGAGCGTGTCGAAGCCGAACTTGCGGTCAGGCATGAGCCCAGGTCACACAGGCCGCCGCGCCGAGATAACGCCGGTGTTGACCCCGGCCCAGTTGAGGCCGCCCATCAGCCGCGCGTGCTCGATCTTGACGCAGCGGTTCATCACGACGTCGAGCCCGGCATCGCTGGCGAGCTTGGCGGCTTCGTCGTTGCGGATGCCGAGCTGCATCCACAACACCTTTGCACCGATCGCGATCGCATGGCGCGCGATCGGCGGGATCTCGGCTGGCTTGCGGAAACAGTCGACGATATCGATCGGGATTGCGGCGCCTTCGCTCGCGGACGGGACATCGGGATAGCAACGCTCGCCCATCACCTGCTCGTAGGTCGGGTTGACGGGAATGATGCGATAGCCGTGATCGCGCATGTACTTGGCGGCGAAATAACTGGGACGGTACCAATTCGCCGACAAACCCACTACGGCGATCGTTCGCGAGCGCGTCAGGATGCGGCGCAGGCCGGAGATGTCATCCACGACCGGCATGTCACGGGCGCCGGGACGGCGGCGCGTTGCAGGACAAAGCGAGCAGCGGGTGCAGGAGCTTGGGTTCCCTGGCGCGCATGACCTTTTCTCCGTCGGTTCCCGGCGCTTAGGCGGCGCCTTGACGGCCATAGTTTAATCGAAACAAGCCGGCGCGCCGACCGCCGCAGGTGCGCTCCCGCGCGGAATGCAGCCACCCGCGGCAGGTACAATAGTCGCCATCATGTCGGTCTTCATCGTCCGCCGCAGCCTGCAGGCTGTGCTGGTGCTGTTCGTGATGTCGGTGCTGGTATTCATCGGCGTCTACGCGATCGGCAATCCGATCGACATCCTCATCAATCCGCAGGCGGATCAGCAGGAACGCGAGCACGCGATCGCCGCGCTCGGCCTCGACCGGCCGATGTGGACGCAGTACGTGGCGTTTCTTGCGGGCGCACTTCGCGGCGATCTTGGTAATTCCTTCGTCCACAACACGTCGGCGCTCCGGCTGATCCTCGAGCGGATGCCGGCGACGCTCGAGCTTGCGATCGCGGCGATGTTGATCGCCATCGTGCTCGGCATCCCGCTCGGACTGTGGGCCGGTTTGAAGCCCAATACGGCGACAGGACGAACGATCATGGCCGGCTCGATCCTCGGGTTCTCGCTGCCCACGTTCTGGGTCGGCCTGATGCTGATCATGGTGTTCTCGGTGATGCTGGGATGGCTCCCTTCGAACGGCCGCGGGCCGACGACGCTGCTTTTCGGCGTGCCCGTGAGCTTCACGTCGCTCGAAGGCTGGCGGCACCTGATCATGCCGGCGACGAATCTCGCGCTGTTCAAGCTCGCGCTGCTTATTCGCCTGACCCGGGCCGGAACGCGCGAGGCGTTGCTGCAGGATTACGTCAAGTTCGCGCGCGCCAAGGGGCTCACCAACGCGCGCGTGATCGGCGTCCACGTGCTGCGCAACATCCTGATCCCGATCGTCACTGTGATCGGCCTCGAATTCGGCTCGGTCATCGCCTTCGCCATCGTTACCGAGACGGTGTTCGCCTGGCCGGGCATGGGCAAGCTCCTCATCGACTCGATCAACCTGCTCGACCGGCCGATCATCGTCGCGTATCTGCTGGTCATCGTCTTCATGTTCATCGTCATCAATCTGCTCGTCGATATCCTGTATTCGGCGCTCGATCCACGCGTGCGCCTGAGCGAAGCGAAGGGTTAGCAGGCTGATGCAGAACCCCTCATGAGCCGCGTTTCGGACGAGATGGCCCCGGGTGCAAGGCGCGAGCCGCGTCGAATAGCTCGTGCATATTCGCAAGGCGAGCAACAGAGCAGCCGGGACCCTCATTTGTCAAATGAGCGTCGAAACCCGGTCGGCAGCGGCTTTGCGGGCGGTCTGCTTTGCCGCGGCTCGCTCGTGTGCGATTTGGCACACGTCGCTCGCCGCCTTAGTTGGCAAATTCGGCATCCCATCCCGCCAAGCCGCTGCGCGGCCACGACGGGTTCTGTATCAGCCTGCTAGCGATGGCGCGCGAAGAGACGCCGTTCAGGCGCATCCTGTCGGATTTCCTGGCCAGTCCGACCGCGGTATTCGGACTCGTGCTTCTCGCCGCGATCCTGGCCGTGGCAATCGCGGCGCCGCTGATTTCGCCGCAGAATCCCTACGACCTGGCACAGCTCGACGTCGTGGACGGGAGGCTTCCTCCAGGCGCGACGACAGAGGGCGGTACGTTCTGGCTCGGTACCGACGATCAGGGTCGCGACATGCTCTCGGCGATCTTCTACGGCTTGCGCATAAGCCTCACGGTGGGCGTCGTGAGCACGGTCGTCGCGCTCGCGCTCGGGTTGGCGCTGGGGCTGGCGGCGGCATACTTCGGCGGCTGGACCGAGACCGTCATCATGCGCATCGCCGATATCCAGCTTTCGTTCCCGGCGATTCTGATCGCTCTGATCCTGCTGGCGGTGCTGGGCCAGGGAATGCTCAAGATCATCGCCGCGCTAGTCACCGTGCAATGGGCGTATTACGCGCGCACCGTCCGCAGCGCGGCGCTGGTCGAGAAGCGAAAGGAATACATCGAGGCGGCGCGCTGTCTGGCGCTGCCTCCGTCGCGGATCGTCTTCCGCCATCTATTGCCGAATTGCCTTCCGCCGCTGATCGTCGTCGCCACCGTCCAGGTGGCCGCGGCGATCGCGCTCGAGGCCACGCTTTCCTTCCTGGGCCTGGGGCTTCCGATCACCGAGCCGTCGCTGGGCCTGTTGATCGCCAACGGCTATCAGTATCTCCTGTCGGGGAAATACTGGATCAGCTTCTTTCCCGGCGTCGCGCTGCTCATCACCATCGTCAGCATCAATCTCGTCGCGGATCAATTGCGCGACGTGCTCAATCCGCGCCTGCAACGATGACCGAAGCGCTGTTGTCCGTCGATCGCCTGCGCACGTATTTCTTCACCAAGGCCGGCGTGTGCAAGGCCGTCGACGACGTGACCTTCACTGTGGAAGGCGGCGAGGTGCTGGGGCTGGTCGGCGAATCGGGCTCGGGCAAGTCGATGACCGGTTACTCGATCATGGGCCTCGTCGATCCGCCTGGCCGGGTCGTCGGCGGGCGCATCCTGCTTGCCGGACGCGATCTCGCCGCCTTGCCCGCGGAAGAGATGCGGCAGCTCCGCGGCAACCGCATCGCCATGATCTTCCAGGATCCGATGATGACGCTGAATCCGGTCCTGCGGATCGACACCCAGATGATCGAGACGATTCTGGCGCACGAAAAGATCCCGCGCGCCGCCGCGCTGGAACGCGCGCGCGCGGCGCTGGGCCAGGTTGGCATTCCGTCACCGGACGAAAGGCTCAAGGCATATCCGCATCAGTTTTCCGGAGGCATGCGGCAGCGGGTGGCCATCGCGATCGCGCTGCTCAACCGCCCCGACGTGATCATCGCCGACGAGCCGACGACCGCCCTCGACGTCACCATCCAGGGGCAGATCCTCTACGAGATGCAGAAGCTCACTCGCGAAACCGGCGCGGCGCTGATCTGGATCACCCACGACCTGTCGGTGATTGCCGGGCTCGCCGATCGCGTCTGCGTGATGTACGCTGGCCGCATCGTGGAGCAGGGCTCGACTGCCGACGTGCTGCGCGCGCCGCGACACCCCTACACGCGCGGATTGCTCGACTCGGTACCGGGCAACGCGTCTCCGCGCGAAAAGCTCAAGCAGATTTCCGGCATGACGCCGTCGCTGATCGAGTTGCCGCCCGGTTGCGCATTCCGCTCGCGCTGCCCGTACGCAACGGCCGAGTGCGAGGAGACTCCCGAGACGCGTCCTTACGGCGCGATAGGCCAGAGCATCCGCTGCTTCCATCCGCTCTCCGCGCCGACGCCGTGAACCGCCTGGTTCAACCTGCTGCGCCGGGAACCGCCGACGCCGATGGTCTGGTTGCGGAGGCGATCGCATTGCGCCGCGCCGGGCAGCGGCAAGCATCCGCCGAACGCTTCGAGCAGGCGCTGGCGCGAGAGCCCGGGCATCCGGGTGCATTGACTTCCTATGCCATGCTGCTGCTCGAAACCGGCGACGCGCAATCCGCGGCGCGTCTCGCCGAGCGCGCGCTCGAGGTCGACCCCGGGCGCATGTCGGCGCACCATGTCCTGGGTCGCGCCAAGTGCCAGGCCGGAGATCTGGCCGCGGGCATCGCATCGCTGCGGCGCGCCGTTGCATTAGGTCCCGACGCCTTCGAAGTCGAGGTCGATCTTGGCAAGGCATTGTTCGACGCACTGGCGTCAGAAGATGCCGAGAGGCACCTTTTCCGTGCTCGCGAGCTCGCACCGCTGTCGGCCGAGGTGCATATCACTCTGGGCAACCTGTATCGAAGGCAGCACAGGTACGACGAGGCTCTCGCGGCCTATCGGCGCGCGGTCGAGCTCGACGCCGGCATTGCGCAAGCTCACAACAATCTTGGCAGCTTGCTCGCGGAGCTCGGCGATCGCGATGGCGCCGTCGCCGCGCTTCGTCAGGCGCTCGCGCTGGCGCCCGACCGCCCAAGCACGTGGAGCAATCTGCTGCTCGCGTTGAGTTGGTCCGATCGCCTTCCCGCCGCCGAAATCGCCGCCGAGCATCGCGCATACGGCCGCCATTTCGAGGCGCGCATCCGGCCGCTGACGCCCGTCGCCCTGCGTCCCCTCTCAGGTCGACGTCTCAAGATCGGCTATGTTTCTTCGGATTTTCGCGGCCACGTCGTGGCCGTGTTCATGGAACCTCTGCTGGCGCATCACGATCGGCAGAGATTCGAAATCTACGCCTTTTATAATTTCACGGCCGATGACGAAGCTACGGCGCACCTCCGTACACTGATCGAGCATTTCATCCCGGTCACAGCACTCTCCGACGAAGAGCTGGCGAAACGGGTCCGGGCCGAGGGCATCGACATCCTCGTCGATCTCAACGGCCACACGGCGCATAACCGGCTGCCGCTGTTCCTGCTCAAGCCCGCGCCCATCCAGGTCACTTGGCTCGGCTATCTCGGGACGACGGGTCTTTCGACCATGGACTACCGCTTGACCGACGCGCGCGCAGATCCGCCTGGCTGCACCGAGGCGTTGCACACCGAAACGCTGTGGCGCCTACCCGACAGTCTGTGGTGCTACCAGCCGTATCGCTTTGCACCGGAGGTGGCGCCGTTGCCCGCGCTGCGAAATGGCCACGTGACGTTTGCCAGCCTCAATAATCCGGCGAAGGTGTCGGCGACCATCCTCGGGCTGTGGGTAAGAGTTCTTCAGGCGGTCCCCGAGGCTCGGCTGCTCCTGGTCAGGAGCGCTCTCGACCGCAGAATGGCCGAGTTGGAAGGATTCTTCGCCAGCCGCGGCGTCGATCCGCGCCGAGTGGACTTTGTCGCGCAGCGGTCGACGGCAGATTATCTCGCCCTTTACAACGATGTCGACGTCGCGCTGGATACCTGGCCCTGCGCCGGCGGGACGACGACCGGCGATTCGCTGTGGATGGGCGTTCCGGTGGTCACGCTGGCGGGCGAACGCTCCTTCTCGCGCAGCGGCGCCAGCATGCTCACGACCATCGGCATGCCCGAGCTCATTGCGGAAACGGCGAACGAGTATGTCGCCAACGCGACCGCGCTCGCACAAGATCTGCCGCGGCTCGCGACGTTGCGCGCAGCGCTGCGCGATCGGGTTCGTGCCTCTCCCCTTGTCGATGCCGCGCGGTTTGCCGCGGCGGTCGAGCAAGCGTACGTCACGCTGGCCGAGCGAGCTGTAGCGGGAGGCGCGCTACCGTGACCACGCTGGTGCCGCTGCTCGAGCTCAAGGCCGTATCGAAGCAGTTCGTCCGGACGCTCGACCTCGCCGCGCGGATCGCCAACGTCTTCGGGGCGGGCCTGCGCGAAGAAGTGGTGCATGCGGTCGAGCGCGTCGATCTCGCGATCGGCGAAGGCGAGGTCGTCAGCCTCGTCGGCGAGTCCGGCTGCGGCAAATCGACGCTGGGTCGGCTCGCGGTCGGCCTCCTGCCGCTCTCTGCGGGCGCGCGATTTTGGCGCGGGCAGCCGCTCGCAGGCCTCACCGCTGCCGCTGCGCGCGAGCGGCAGCTCAAGATGCAGATGATCTTCCAGGATCCGTACGCGGCGCTCAATCCGCGACTATCCGTTATCGACCTGGTCGGCGAGGCGCCGGTGGCGCACCGCCTGATCGGGCAGCGGCAGCAGATCGAATACGTTGGACTGCAGCTCAATCGCGTGGGGCTCGACCCCACCCTGATGCGGCGCTTTCCGCACCAGTTCTCCGGCGGACAGCGCGCCCGCATCGGCATCGCGCGGGCGCTGGCGGTCAAACCCGAGTTTCTGGTCTGCGACGAGTCGGTGGCTGCGCTCGACGTGTCGATCCAGGCGCAGGTCCTCAACCTGTTCATGGATCTGCGCGCGGCGTTGAATCTGACCTACCTGTTCATCAGTCACGATCTCGGAGTCGTGCGGCACATCAGCGACCGCGTCGTCATCATGTACCTCGGACGCGTGGTCGAATCGGGACCGGCGGCCGAGTTGTTCGCGGCCCCGAATCATCCATACACGCAGGCCTTGCTCGCGGAGGTCGGCAAGCTCGAGCCGAAGAAGCGCAGATTCGTACCGGTCAAGGGCGAAATTCCGTCGCCGCTGGCGCCGCCGTCCGGATGTCATTTCCACCCGCGCTGTCCCTACGCGATGCCGCGGTGCAGGGAGATTGCGCCGCCGCTCGAGGAAATCGCGCCCGGCCGGTGGTCGGCGTGCTATCTCAACGATACCAGAGCGTGAAACGATGCAAGTCTATCGGCGTCACGACCCCACGGTTGCACCGCTGCCGCTGGTCCTCGATTCGCCGCACAGCGGGACGAGCTATCCGGCCGACTTCGATCATCTGCCGTCGCGCGCGATTGTGCGCCGGGCCGAGGACACGCATGTGGAAACGCTGTTCGGCTGCGCGCCCGATGCCGGCGCAACCCTGGTCGAGGCGCTGTTCCCGCGCGCCTACATCGATCCCAACCGGCACCCATCCGATATGGACCCGGCCGTGCTGGAAGAACCCTGGCCGGGACTGGTCACTCGCTCGCGCAAGACCGAACTCGGCATCGGGCTCGTGTGGCGGCTGGCGCAGGGCGGCGTGCCGATGTATGCACGGCCGCTGTCGGTGGCCGACGTCGAGCGCCGCATCGCGCTGTATTACGAGCCCTATCACGCCGCAGTCGCGGCGGCGCTCGAAGAGCGTCATCGACGGTTCGGAGCGGTCTGGCATCTGAACTGCCACTCGATGCCCGCGGTCGGCGACGTCATGTCGGACGATCCGGGCCGGGAACGCGCAGAGTTCGTCCTAGGCGATCGCGACGGCACGACCTGCGAGCCGGAATTCACCGCGTTTGTCGCCACGACGCTCTCGGCGATGGGCTACGAGGTCGCGATCAACGACCCGTACAAGGGCGTCGAGCTGGTGCGCAAGCACGGGCGGCCTGCGGAGCGCAGGCACAGCCTGCAGATCGAGATCAACCGGCGGCTCTACATGGACGAAGCTTCGCTTGCGAGGAGCACCGGTTTCGGCGCACTGCAGGCGGATCTGGTGCGCCTCATCGAAGCGCTCGCCGACTACGTCCGCGCGCGGGCCTGAAGCGTTGCCCGCGCGTGAGGCCGACGCGGCGATTGGCCTGACCACTTGACCCCTTAGGAATCGCTTGTTACCTTGACGCCGACCGCACCGGGATGACGGCTTTGATGCGCGAATCCCGATTGCGCGTTCCACATCCAGGAGGAATCACATGAACGTTTCGTTTCTGCGCGCCCTTGCGGCTGCGGCGCTCGTGCTGCTCGGCTTCGTTCCACCCGCCGCGCTCGGCGCGTATCCCGAACGCCCGATCACGCTGATCGTTCCCTGGGGCGCGGGGGGCGGCACCGATGCGACCGCGCGCATCATCGGCGTGCTCGTCGAGAAGGAGCTCGGCCAGCCGATCAACGTCGTCAATCGCACCGGCGGCAGCGGCGTCGTGGGCCACAGCGCGATTGCGCAGGCCGCGCCGGACGGCTACACGATTGGCATCATCACCGTCGAGATCGGCATGATGCATTGGCAGGCCCTGACGGAGCTCTCCGGAGTATCGTATACCCCGATCGGCCTGGTCAACGCCGATCCGGCCGGATTGCAAGTGCGCGCCGATGCTCCCTACAAGAACGTCAACGAACTGGTGGCCGCCGTAAAGGCCAACCCAGGCAAGTTCAAAGCGTCGGGGACCGGGCAGGGCGGCATCTGGCATCTCGCGATCGCCGGCATGCTGCAGGACCTGAAGGTCGATCCGGCAAGCGTGCCATGGGTGCCCTCGAACGGCGCCGCGCCCGGGCTGCAGGATCTGGTCGCCGGCGGCGTCGAAATCGTCCCGTGCTCGCTGCCGGAGGCACGCTCGATGATCGACGCCGGCAAGGTGAAGAGCCTCGCGGTGATGGCCGACGCCCCCGCCGCGCTGTACCCCAATGTGCCGACCCTCAAGGCGGCCACGGGCAGCAACTGGACGATGGCTGCCTGGCGGGGCATTGCCGCACCGAAAGGGATACCCGCGGAAGCGCGCGACAAGCTGGTTGCGGCAATCAAGAAAATCGTCGCCAGCAAGGACTACACCGACTTCATGGCCAAGCAGGGCTATGGCGTCATCTATGCGGGGCCGGAGGATTTCGCCAAGTTCATGGCCAGGTCGGATACGGACCTCGGGGCGACGATGAAGGCGGTTGGGATCGTCAAGTGACACGGATGTCCAGGAGCAAGGCGCGAAGCGCTCGCAGCGATTGGAAACAGCCGTGTCATCCCGGGCGAGCGCGAGAGCGCGAGGCCCGGGATCGAAGTTGCTTGTGGTGACGGAACTCGGGCCCCGGCGTGCGCCGGTGCGACGACTTGATGTCATGAAATCTCGGGTCGAGCGGCATTCCCGATGAAACTCAACGACGCCGTCTGGGGCGCGCTTCTCATGCTGCTCGCGGCCGCGCTTCTGGTTCACGTCCAAAGCTTCCCGACCATTCCCGGTCAGAAGTATGGCCCGGCGCTGTTCCCAGGCGTCATCGCCGTCAGTTTGGCAGTCTGCGCCGTCTTGCTGATCGTCAAAGGCTTCGCTGCGCGCCAACACCGCCTGGAGCGGGCGCAGTGGTTTGTGCTGGACTCCTGGGCGCGCTCGCGCCTGCACGTGCTCGCGTTCGCCGTCGTGCTCGGCGTCAACGTCTTTTACATCGCGCTGGTCGACAAGCTCGGTTTCATCCCCACCGGCACGATCTACCTCGCGGCGCTGTTTGCGGTGCTGCAGGTGCGGGCGCGGTGGATCCTGCCTCTCGCGATCGTGCTGACGCTGGTGATCCATACGGCTTTCTACAAGCTTTTGAAGGTTCCGTTGCCGTGGGGGCTGCTGCAGCCAATCCTGTGGTGACCGCGCCCAGCAAAAAGGAATCGCGATGAGCGGACCCTGGGCGCAGGCCTTCGCGCTGGTCTTCGACCCTTACAACATCGTCGTGATGCTAGCGGCGTCCCTGTTCGGGTTGTTCGTCGGAGCTGTGCCGGGGTTGACCGCAACGATGGCGGTGGCGCTGCTGGTGCCGGTGACGTTCTTCATGGCGCCGATCCCGGCCATCGCGGCGATCGTCACCGCGACGGCGATGGCGATCTTTTCCGGCGATATCCCGGGATGTCTGCTGCGCATGCCGGGCACGCCGGCGTCGGCCGCCTACACCGACGAAGCATATGCGATGACCAAGAAGGGCCAGGCGGAGCTGGCGCTGGGTGCAGGCCTGGTGTTTTCGGCGATCGGCGGACTGTTCGGCACGGCAGTGCTGATGCTCGCGGCGCCGGCGCTCGCCGACTTCGCGCTGAAGTTCAGCTCGTTCGAATACTTCTGGCTGGTGCTGCTGGGATTGACCTGCGCCGTGTTCATGACGTCCGACCG
>DASWDF010000214.1:0-1861 GCA_036395475.1 Casimicrobiaceae bacterium
ACGTATGCGCGTTCTGCCGCGTCAATGGATGCACGATCGACGAGCGCAGCGGATGCTCGCGCGTCGCGCGCTCGCAGCCCCGGCGGATCGCCGCCTTGAGCGCCACGCCGTCGGCGGCGCCGAATTCGACGCCGCGGCCGATGGTCACGTTGTAGATCGGGATTCCGGTGTCCTGGCAAAGAAGATTATCGGTGCCTTCGGCAACCGCGATGTTCTTGATCATCGTGCCGAGCACTTCTTTCGCCGTCGCGCTGGTCTCGCGCGCGACGAGCGCTTCGAACCCCTGCTTGACGTCGTCGGGCAGGATCTTGAGCGCGCGAATGTAGAGCTCTTTCGCGGCGGACTCGATTGCTTGCGGGTCGATGCGCATGTGGCTCCCTATAGCAGGTTCAGCGCGAACGCCAGCGCGCAGAATGCGGCGACACCGCCGGCGGACGCGATGAGCATCTTCTGCACCTCGCTCCGCCACCCGACGAACTCGACGAAGAGAAGTCTCAGGCCGCCGGTGAGATGCGCGGCGAGCAGGAACACCAGCGCGATCTCGGAAGCCTGCACCAGAGGCGCCTGGGTCCAGCGCAGGAAAACGTCGAGCGCGGCTTCGCCCTGGAGAGCCTGCCCGAGCACCAGGAAGTGCAGCGGCAAAAACAGCGCCAGCGCGAGCCCCGAAACGCGATGGACGATAAACGCCCCATATGCCGCGTGGCCCCGACGGCGCCAGGCCGAAGTGCTCACAGCGTCACCGCCAGGATCGCGCGCGCGCCGAGCGCGAGCAGCGCGACGGCGACGATTATGCACGCCGCGTCCGCCGTGCGTCCGCGCCAGCCGAGCCATTCCGACGCGACCGTGCGCAAACCGATCGGGGCGTGAATCGAGACCGCGAGCACGAACAATCCGTAGAACGCGGCCCACGCCATGCTGCCGCGCGTGCGGCCGAGCATCTCCGCCGCGGTCAGTCCGCCGCGCACCGCGGCGATCATCGTGACGAGGTGCACGGCGACGCAGAGCGCGAGCACAGCGGCGCTTGCGCGCTGCGCAAGCCACAGCCGCGTTTCGGCTCGCGCGCTCACAGCTCGCCCCGGAGCGCGGCAAGCGCGGTCGCGCGTTTGAGCCCGGCGATCGAGGCGGTGGGCGCAAGGTGCTTGGGGCAGCGCTCGCTGCACGACTCGTGGGTGTGGCAGGCGTGACAGCCCGCATCGCCCGCGACGGCCGCAAGCCGCGCGCGACCCGCGCCGTCGCGCACGTCGTTCACGAGCGTCCAGGCCCGGTTGAGCGCCGCGGGCCCCAGATAGTCGGGATTCCACGCGACGACGTCGCACGCCGCGTAGCACACGCCGCAACCGATGCATTCGATCGCCGCGTCGATGGCGAGGCGCCTTGCTGAAGAAGGCGCGACGCGAGCGACATCGTCGCGGCGCGTTCTTGTCGGCTGGAACTGCCCCCTGGCGCGGGCCCATTTGTCGAAAAACTCGCGCATGTCGGTGACGAGGTCGCGCACGATCGGCAGATGCGCGAGCGGCGCGATCGTGAGCTTGCCGTTTCTTTCCACGTTGGCGACATGGGTGCGGCACGTCCACCGCGGCTCACCGTTGACCGTCATGGAGCAGGAGCCGCACATGCCGACGCGGCAGGCGAAGCGATACGCGAGCGTCGGATCGAGCCGGCGCTGGATGTGCGTCACGACATCGAGCACTGTCTGCGCGTCGAGGCGCGGCACCATGAAAGTCTGGAACCGTCCGTCGACGCCGCCGCGCCAGACGCTAACAGCAAGAGTGCTCATGTTCGGGGATCGCCGTGATACAGCCGGACGGTGTGTTTGGCTTCGGCGAAAAAAAGCCAGCGTTCGACCAGCAAGCCCATGATA
>DASWDF010000215.1:0-13698 GCA_036395475.1 Casimicrobiaceae bacterium
AGCAACTCCAAGCTTCCGAGGAGCTCTCGCTGCCGAGGGCCGCGCTACGCGCCGGGGTGTCTGTGCCGACGGTGTACCGGCATTTCCCGACCAAACAGGCTTTGATCGAGGCGCTCACCGAGTGCGTCGATCAAAAACTTACCTTGACCGCGGTGCCTACCGACGTCGATGACTTCGATCGGTTCGTGCCGAAGCTGTTCGCGGTGTTCGACCAGAACGAAAAGCTGGTGCGCGCGCGGCGGGTCGCGCGGCTGCTGAAGGACATCCACGCGGCGACGCAGCGCCGGCGTGCCACGGCCATTATTCAAGCGATGCGCAGCGTCACCCGGCGACTCGACCCGCTCGACGCGCGCCGCGCCTGCGCGATCGTGCGCACTCTGGTGAGCGGCAACGCGTGGGAGATGATGCATGACAGTTTCGACCTTTCCGGCCCGGAAGCCGGCGAGGCGGTGGCATGGGCGATACGCGTACTCGTTGCGGAGCTGCGCCGCGATCCGGGCAGCATGAAGCGCGGCGCGATCGCGCGCACAGGAGGCGAATGAGAGCGCCATCAGGCGCGTTGGAGGTGAGCCATGAACGATCTCAACGACGGCAGCGGTGCACTGCCATTTGAAGCGCCGTCGCCCGGGGCATGGATGCTCGATGGCACCCATTTCACGCGGCCGGCAACACGCTTTGTCGCGGAACTCTTTCCGGAGCCGTTCAGACAAGGCTTCGGAGAAAGCCTGAAGCGTTACGGATCATTGCTGGAATATCTGGATTGGGCGTTTGTCAACGGCTGCCCCTACTTTTGCCCGCGGCCGATCGGCGCTCCGAGTGGCGCCGCCGGACCACCGCCGCGCGCCACGTGGAACACGCTCGTGGAGACGAACGCCGAGATTCGCGCGCGCTTCGCCGCCAGCGCCAAAGCGTTCGAATGCAAGCTGTGGCGTGAAGACTTGAAGCGCTGGGACGGGGAGCTCAAACCGCAGGTGATCGCGTCGCAAAAGGAGATTCAGGCGGTCGATCCTGATCGGTTTCCCACCGCGGCGCTGCTCGCTCATCTCGATCGCGCGCGCGAACACGCGCGAAAGCAGCTCTATTTGCATCATCTTCTCAACATGCCGGCCATGCTGCCGGTCGGCGATTTCCTGGCGCATGCACAGGAATGGACCGGATGCCCGGCCCACGAACTCCTCGCCTTGCTGCGCGGAGCGAGCCCGGTGTCCCTCGGCGCACAACGCGAGCTGCTTGCCGCGACCGAAGCAATCAGTGCCGACGCCTCCTCACGTGCATTGCTGTTCTCGGCGGCGCAACCCGCCGACGTGCTTGCGGCGTTGCGGGAGCGCCCGGGAAGTGTGGGCGAAACGGTATGCGCGTATGTCGGTCTGGTGGGCTATCGCCTGGTGAACGGCGAAGATATCGGCGAACCTTATGCGCTCGAGCTGCCGGAGGTGCTGGTGAAAACGCTGCGTTGCGCCGCTAACCGCGCCGCCGCTGATCAGGAACGCGACGAAACGGCGGGACGCATTGCCGCCATACGCGACTTGGTGCCCTTCGCGCAGCGCGCTGATTTCGATGCCTTGCTGAGCGAGGCGCGGATGATGCACCGCTTGCGTGACGAACGAGGCATCTTCTGCGACTTGTGGGCCTATGGCATCTTGCGCCGCGCCATCCTGGCGGCTGGCCGGCGCTTGGCGGATCGGGGGCGCATCACTGATCCGATCCATCTCGTGGAGGCGGATTACCAGGAAATGCGTGCTCTCATCCGCGACGGCGACGGACCCGCGGCGGACGAGCTTGCCGGGAGGGCCATGCGCCGCGCCCGAACCAATTATGCCGACGTGCCGGCGCACCTTGGCTCTGCTCCCGGGCAACCGCTGCCGGCCGACTGGCTGCCCCCGGCGGCAACGCGCATGGAGCGTGCCATGGGGACGTACATTCAGGCGCTGTTCTTTGCGCCACAAGCACGCAGCGAGGCGCACAAGGTGCGCGGACTGCCGGTTTCGAGCGGCATCTACGAAGGCAGCGCGCGCGTTCTGTTCGGCACGCAGGAGTTTGCGCGGCTGCGTCAAGGCGACGTGCTGGTCACCGGATCGACGACCGCCGCATTCAATGTGGTTCTGCCGCTGCTCGGCGCAATTGTGACCGACCGCGGCGGCCTGCTCTCCCATGCGGCAATCGTGGCCCGCGAGTACGGCATTCCTGCGGTCGTCGGCTGCACGGATGCCACCCGCCGCATTCCGGATGGTGTCCGATTGCGTGTCGATGGCATCGTCGGCGAGGTCACACTGCTGTCATGAGACCGGTTCGGCTCGAGCAGGCCAACGCGGAAGCGTGGTTCGGCGGCAAGGCCGTGCAGCTCGGCACGGCGCTGCGGGCCGGGCTGCCCGTGCCTCCGGGATTCGCGCTGGCGGTGGATCTTGTCGATGCATTCGCCGCTGGCGACCCGGCCGTTGTGGCAGTGCTCGAACGGCTGCATCAGCACTTCGGTCGGCCGCTCGCGGTGCGTTCGTCCGCGGTCGGTGAGGATTCGAAGACGGCGAGCTTTGCCGGGCAGCATTTGAGTCTGCTCAACGTCGGCTCTGCGCCGGCTCTCGCCGATGCGGTGCGCCGGATCTGGGAATCAGGTCACAGCGAAGCCGCGCTTGCCTATCGCAAGCGGATGGGCATCACCGGCGAGCCACGCGTTGCGGTTATCGTGCAGCAGATGATCTATCCGGATTGCGCGGGCGTGCTGTTCACGCGCGATCCCCTCACGGGATCCGACCAACGGATCATCGAGGCGTCGTGGGGCTTCGGCGAAGCCATCGTCGCCGGGCTCGTGACGCCTGATCGCTATCGCATCGCTCGCGATGGCAGCGTGCTGGACCGCGTTGCCGGAACCAAGGACGTCGCGCTACGCGCTGCAGCGGCGGGCGAGCTCGAGCAGGCAGCGATCGAGCCGCAACGCGTGCATACGCTGTGCCTCGACGACGAGAACCTGCGGGCGCTGCATGAGCTCGCTTCGCGTTGTGAGGCGGTGTTCGGCGGAACTCAGGATCTCGAGTGGGCATTCGCCGCTCGAACCCTGTACTTGCTCCAGCGGCGCGCCATAACCGTCGCATGATGCCTTCAGCCGCGATCGACATGCTCGGCGTGGCGGCGGCCATCGAAGCCGCGCGCGACACCGGGCTGTTGCGCGCGCTTGCGACGCGCAATGGAACGCCGCACGAGTACGCCTGCGAGCTTCATCTCGATCGAGGCGCCGTCGCTCGCGTGCTGGACGTGCTCGCAACGGCCAACGTCGCCGTGCGCAAGGCCGGGCGTTATACGGCGGCGCCCGAGCTGTCGAGTTTCGCCGCCATGCCAGGCGGCGTGGAAGAGCAGCTCGAGCTGTGGCGTCATGTGACCGATTTTCTGCGCACTGGAGAGCCCCTCGCCCGCATGGACGCTGCGGCGCCGGAGCGCGAAGCCTCATATCGCTGCGTGGTGGCGGGGTTGGGCGAGATCTTCACCGCGCCCGCGCGTCAGCTTGCCAGCCGGCTGGACCGCGCTCCGAGACACATTCTGGATGTTGGCTGCGGCTCCGGCGTGTGGAGCCTCGCGATCGCCGAGCGTTGCACAAACACGCGCGTGACCGGACTGGACTTGCCTGCGGCGCTGACCGCCTTCGCGGCGCGCGCCGAGGTTCTGGGGCTCGGCGACCGCATCGAGCTCCTGCCCGGGGACATGCACGTGGTCGATCTTGCGATCAATCGTTTCGATCTGGCAGTGATCGCGAACGTGCTGCGCCTCGAGCCCCAGGAGCATGCCGCTCGACTTATTTCTCGCGTCGCGGCTGCGTTGCGGCCTGGTGGAGAACTGGTGATAGTCGATGCTCTGGCACAGGGCACGCCGGAGCGCGAGCGCTCGCGCGCGGTGTACGCGCTGCATCTCGCGCTGCGCACCACCAGCGGCCGAGTCCACCCGGCCGAAGAGATCGCTGCGTGGCTGCGCCATGCCGGGCTGAACGATATTCGGGTCGTGGAGCTCGACAGTTACGCCGGTGCTGTTGGAGCACTCCTCGCCCGCGTTCGGACGTCCACTTGATCGCCATTACACTGCCAAACTCGACGCTCCAGTGATCGCCGCGGCCTCGTCGCGGCTTCAATCCCAGCGATCATCCTTGACCTGCGCCATTCCCCGTTCCATCCGCACCGGGAATGTCGCACCGGCTCGTATGCCGGCGGACTCAACGCCGCGCCGGTAACGATCGAAAAGCGCGCGTCGTGGCGCGGGCAAAGTCCCAGCCGCCGTAGTGCTCGTTGCTCCGACGTCCGCGCGGCAGATTGAGCGCGATGACCGCGACGCCAACGACGACGCTTGCGCCGGAGGCGAGCGGTCCGACCCCAGACAGGAGCCAGGGTGCCGCGATCAGCCACAGCCCGAATACTCCGTTGATGAAACGTAGCGCTCGGGCGACTTCTGCCATGGCAATGACGGCGACCGTGATGATGAGCGCGCCAACCAAATGATCGCTGTCGGCCATCGGCGGCACCGTACCGAAGATCAGACGCGTGAATATCAGCCAACCCCCCAGGATCGCGCTCGCCACGAGCGTCCAAGGAACGGTGACGCCGCGAACCGCGGAAGCAATTGCGACCGCCAGTGGTGCGCCGAAGCCCGGCTTGTCATCGTGGCCGCCGCTCGGATCGGCGCCGCCCATGAAGAATGTCCGCCAGAACGGCTCGCCACGGCGATGGCTCTGCACCAAGAACTGACCCATGGCCACGAGTTCGTCGAGACTGTAGGGAATCATGATCAGCATCGCCAGCGCCGCAAGCAGGCACAGGCTGCAATACGCGCCGAGGACGATCGGCTGGATGATGATGAAGTAGATGCTGACGACACCGAGCGGCACGACGACGATGCCAAACATCATTACCATCCAGGGCATCGTCCGCCAGCGACGGCGGTCGCCCATCACGCCCATCAGCACCTCGAACATGTAGGTCACCGCGCCTAAGCCGCCATCGGCGATCGGCCACGCCTTGGACACATGCGAGGTGATGATGAATTCGGTGCCGTTGCGAGCGGCGTCGCCGCCGAAAAACGGTTCCCACACACCGTCGATATGGCCAAGTTGATAGGCAGCCAGCGTGCGGGCAATCAAGAAGCCGAACGCGCCGAGGACCACGATCGGCAGGCGCTGCAGATATGTCGAGGGTGAGTAGGTCCAGCCCGCCGGCATGTCGGAGGAATCCATCATACCTTCGTGGCTCATGCCCGGCATCATCGGCACCAAGATGGCGAAGGTGATGACGAGCGTGCCGATCAACGTATCGTTGGCATAGACCGCCGCGCTCGGCGACCAGAAGACGAGCGGCGCGAACAAGAGCCAGATGCCGACCACGGTGTTCGTCCACTGTGCCCAGGCGAAGCGCTGCGAGAGCGACAGGACACCGAAGACAACGATCAGCAAACCGCTGAACAGATCGCTCCACGCAGTGAGCGCACTGCGCAGCGCCGGCTCCCACAGGCCACGCTCCTCCGTGACGCGCAACACGGCGTCGGTAAAGCTCTCCTGCTGGAAGGTGCCAAAGACGAACGGACTGGTCGCGAGCCAGGCGCCGAGCATGATGTTCAGGAAGTGCACCCACAGCATGTCGAGATGCATGCGGTGCATCTCGTCGTGGTGCTTACGCATCATCTCGTGATGCTCGACGGGATCCTCCGGTTTTTGTTGCTCGTTCTGACCCGTTTCCGATGACTGTGCGGCAACCTTTGCTGCGTTCAAGTTGTTCGCGCGATACCAACCAGCGGGGTCCGCCTTGAGCGCCGCCACCATCTTCGGCAGCGTATCGCGTAGCGAGTGCTTGGGCTTCCAGCCGAGAAGGTCGCGCGCGCGGGAGATATCGAGCTCGTAATGGTCGTCGGAGCTTTCGACCATCCATGGTTTGACGAACGGATCCTCCTCGAGCACTTCGCCTTCGATCCACGCACCGGTGCGCGCCATCGACTTCGCAACCTGCCGCGTCTGCCAATCCTCGTCATGAATCAGCCGGCCAAGCAAGCGCTGCAGCTCGCCGAAACCGAGTGCCTCTGGCTCACCGAGCAGCGGCGCCGCTTCGGATGGCACATCCTTGCGGCGCTCGACAATTCGCAGCAGTGCGTCGGTCAGATCATCGAGATGGAGGAACGACTGCCCAGTCGCGAGATCGCCGGGATAAACATGGCTGATGAGCCGGCGCTCATAAATACGCGCGATTTGATGGGCGAGAAAGGTCGCACGGCAGAGGTCGTCATAGACCCCGGCGGGACGCACGAACACGGCGGGAATGCGTCCCCGCTGGTCATGAATCAGCCGCTCGGTGCGGATTTTGGATTCGCGATACGGCAGCTTCGGGTCGAGCGGCGACTCCTCGTTGATGCGCTGACCGGGCTTGCCCGGCGCGTGCACCAGCATCGTGCTGGCAAAAACGAATTGCTCGACGTCGAAGGATTGCAGCGCACGCAGAAGGCGCTCGGTGCCGCGGACGGTGATCTCGTCGTATTTCGGACTGGGCTCGCCGGTGAGATCGAAATACGCCGCCAGATGGATCACCGATGCGATGCGTTCACCATAGGCGGTGCGTACCCGCTGCAGCGCGGCCTCGGTGCTCGCATCAGAAGTAAGATCGATGCACACGCACTCCGCCACCGGCGGCGATGCGGCGGGTTCTCCCGATCGAGGCCGACGAGCCGATATCGTTCAGCGAACTTTTGGATCAACGCGGATCCAATGTAGCCGCTGCTCCCGGTAACGATGACGACTTCTTTGGCGTCATCCATCGTTGCTCTCGTCGACGCGCTGAACGGCGCTACTACTTCTTCAGGTATTTGACTAGCGCCGCCACCCCGAGCACGAGCACGACGACCACGAGAATCCACACCAGTCCTGACCCGCCCATCATCGAGTTCATCATGTCGGTCATGATTTCAATCTCCTTCGGCCGGCGGCTGAGAGCGCGTTATTGCTCATGGACAAGATTCCTTGATGAAGCTGCTGACCTCACTCGGATTTGCAAACACCACCGACGCACGGTCGCCCTGCATGCCCGCACCGACGATCACGGGCTTTCCTGAGCGCGG
Organism: Casimicrobiaceae bacterium; assembly: GCA_036395475.1. Classification (GTDB taxonomy): domain Bacteria; phylum Pseudomonadota; class Gammaproteobacteria; order Burkholderiales; family Casimicrobiaceae; genus PALSA-1003. The sequence continues at coordinate 7,072 of DASWDF010000215.1, forward strand.
GCCGAGCTCACTCGAATCCGTTTTGAAACGCAGATTGAATTCCCAGACCTTCTCGACGTTGCCGTCCGCCGTCTTCACGGTGTAAGCGTCCCCGCAGTGACTGATCGCCGTCACCTGGCCCGCCGGCGGAGCATTCTTCAAATCCTGCCTGGCGGGCTGCATGTTCATCATCATCCTCCCGCCTCGTTGCGCGCTTGCGGGTGCTTTTCCTTCCGAGACACTCTTGAGATAAGCGATGACGTCTTGGCGATCCTTGCTTTCGCGCAGCCCTTGAAACGTCATGCTCGTTCCGGGGATGAGTCTGTCCGGGTCGACGAGCCACCGGTCGAGCGTCGCTTCGCTCCAGACGAGGTCGACATGCTTCATCGGCTCCGAGTAGCGATGGAAGCCTTCGACCGTTCCCGCCTTCCGCTGCCATATTTTCGCAAGGCTGGGGCCCGTCATGTGTTCGCCCGGTGTAGTGGAGTGGCACGCGGCGCAGGCTTGGAACACCGTGGCGCCGCGCGCCGGGTCAGCGGCGAGGACGAGTTCGCTCCAAACAAGCGAGCGGAGCGCGGCCATTATCGAAAAGCACCAAGGCAAAGCTGTTTGCGTATTCATTCTTCGCCGTCGCTACCTTATCTCTGTCAACGTGCCTATTGCATTGCATCTTACGCAGGCGCTCATCCAATTTGGCCGAGGAGCGGGAAGCGCTCGAGCAGCCAATAACTGAAGGCGGTAAGCTTGCCGGTCATGATCGCGATGCCCACCGCCACCATGATGGCGCCCGCAACAACCATCAATGGCCGTCCAAGCTTGCGCATGAGCCGCCACCGTCCGGCGAGCTCGTGCAGGAATACCGCCGCAAGCAGGAAAGGTAAGCCGAGCCCCGCTGAGTAAGCGCCCAGCAGGCGAACGCCAGCCGAGGCGGATTCGCTCATCGCCGCCGCGGTCAGGATTACACCCAGGATCGGTCCGATGCATGGCGTCCAGCCGAAGCCAAACGCGACGCCGAGAAGGAGCGCCGAGGCGGGATTGCGGGCCGCCGCGTGGACATGAAAGTGCACATCGCGGCGCAGAAACGGAACCCGCTCGACGCCGATCAGCATGACGAGCCCGAAGAGCGTGACCAGCGCACCGCCCACGATGCCGGCCTCGTAGCGGTACTCCAGTAGCAGGCGTCCCACAGCGGTCGCGCTCGCTCCGAGCGCGACAAACACAGCCGCGAATCCAAGCACGAAGCCCAGGCTCAGAAAAGCGGCTCTCGTCCGCGAACTGTCCGCTTTCCCGTGTGATTGGAGCGACTGGCCGGTCACATACGACATGTACGCCGGCACGAGCGGCAGCACGCAGGGCGAAAGAAATGACACCATCCCGGCCGCGAAGGCCGTGAGTACGCCAAGCGTTGCCGCGTCGCTCATCGTTATGCCGCGCCACTCATCAAGCGCCTAGGTCGTCGATGCGCTGCGCCGCGTCCCACTTGGCGGGACCCACCGGCTCATCTAGTCTCGCCTCGCTCGGCGATCGGCGTCCAGGTCCGACCGGCGTCCTTCGTCAGGAAGACACCCCGCTGGAAGCTCGCGATCGCATATTCGGAACGGTTCACCGGATTCTGGGCGACGTACGCGACTGCGTCCCTTTGCAGCACCGGAATTGTGACCTGCTGGACCTCGTTGCCGCCGAGGTCTGCTTGAGCAAGACGCGCTTGGCCGTCGAACGTGCCGAACCAGAGCCGCTTGCCATCGAGATCGAAAAACACTGCCGTGCCCTCGCCGGCGGCGAGGCGTCGAAAGGTCTCTCCGGAATCGCGCGATGCGAAACGCCCTTAGACGTTGCTACGGCGACGATCGTGGCGTCGTTAGGATGCACGGCCAGTGCACGCGGCTCGCCCTCAAGCCCGGCTGCGCGCGCGGGTTTCCATGCGAAGCCCTCGTTCATCGTGGAGTGCAGCCCGGGCCGCTTGATGCGCGAGCTGGACGCGGGATTCCAGACATAGATCGCATGCGCATTCCAGCTGGTGGCGAGAAGATGGAAATCCGTCTCGCCCTCGAGCCCCAGCTTCTGCCAGGTCTTGCCGTCATCGCCGCTGCGGATCAGACCGAACGGGTTCACAAGCCCCGATTCGGGCGCCGGATGGCCGCTGCTGTAAAGACCCTTTGCGCTCGCCGCGAAGCCCATGTAATCGTGCTGCGGGCCGGGCGCCTTCGACCAATGGCCGTTCTCGTAAACGGCAAGTCCGTGATGACTGGGGATCATCAGACGTTTGCCGTCCGGGCTATACGAAAGGCCGTGCACGTGCATGAGCGTGACAGCCGTCTGCGCATACACCGCGCTCGAGCAGCAGCCTACAAGCAAAGACATCACCGCAAGCCCCCTTAGCGTTTCAAAGAAAGCCATTGCGTGCTTTTGCGTTCGAGTTGCCGTTGACCCCGTTCGCGCGCGTCAGCGTGATCATCCGCGCGGCCCGCCATTTTCCGTGGGCCGCGCCCAGCGACCACTCGCGCCAGCGAGCGCTTCCGTGGCGCGGTTCGGTATCGTGTCCGAACGCGTGCGAACGCTGAATACACGATGCACGGGAAGAATCGCCACGATCCCATCGCCCGACGTGCCGGTATGCGCAGCGTCAATAATTGCAGCTGCGACGTGGTCCACTTGGTCGCGCGCGACATAGATTTCGAGCTTCGCCTGATCATGCATCAATGGATGCCCCAGGATATCGTGCGGAAGAGAGTGCTCGCCGAAACCTCTGGCCTTGATGACCGTAATCCCGCGCACGCCGGCTATGTGCAGCTTCTTCTCGACGGCCCCTAACTTATCGCCCCGAACGATTGCAACAACGAGTGCGAGTTCCATAGCGTTCTCCAATACATTTCGAGCTTCAACTTGAATCGAGGCGGTGTAGGTAGTCGAGAGTGCGTCCGACCATTGCTCCGGTGCGCGCAATTAACGAGCTCCGCTGCTTCAACGTGTTCCACGCGATCCCATTGTCTGTGTGGCGCATCTGCCATTTGCGCCAGCGCCGCAGGCCAACGGCTACACCGCAAGTCCGTAAACAGCGAGTCGCTTGCGATCGTCAGTCGGCTACTACCACACGAGCGAAGCGTCAACCGAATGCGAACAACGTTCGCGCTCGGATCATGCAGTAGGCGGTCGTCTTGGCTAGCTCAGGAAACGGCCGAAGAGAATGTGGGCCGCGAGCGGTGGCCCCACCGAAACGGTGGCGCATGGAAGTGACGACGACGCATCGAGGAGCGCGATCGTCGAACGATCCTTGCTGGGCGGGACGCAATCGAACAGCGGCGCGCTGCCCATTCCGAGCGCTACCATGCTCATGCCGCCGAGCGCGGTCACGCACGGGCCGGCCGGCATCGCGCGACCGTCACAGCACGGTAGGCGCGCATCGGAACCTGATGCGGAGAGTTGAATCGCTTCATAGCCACGGACGCCGTCCGGGACCACGGCCACCATAACCGCGGAGCAAAGCTGGCCGGCAAATCCGACCTGGGTCGCCAACAGCCCGACGACCGTCAGCACGGTTCGGCTCATGCGGCTACGGAGCAATCGCACGAACATATCGAGAATCCTGACCCCGCCAGAAGTGCGAACGCGAAGAAGTCTAGCAGCGTGCTGCCGAACCACGACCGCACAGACGGCGCGACACCAAGTAACTACGCACACACACCTGACAGGTCGAGCGCCATTAGACAGCGAGGCCGAACAGGGATTCCGCCGACGCGTCCGCAGCCGGGGTGCTTAAAAGCCGCGCGTCCCACTTCCGGTGATTGCTCATCCGGCCGCCGAGGGGATGGGACCGGGGGCTTCTCTGATGGCCAAGGGGTCCAGTCGCCCCAATCTTGCCGAGGTCGGATTGGGGCGTAGAATCGAACCCGAGCACGTAGGCTTCGCCACCAGTTTGCCGGCGGAGCACCCTATTCCCAGATGACGCCTCGACTCCACAGCCGCTCCGCCCGCGTGGCGCTTTTGCTGGTATTGCTGGTCGCGACCCAGCTCGCATGGGCCGGACAGCTTTGCCGGGCCGTGATGGTTGGCACCGCGATGCCCGCCGACTACTCCGCGTACGCGGGCGGTGATTCGGCGTCGTGCCCCACCAACGACGCATCGCCATGCTGCGATCGCACCGTTGTCCCCGCCGTTGATTGCACGATTGTCGGCGCCACCAGTGCGTTCGACGCGAGCCTGATCAATACACAGGCCGGTGGCGCAGCGCCGCCTGTGTATTTCATCTCTGCAGTGTCGGCCCACGAGGCACCGGCCGGCGTTGTCGGTCCCTTCCCCGCCGCTCCGGCGGGACACGCCCCTCCCGCCTACATCCAGTATCACCGCTTCCTGAGTTAGGCGATATCGTGTCGTCCGCCACCGCTCGCGGTCATCGCGGACGGTAGTCGTCGCTCATCCTCGTTGTCGATCTGCGTCACTCGCGACCCGAGTTCCTCGACGGCATTTGCCGATTGCCATGTGACGTGCCAACGCCGCATGCGTCGGGCGGCATGGTGGACGAAACCGGCCGTTACGCGGCGAGCGATAGCCGACCAAGCTTCAATGATGCAGTACGAAGGAGCTTCAAATGCAGACCCAACGAAATGGAAACCAATGGATCGCGTGAGCCAGGGTGAAACGGTGTGAAACACGACATACGACACCTCGCTCGCACCACCATTGGCGTGCTTGCCTGGGTGTCTTTGACCGTGTCGGGTGCTGTGGCAGCCGTGGAGCCCGCAACGCAGGTGGTTGCGCTCGCCTTCGATGCGGACACTCACACGGCCATCAAGGGCCTGTCCGTTCCCGGGATGCCCGTCGGTGCGCCCGGCATGCCGGGCGCGAAGAGCGGCGCCATCGCCGTGTATCAGCTCGACGCGTCGTCTGCGCGGAAGGTCTTCGCTTCGTTCTGAGTGCGGCAAACGAAAATGCGGATCGCAGCGATGAAAATGATGACATCGGCAGCAGCAGCATTCGTGCTGCTGGCATCGCCGCTCTGCGCTTCGCCCACGGCTGCTGCATCAGCGCTCGACGTGCGCGATGGATGGGTCAGCGCCACCGTGCCCGGCCAGTCGGTCGCGGCGGCTTATATGACGTTACGTAGTGCGACTGCCGTGCGCCTCGTGACCGTAATCACAAACGTGTCTGATGCGGCGCAGATCCACGCGATGTCGCTCGAGAACGGCGTCATGCGCATGCGTCACCTCGAAACGCTCGCCATCCCGACCGGACAGGCGATCACGTTGGCGCCCGGCGCGGTCCACCTCATGCTCACTGGAGTGAAGCGACCGCTGAAGCCCGGCGACATCGTCCAACTGGAATTCACAACGGTGGATGGCACCGGAACGAAGGCATCGACACGCGTCGACCTACCGGTGCGAAAGGAGTCTCCACGATGAACGGCGCTTCATTCCGCAGAGCGCTGCGCGTCGCGACGCTGTGTGCAGTCGCGGCGCTGGCGGCGTGCGGATGGTCGGAGAACAAGCCGAAGTTCCAGGCAAGCGATATCACGGGCGTCGATTGGGGCAAGGATTTCCATCTGGTCGATGTCAATGGCACATCGCGCAGCCTGGCTCACTACCGCGGCAAGGTCGTGATGGTCTTCTTCGGCTACACGAATTGCCCGGACGCGTGCCCTACGACGCTCGCCAAGATGGCACAGGCAGTGGACCGGCTTGGCGCCGACGGCCAGCGCGTGCAGGGCCTGTTCGTCACGCTGGATCCCGCGCGCGATACGCCCGCGATCCTCGCGCAATACGTGCCCGCTTTCCATCCGACGTTCGTCGGTCTGTCGGCCGACAACGCGACGATCGCCGCGACCGCCAAGGACTTCAAGATCTTCTATCAGCCGCAGAAAGCCGACGTGAACGGCTTCTACACGGTCGATCACTCCAGTGCAATTTTTGTGTTCGACACTCGTGGACGCCTGCGCCTTTTCATGGGCGCCAATGTTTGGGTCGACGCCATGGTTCACGATTTGAAGCTGCTGCTTAGCGAACCGTCAGCATCGGATCAGCAGGCGACGCGCGCCGGAACACGTATCAGCACGAACGTGCCGTGAGGACACGCATGAAAACGAACCGCAATCCGTTGGCGAAGAGTCGCCTCTTCGGCATCGTCAGCCGGCGCTTCTTCGTTCTATTGTGGGCCGCGAGTCCCGAATTCGCGCTCGCCGCCGGCGATCCCGTGCAGGGCGCACTGGTATTTCGCAGCTGCATGGCCTGCCACTCGATTGAACCCGGGCAGAACATGACGGGGCCGAGCCTCGCGAACCTCTGGGGCCGCAAGGCCGGCAGCCTGGATAAGTTCCACCGCTATTCGGATGCGGTCAAACGTTCGGGCATCGCATGGAACGAGGAAACGCTCGACGCGTGGCTGCGCAATCCGGCCGCGCTCATTCCCGGCAACGAAATGCGCTTTCCCGGCATTGCCGACGCGCAAGCACGCAGCAATGTCATCGCGTATCTAAAGGCGGTGTCCGAAGGCAGGGGACGTGCGGTTGCATCCCAAGCCGGGATCGCCATGGGCGGCGGATTGCCGGACCTCAAGGAAGCGGGCGCAGACGCGCGCGTCAAGACGATCCGCCACTGCGACGACACGTACACGGTGAGTACCGCCGCCGGCAGGACACTCAAGTTCTGGGAGTTCAAC
>DASWDF010000216.1:0-3828 GCA_036395475.1 Casimicrobiaceae bacterium
TGCCTCGGTCATCGACTCCGTGAATCTGAAATACGGTCTTTGCCAGATCGACTCCTACGGTCGTAATCTTCATGACGGACGCCCCCTCTCGGTTAAGTGGTAGGACCACACTTCCACTTTGGCGCAGTTGACGCCGTAGCGGGAGGGGAGCGTCCATCCTATTAGGGGGTCGTGGGTTCAATCCTGCCGGGCGCGCCAGAATTCAATGGCTTGGGACAACGAGGGATTCCCGCAGACCAACTCGATTTCGTGATCGGCGGTCTGATCGCACTATCTCTTTTTGTCGCGGTGCGCTCAATCGACATTGCCCTAATCGTGCTGATGAGCTTCGTCGGCGACATCATGGTGAATCAGGTTTCGTTCCGGCTCGGCATTCGCGAGACAAAATGGTGATTGGAGTCAATCGGCGCGGCGTTTCGGTAGCCTCCGACGTGAAGGATCAAACCGGTGACGAGCAGCGCCGGTGCGCTCAGCATTATCCACAGCCGGTGAAACTCGCAGCGGATCCGAGCCGGGATCCGGCTCGTGTGGATCGACGCATTTGTCTTGTTCGCTGAGCTGTAATTGCAGGTCAGTCGTGTCGCGCGTGAAATACGGCGGTTGACATACAGAGTTAGTCGTCGTCGCGCATCGCATCTAACACGGTCGCACAACTGCTTGGACGCGCCATCCTTGCTTGTCACTGCACGCAACGGTTAGGTAGCTTTCGTGCGCTGCTGCGGCGATACGCCGCTTGTCGATCTGTCCAGTACCGGCGGGTTACCCCACAAGGGCGCCTCCACGGTTCCTCGAATGATTTCGAGTTTCCCGCCGTCGGCCTTCTCGATTACGGTGTCCTCACCGCTACGTGCCGCCCCGATATCAAGACGATCCTCTCCAATGCGGATTCCACACAGCTCGAGCCGCGGCAGCCACGGCGGCAGCCAAGGCGAGACGTAACAGCGTCCGCGAGGTGCATCAGGCAAAAGACCGAGAAAGAGCTGTGCGGTAAGCAGTGGTACGGCCGCGGCCCAGGCCTGGGGGATGTTCGCCTCTTCGTACGGAACCGGAAAGCCGCAGGAGGCATCCAGGCCGCAGAAGAGCTCGGGCAGCCGATCGTCTTCGAACGACTGCGCTGCAGCCAGTATTGCACGTATGAGCACACACGCTTCGTCGCGCAATCCATAGCGCCAAAGACCGGCGGCGGCCAGTAGCGTGTCGTGCGGCCAGACCGAACCGAGTTGATACGACAGCGGGTTGTAAGCGGGATTGCGCGCAGATAGCGTGCGCAGGCCCCATCCCGAAAAGAGCTCCGGTTGAAGCAATCGTGTCGCGACTTGCTTCGCGCGTGCCAAATCGGCCAGGCCGCACCAAAGCAGATGCCCGGGATTCGAGCCGATCGCATCGACAGCGCGTTTGCTGGCATCGAGCGCGAAAGCATAGAAGTTCTCGTGCTCGAGCCAGAAGCGGTCCTCGACCACACGGCGCAGTTCCGCGGCGCGGGCGCGATATCGATGCGCCTCGGCCTTGCAACCCACTTCGTCGGCAAGCTCCGCCATGGCGAGCCGCGCAGCGAACAGATAGGCCTGCAGCTCGACGGTAGCGATCGGCGGCTGTGCCTGTCGCCCCTGCGCATCGACGACTGCATCGCCGGCATCCTTCCAACCCTGATTGCGATAGCCTTTGCGGCTGCGGGTCGCGTACTCCTGCAGTCCGTCGCCGTCCCGGTCGCCGAGCGTGTCGCACCACTGCATCGTCCGGCGCGCCGTTTCGAGATGCGCATCGAGCAATTGCTTGCGTCCGCTCCACCGCCACGCATGCCACAGCGCCAGGCAATACAAAGCCGGCGCGTCATGTGTTCCGAAGTAGGGCGAATACGGCAGCTCGCCCAAGTGCGTCAGCTCGTCGCGACGCCGTTCGTGCAGAATCTTCCCCGGCTCCTCGTCACGAAAATCATCGCGCCGCTTCCCCTGAAGCTCGCCCAACGCTGTCAGCGAACCTTCGGCAAGCCACCACCCGTCGATACCTGCCATCAGCGAAGCGATCAGCGAGTCGCGCCCAAACAGGGCAAGAAACCATGGCGCACCGGCCGCGACGAACGGCGCTTCGCCTAGCCGCTCCACCGCGAGCGCGTGCAGGTCGGCGCGCCCTCGCTCGAAGGGGCGGGCAAGCAGCGACGGACATTGAATCATCACCCGATTGGAGGCGGGCACCGGATCCGGTTCGTCGTCGTGCGGATCGCCGGCAAAGGCGATGCATTCACCGTCGATTTCAGGTATTGCGTCAATGCAGCAGTCCCACTGCTCGCGGTGCCGGAGCGCGATGTCGAAACTGATGCGCGACCCGGCAAACGAGGGGGCAGGCCCCGGGCATCGCAGCCGAACGTGCAGCGCGCGGCGAAAGTCACCAACCTCGTGGACGAGCCTGATCGAGTCGATATCAATGACGCGCCGCAGGTTCATGCGCGGCGGCATGGATTGCGCCTTCACCTCAAAGAGGTCGGCAAAATCGGCATCCAGTTGCAGGACAAGGCGCAATCGCACGAGCCTCGACGCGAACGACCGCAACGACAGATCGTCGTGCACCGCACCCGCAACCCGGCGCCGCAAGCCGAACGAGAGGGCGCCGGCCGGAATCTCGCCGCTGACATCACGGATCAACCGATTCTGGAATTCCCACTGCGCAGTGCCGTGGCCGAAGCGCGAACGGCCAAGCGTGCGCCACGTGCAGCCGTTCACATCGATCTTGTAAGTCGAGATCATCCGCGTATCGCCGGCGAAGAATCCCTGTAATTCTTCGGCGGCGATCTGGCCTGACAGGTCGCAAACCATCGCAGTGTTGCTGCCGAACAGCACGACGGTCGGGTGGTGAGTTCGAACGCCGCTCATTACGGTGGAACGTAGATGAGCCCGATCAACAGACCCCATAAACCATGCAGCAGCAGCGCGGTGACCGCGAGTCGATAGCTGCCCGCCTTGCGCCCCATGAACCCGACTCCGGAGAGCGGCATGATGATCGAGCCGGCAAGGGTTAGCGCGAGAAAAAGTCCCCAGGCCAGGCCCTCAAGTGGCCGCGGCCAGCCGAGGTTCGGTTCAATCACGGTCGCCCATACGAGCACAAGCACCACGCTGTTGACCAAGTGCGACACGAAGCCCAGTAACCACGCGCTAGGGCGATCCGACACCATGTAGCGTCTGCCGTAGTCGGCAATGTCGAAGGACACCAAGCCGGGAACTTTGCCGGCCCACAGGCCGGCGATGGCCATGGCATAGCCCGCGATGAGACCCGCGAGCACTACGCTGCCAAAATCGACCTCTCGCCAAGTCAGAAACGTAACCATTCGATCCCGGCGGTGTCGATTCCTCGTGACTGAGATCAGACGAATGCGCGAACGCTATCCCGCGAAGCTGTGCCGCCGTGATCGCACTGATGCGAGCGCACGCATCCGAGCTCTGCCCAATCCGCCAGCGCTTGCGTTCCTGTTGTAGAGTTTGTGAGCGCAGTCATGGGTGAGGATAGGTAACTTCCGGGGGGCGACTCCTGCTTCACTGGACAACAAACTGCACGCAGTGCTATTGGCCTTTACGTAAGTCTGTGACATCAGAACAGCTCAGCCTGCTGCCAGCACGACGCGATGATGACGCTGCGCCGCTGGGCCGACTTGAGCTTGCCTCGGGTGGTGTGTTGCAGCTCGGCGAAGCTGTCGGGACAGAAATTGGCCAGTGCGTGCCGCTTGAGCCAGCCCCAGAGGAATTCGACCGGATTGAGCTCAGGCGCATAGCCCGGCAGGAAGTGGAGCTGGATGCGCCCGGCGGTCGAAGCGACGTAGTCGCGTACCAAATGACTGCG
>DASWDF010000217.1:0-14975 GCA_036395475.1 Casimicrobiaceae bacterium
GCCCGGACGGGCGAAATCCTTGATCAAGCCGGTGCGGATGGGATCGCCCACCCCGGTGAAGACGATCGGAATCGTGCCGCTGGCCTCGCGCGTCCGCGACGCCAGGCGACTCGTGTCGACGAGGATAACATCGGGTTGCGAGGCGACGAGCGCCCGAACAATATCGGCATCCTCGGCACGACTCCAACCGCCACGCCGCACTTCGACCTGCAGGTTCCGGCCCTCTACGAAGCCGTGCCGCTCGAGGCGCTCGACGATCACTCGGCGTTGGCTTGCGACGGCTGCCTCGGTGAACCCGGCGAGCAAGAGGCCGACGCGCCAAGTCTGCCCGGTGTGTCCGGTCTGTTGCTCGCACGCGCCGAGCGGCACGGCAGCGCCGAGGGAGAGCATTGCGGCGAGTACGTCGCGTCGCCTCATGCTACAGGTGCGCGAGCTTCCGGTGCGCCTGCGCGCTCACCAGAATGCCGATCCCGATGAACAAAGACAGCAGCAACGTGCCGGCGTAGGACACGAACGGCAGTCGCACGCCCATCATCACCATCACAAGGGTCGACATGGCCACGGAGAGGATAGAAATCAAGCGCACGACGCGAATCCCAGGCAGCGTATCACTTCTTGTCTCGACCGGGCCGATGGGATTGCGTGGCCGGGCGTCGTCGCGGGCCGTGGTTGCCCCGCTGCGGTTGATTCGCGCGCGTAACGACGGGGCGCTTTGGAAGATTAGGCGCGACGACCGGAGTTGCCGATCTCGGTCGGTCGAGGGCAAGGACGATCTGACGATGGCTGCCAGATCAAATTGGGTTACGACACGTGTAAAGATCAGCAGTCCTCGGTCCTCATCAGTATCGAACCTGTCTCCTCCAGCTCCGGAGTCGAGCGTAGCTTGCCTTTCAGGCGGAGATATTGCGCCACACGTTCTTTGATCGCTTCGAGGTCTCAAAGGTCCAGTTCCTTTCTTGTCAAAATCGACAACGTTCCTCACATCTCCGCGCGTTTCCCAGGAACCTACGCCCAGCGCACGACGCTGCCGCCGCGCACAACGCCCGCGAGAGGGTTCGCTCCAACGGCGTACGCGAGCTCCACCGGCTCGCCGATATCCCACAACACGAGATCCGCGCGGGCGCCGACTGCGAGCCGGCCGCGGTCGTTCAAGCCCAGCGCCTGCGCCGCGTGGCGCGTGACACCGGCCAGAGCCTCCTCCGGTGTGAGCCGGAACAGCGTGCAGGCCATGTTGAGCATGAGCAGGAGCGAGGTGACCGGCGAGGTGCCCGGGTTGCAGTCGGTTGCGATCGCCATCGCGACGCCGTTTGCGCGCAGCGCGGCGATGGGCGGCAGCGTGGTCTCGCGCAGGCAATAGAACGCGCCCGGCAGCAGCACTGCGACCGTGCGCGCGCTCGCCATCGCGGCGATGCCGGCATCGCTCGCGTGCTCCAGATGATCTGCCGAGAGAGCGCCGAACTCTGCCGCCAGCGCCGCGCCGCCACTATCCGAGAGCTGGTCGGCGTGCAACTTGACGCGCAATCCGGCCGCGCGCGCGGCAGTGAAAACGCGGCGCGTCTGTTCCGCCGAGAACCCGATCCGCTCGCAAAAGACATCGACGGCGTCGGCGAGCTTCTCGTGCGCCGCCGCGGGAACGATCTCTTCGCATACCAACGACACATAGTCGGCGGCGCGACCCGCATATTCCGGCGGCACCGCGTGCGCGGCCAGCAGCGTCGTCTGCACGCCGGCACCGTTCGCGGTGCCGAGACGGCGCGCCACGCGCAGCAGCTTGAGCTCATTGGCCGTATCGAGCCCGTAGCCCGACTTGATCTCGACGGTGGTCACGCCTTCGTCGAGCAGGCGCTTCAATCGCGGCTCGCTTTCCTGCAGCAGCCCTTCCTCGGACGCCGCGCGTGTCGAGCGCACCGTCGCCTGGATGCCGCCGCCCTCACGCGCAATGTCTTCGTAGCTCGCGCCGGCCAATCGACGCTCGAACTCGCCGGCGCGGTTGCCCGCGTAGACGAGATGCGTGTGACAGTCGATCAGTCCCGGGGTCAGCCAGCCGCCCCTTCCGTCGAGCTCCTCGCGCGCGCGGAGCGCAGGCGGAAGATCCTTGCGCGCGCCGACCCAGGCGATGCAGCCATCGCTGACGGCAAGCGCCCCGTCGCGAATCGCGCCGCAGGCCGGCCCACCCGCCATCGTCGCGAGTCCGGCGTTGACGATCAGCAGATCGCAGCCGGTCATGGGTGTACCCCCAACGCTTGCGGCTGTCGCCGCTGCGCTGCCCCCAAGAGGGGGCAATTCGCGCCTTGAGGCGGCCCGGCGGCACTCATGCGAGCAGACGCCTCAGCGTCTGGCGGTAACGCATCAGGATGGTCTCTTCGTCCGCGTGGTGTCCCTCGCCGATCACCCAGCGTCCCGCAACCATGACGTCGCGGACGATCCGGCGACCGGGCCCGTAGATCGCCGCGTCGAGCACGGTGGAGGCAGCATGCTCCGCCAATCCCGGATCGTCGGCGTTGAGCACTAGGAGGTCGGCGCGGCAACCTGCGGCGACGGCGCCGATGGGCTGGGCCAGCGCTCGCGCGCCGCCTGTGAGCGCCGTCTGGTAGAGACGCATCCCGCTGGATTCGCCGTCGCGCGCGAGAACGTTACGCCGCTCGAGCGTGAGCCGTTGTGTCGCGTCGACGAGGCGCAACTCGAGAAACGGGTCGACGCCGACGTGACTGTCACCGCCGATGCCCAGTTTTCCGCGGGCGGCCAGATAATCGACCGCCGGGAAGATGCCGTCGCCGAGATCTGCTTCGGTGGTCGGGCACAGCCCGACGACTGCTCCGGTCGCGGCAAGACCCCGCGTTTCTTCCGCCGTCATGTGTGTTGCATGGACGACGCACCACTGCGCGTCGATTCCAGTGTGTTCCAGCAGCCATTCGACCGGGCGCGCGCCGCACCAGGCGAGGCAATCGTCGACTTCCTTGCGTTGCTCCGCGGCGTGGATATGGATCGGCGCGCCGACGAGCTCGGCTCGCGCAAAGGCGACGATCTCGGTGAGCTCCGCTGGCGCAACCGCGCGAAGGCTATGCGGTGCCACGCCGACAAACTGTTGTTCGTTCCGCGCCAATTCGACAACCAGTCGGAGAAAACCATCGGTATCGTAGACGAAGCGTCGCTGGGCCGGTGTCGGCGCCGCGCCGCCGAAGTCGGAATGCGCATAAAAGACCGGCAGCAGCGTCAGGCGAATGCCGGTCGCAGCAGCCGCGGCGCGAATGCGCTGGGCCATTTCGCCCGGGTCGGCGTAGGGCTGCCCGGCAGGGTCGTGATGCAGATAGTGAAACTCGCCGACGCTCGTATAGCCGGCTTTCAATAGCTCGATGTAGAGCTGCGCCGCGACGGCCTCCTCCTCGTCCGGCCCGATGCGCTCGAGGAAGCGATACATTTCCGTGCGCCACGTCCAGAAGTTGTCCGCGCCGGGTCCGCCGCGCTCGGTAAGCCCCGCAAGCGCGCGCTGGAACGCGTGCGAATGCACGTTCGGCATGCCGGGGATGAGTGGCCCCTGGACGCGCTCGGCGTCTGCCGGCGCTGTGAACGCGGCTTCGACGGCGCGAATCGAGCCGTCGCCGGCGATATCGATGAGGACGTCGTGCGCCCAGCCCGAGGGCAACAGCGCATCCGGCGCGAATAGTTTCATGATGATCGCTTTGGCCTCCCGTCCCGCGCATCGATCGGCCGCCAGCGCGGCTCGCGGCGACATTATGCCGCGCGAGCCCGCGACGAGGGGCCCACGCGGAGTGTATGGACCCGCGCGTGGCGAGTGGCGGCGCGAGCAGCGAGAGGGGACCCCGCGAGCAGTGTGAGCGGGGGTCGAGCGTCCGCGAGTCGCCGCCCGAGGCCGACACAAGGCGATTCGTCTCTCGTACCCTGACAAGGAGGCCGAGCGGCGGCGGCCGACGCGCGACGTGCTGTTCGACGAGTCGCGTTTAAGGAGGCCGCCAAGCGAGCCCGTGGCAAGGGGCCCCGCGGGCGGTGCTGCCGGTACGGATTGACACGCACTCGGCCCGCAGTGACCATTCATCCATGTTTCGCCACTGGCTTCCGGTCGCCGCGATCGCCGCCGCGGTTGCCGGGTGCGTGACCGTTCCCGGAGAGCAGCATGCGCTCTTGCTCGACACGGACGAAACGATCGCGCAACGCGCGATAAGCTGCCGGTATTCCGGCGCTGCGACGCTTGGGGGCGAAGGCGCGCTCGATGCGCACGCCGTCCGCATCGCATCATGGAACCTGCACAAGGAACTTGATCCGGGCTGGCAGGCCGATCTCAACCAACTGATCGCGCGCAGCGACGTGCTGTTGCTGCAGGAGGCCGGGCTCGTACCCGAGCTACGCGCCGCGATCGAGCGCGGGGGCTTCCGCTGGGTGCTCGCGAGTTCTTTTGCGTACCTCGATGCCGAATACGGCGTCCTCACGGCAACGCGGGTGGCGCCGGCCGCCGCCTGCACATTGCGGGCATACGAGCCGCTGCTCGGCATCCCGAAGTCGGCGCTGATCACCTATTTTCGCCTCATCGGACGCGATGCAATGCTTGCCATTGCCAATCTTCACGCCATCAATTTCGCACCGGGCAGCATGGGCTACCATGCACAGCTCGAAGCGCTCGGCGATGCGCTCGCCGCACATCCTGGTCCCCTCGTCATTGCGGGAGACTTCAACACCTGGAACGAAGCCCGAGACGAGGAAGTGCGCGCGCTCGCGGCGCGGCTGTCGCTCAAGCCCGTCGCTTTCCCGGTCGACGCGCGGCGCCGGTTTTTCGGCCGGATCTTCGATTGGGTCTACGTGCGAGGCGCGGAAGCGGTTGACGCGACCACCTGGGAGGTCGAGTCGTCGGATCATAACCCGCTGCTCGTCACCTTCCGCATTCGCTAGAGCGATTGCGGTAGCGATGTTGCGCAGCTCAAGGGGGTCGTCCACTGCGGAGCTGCCAGCGCCACGCGTCGGCGCAGATCGCATCGAGATCGAGACTGGCGCGCCAGCCCAGCAACGCGTTGGCGCGCGCGGGGTCGGCGTAGCAGATCGCAATGTCTCCGGGCCGGCGCGGTGCGGCCCGGCGCGGCAACGGCTTGCCGCAGGCGCGTTCGAATGCGGCGATCACTTCGAGCACGGAGCAACCGCGGCCCATTCCCAGATTGAGCGTGATGACGCCGGATTGCCGCGCGAGATGGGTGAGCGCCGCCACGTGTCCAGCGGCGAGGTCGGTCACGTGGATGTAGTCGCGCACGCCGGTACCGTCGGCGGTCGCGTAATCGTCGCCAAACACGTCGATGCAGGGCCGGAGTCCCGCCGCGACGTCGGCTAGAATCGGCACCAGGTTGTTCGGGGCGTTCGAGGGCGCCTCGCCGATCTCTCCCGATGCATCGGCGCCGGCGGGATTGAAATAGCGCAAGAGGCCGATACGCCACGAGGCGTCGGCCGCCGCGAGGTCCTCGAGAATCAGCTCGACAGTGCGCTTGGTGCGCCCGTAGACGCTTGCGGGTTTGAGCGGCGCATCCTCCGCCACGGGGTTGCGCTCGGGTTGACCGTACACCGTCGCCGATGAGCTGAAGATAAGAGTGTTCACCCCTGCCGCGATCATTGCCTGCGCCAGCGCGATGCTGCCGCCGACATTGTTGTCGTAGTAAGCAAGCGGCTGCGCCTCGCCCTCGCCGACGGCCTTGAGCCCCGCGCAGTGGACCACCGCTTCGATTGCGTGCGTCGAGAACGTGCGCGCCAGCACCGCGCGATCGCGTACATCGGCAGCGATCAGCGGCAGCTCCGCTCCGGTCAGGTGCTTGAGCCGCGGCAGGACGGTCGCGGAGCTATTGGCGAAATTATCGAGCACGATGGGAGCATAGCCCGCGCGCGCCAGCGCGACGACGACGTGCGAGCCGACGTAGCCGGCGCCGCCGGTGACCAGAACCATGCCTCCCATATTTTTCTATTTTACGCGACAACGATTCGCACGACCGCACGCCGGAAGAGTCCCGGGTGGCATGTATGATTGGGGTAGCAACCTCTTCTGTTCACAACCGGCTGGCGCCATACGCGATGACCGCCGCACGCGAGCTCTACCTCGATTATCTGAACGGTCAGGACATCGCCGCGTTGGCGCTCACCGATGACGACATTCTCGCCGCCGTCGAAGGAGGATTGCTCGCGCAGGGCCGCGGCGAGACCGTGATCGAGCCACGCGTGCATCTCACCCCGGACCCGGTGTTTCGCGGGCACTTCAACGTGCTGCGCGGCTACGTTGCGCCGCTGGGCTTTGCCGGCGTCAAGGTGGTCAGCGATTATGTCGACAACTACCGGCAGGGGTTGCCTTCCGAGATGGGCCTGCTCACCTTGTTCGATCCTCGGACCGGAGCGCCGATCGCGGTCATCGACGCCGCAGGATTGACCGACATGCGCACCGGCGCCGTTACGGCGATCGGCTCCAGACATCTGGCGAAGCGATCGAGCAGCGTGCTCGCCCATATCGGTGCGCGCGGAACTGCGTATTGGAATGTGCGTCTGCTCGACCACATTTTCGATTTCTCCGAGATTCGCGTGCATTCGCGCCGCGCGGAAAGCCGCGACGCATTCGCCGCACGCTTGTCGCGCGACCTGGCGAAGACCGTCGTCGCGACGAAAGACTGGGAGAGCTGCGTGCGCGGCGCCGACATCATCGTCGAAGCCTCGCGGCTCGAGCGACCCGCGCCGCTCCTCGAGACAGCCTGGATCGAGCGCGGCGCGCTGGTCGTCCCTTATGGCACGATGAGCGCGGTCGAGCTGTCGCTGACCGACATCATGGACAAGATCGTCGTCGACGACTGGGGACAATGCAAGACGGGGCCCTTCGGCAGCCTGCGCGCGCATGTCGAAGCGGGCAAGCTCTCGGAGGCCACACTCCATGCCGAGCTCGGCGAGATCGTCGCCGGCTTGAAGCCCGGCCGCGAGCGGGACGACGAGACCAACCTCTTCTGGCACCGCGGGCTGTCGTTGTCAGACATCGCGCTCGGCGCCGCGATGCTCGCGAAAGCGAAGAAGCTGGGCCTCGGCCAGCGGCTGCGATACGCGTAGCCGCGCTCTCGCGCGAAGGCACAATGCTGATCGCCAACGCCCGCATGTACTCGGTCAACGCGCAGACAGCCACGGCCTGGCGCAGCTTGCTCGAATGGGTCATCGAACGCGCAGGCGTGCTCGCCGAGGCGATCGACTACCCGCCCCCGCGGCCCATGGCCTCGCTCTGGGCGCGGCCCGACCTCGGCTGCGCGTTCACCTGCGGCTATCCTTATGCACTCGCCGCGCCGAAGCCGGCGTTGCTCGCGGCGCCGGTGCCGAGCCCGGGCGCGTACGGCGGCAAGCCCGTGTACTGGAGCGATATCGTCGTGCGCGCCGATGCGCCGTGGGTCGCACTCAACGACGTATTCGGACACCGCCTCGCGTACACCATCGAGGACTCGCAATCGGGCTATCAGGCTGCGCGCGAATTGCTTGCGCCGTACGCGCGCGAGCGCGGTGGGCGGTTGTTCACGGCGACCATCGGTCCGCTGCTTACGCCGCGCCGGGTCGCCGAGGCCATCATCGCCGGCGAAGCCGACGTGGGCCCGCTCGACAGCTACGCACACGATCTGATTCGATTGCACGAGCCCGAGCTGGCTGCGCGGTTAAGGACGATCGCGAAGACGACGCCGACACCGATTCCGCCGCTGGTCGCGGCACCGGGCATCGCGATGGCGGACGTCGAGCGCTTGCGCGCGGCGCTGCTCGATATCGCGCAAGCCGACGAGCTGCGATCGATCCGCAGCGCATTGCTGCTCGATGGATTCGTCTTGGTCGAGCCCGAAGACTACGGCGTGCTGCTCGAACGCGCCCGCGCAGCCGATCGCCACGGCTACCCTCGCCTCGCCTGATGTTGCTAGCGACCGAGGTCGGTGCCGCAATTGACACGCTCTCGCTTCGCCCCGAGAATGCTCTGACGCGGCGCTTTGTCATTCGCAGGCTTTTCATCCAGGGGAAACCACTATGCGTGTCGCCCAGCTTGTTCGCGCTTTTGCGCTCCTCACCTCAACCGTCGCGCTGACGGCAACGGCGGCGCTCGGTCAGGTTCGCGTCGGCTCGAAGAATTTCACCGAGCAATTCATCGTAGCCGAGATCTACGCGCACGCGCTCGAGGCCGCCGGCATCAAGGTCGAGCGCAAGATCAACCTGGGCGGAACGCTGATCGCGCACAAGGCGCTCGAGGAAAAACAGATCGACCTCTATCCCGAGTACACGGGAACGATGCTGCTGGTGGTCCTCAAAGCCGACCCGATGACCGATCAGAAGGCAGTCTACGACAAGGTCCGCGCCGAATACGCTGCCAAGGGCCTGGTCGTGCTCAACCAGGCGCCCCTGAACAACACCTACAACATGGTCGTCCGCCCCGAAACCGCGGCGCAGTACAAGCTGGAAACCTTGTCCGATCTCGCCAAAGTCGCGAAGGAGCTGAAGCTGGGCGCCGGCCCGGAGTTTCGCGACCGCAAGGATGGCCTGCCCGGGCTGAAGGCCAAGTACGGCATCGAGTTCAAGGAAGATCTGCAGATGGCGATCGGCTTGCGCTATCAGGCACTCGCGAATAAGCAGATCGACGTCGTCAACGGCTATGCGACCGACGGCATGATCAGCGCGATGAAGCTCAAGCGCCTCAAGGACGACAAGAACCTGTGGCCGCCCTACTACCTGGTGCCGGTCGTACGCAAGGACGCGCTCGACGCCAATCCGAAGATCGCCGATGTGCTGAACCAGGTAGATGCGCTGCTCGATGAGGCGACGATGGCCGAGATGAATTACAAGGTCGACAACGACAAGGAAGAGCCCAAGGACATCGCGCGCGCCTTCCTGAAGGCGAAAGGCATCGTCCGCTGAGTGGCAGGCAAAAGCGCCCGGTGGCGCGGGAGCCTTCTTTGAGTCCCGTCCCACGCGATCCGCCGCTAAATCCGGGATCCGCACAGAGCATTCCCGGCGACGCCAAGGGCGCCGGAGATGCGCCGGCGCCGATAATCGTGCTCGAAGGTCGTGGCGTCACGCTGGGCGACGTCGTGCGTGTCGCCCGCGCTGGAGTGGCAGTCGCCTTGGGCGCGACGGCCCGCGAGCGCATCCTCGCGGCGCGCGAGACGGTCGACAGGCTCGCTCAATCCGACGAGGCGATCTATGGTCTGACGAGCGCGCTCGGCGCGAACACCGGCCGGGCGATCCCGGCGGGCGAGCTCGCGCTGTATCAGGAGCGCGCCGTGCGCGCGCGTGCCGTCGCTGTCGGACCGCGCTTCGCGACCGATGCCGTGCGGGCCATGATGTTTGCGCGCCTCGCGGGCATGGCCGTCGGCGGCTCCGGCGTTTCGCCGGCGGTGTTCGATGCGCTCCTCGCGATGCTGAACGCCGGTGTGCATCCGGTCGTGCCGAGCAAGGGTTCGATCGGCGTCGCCGACCTGGCGCCGCTGTCGCACATGGCGCTGCCACTGTTGGCGGAGGGTGAAGCCGAGCATCGCGGCGAAATCCTGCCCGCCGCCGCAGCGCTTGCCCGCGCGGGCTTAGCACCTGTGGCGTTGGGTGCGAAAGACGGCCTGGCGCTGATCAGCGCCAACGCGGCGAGCGTCGGCTGCGCGGCGCTGGCGCTGCACGATGCGACGGCCGCGCTCGATGCATTGAACGTCGCGGCGGCACTTTCGTTCGAGGGTTTCCGCGCCAACTTGAGTCCGCTCGATCCGCGCGTGCAGGCGGCACGACCGGCGCCCGGGCAGCGCGAGATCGCGGCGCGCCTTGTCGCACTCCTGGACGGCAGCGCGCTTTGGACGCGTGGCGCCGCGCGCCGCGTGCAAGATCCCGTTTCGTTCCGCTGCGTCACGCAGGTCCACGGCGCAGCGTTTGCGGCCGCTACGTCAGCGCATCAGCAGATCGAGCTCGAATTGAACAGCGCCGCCGACAGTCCCTTGGTGTTGCCCGAGTCCGGTGAAATGCTGTCGAATGGGAATTTTCATGTGCCCGGGCTCTCGCTCGCCTTCGATGCGCTCGGCATCGGGCTCGCCCAAGTCGCGGCGATCTCCGTCGAGCGCTGCCTGAAGCTATTCTCGCCCGCGTTTTCCGATCTGCCGTTGCAGCTCACGCGCCACGGGCCCACGCATTCGGGTTTCGCGACAGTGCAGAAGACGCTGACCGCGTTGTACAACGAAATCCGGCATGCGGCGAATCCGGCGAGCCTCGATTTCCTGCCGGTGTCCGAAGCCGTCGAAGACCATGCGCCGATGACCCCGCATGCGATCGCGAAGAGCGTCGTTATCGCCGACAACCTGTGTTATCTGGCCGCGATCGAACTGCTCGCCGCGGCGCAGGCGGTCGACCTGCGCGGCCTGGACCCGGGCGCGCTGGGGCGGGGAGCGGAGACAGCGTACGACGCGGTCCGAGAGGCCGTGCCCGCGCTCGACGGCGATCGGCCGGTCGGGCCGGACATCGAAGCGATCGAACGTCTCGTCGCCGCCGGCGCGATCGGCAACCAGGGAATCGGCGCGCGGTGAAGTGGCTGGTCAATCACTGGGAGGACGTGCTGATCGCGCTGGGCGAGCACATGGCGATCGCGCTGACCGCGCTCGCGATCGCGTCGGTCGTATCGCTCGCGATCGGCATCTGGGCAGCGAAGAACGATCGCGTCTATCGCGTCGCGCTCGCAGTGAGCGGATTCCTCTATACGATTCCGACGCTCGCATTTCTCGCCCTGCTGATCCCGGTCGTCGGGCTGGGCAAGACCAACGCCATCATCTGCATGGTCGCATTCTCGCTGATGATCCTGATCCGCAACGTCGCGACCGGCATCCGCGAGGTGCCCGAAGAGGTCACCGATGCCGCGCGCGGCATGGGCATGCGTACTGCGGAAGTGCTGGCCCGCGTCGAGCTGCCGCTTGCGCTGCCGGTGATCGTTGCGGGCTTGCGCATCGCCGCGGTGACGGTGATCAGCGTCACGGTCGTCGGCGCGTATGTCAACGCCGGCGGCTTGGGGACGCTGATCTTCAGCGGCATGAGTAACGACTTCGCGCCGAAGATCTGGACCGGGGCGATCACCGCCTGCGCGCTCGCCGTCGCCGCCGACCTCTCGCTCGCGCGACTGGAGACCCGACTCAAGGCTCGCGCGGCCTAGGAGCCTAGCAGGCTAACATGTTCATCGAAGCCTGGGACTATCTCGCCGGCCATCAGGCCCAGTTTCTGGCGGCTTTGTGGCGGCATATCGCGCTCTCCGCATCGGCGCTGGCGATCGCCACGGCGATCGCGGTACCGTTAGGAGTGCGCCTCGCCGATAGCCACGGCACGGCGCTCGTCGCGATCAACGCAGCCAACATCGGCCGCACGCTGCCGTCGCTGGCGGTCCTGGCGCTGGTGATGCCGGTCATGGGAACCGGATTCGCGCCGTCGCTGTTCGCGCTGACGCTGCTCGCGCTGCCGCCGATCCTGATCAACACCTACGCTGCGATTCGCCAGGTCGACCCCGATATCGTCGATGCGGCGCGCGGCATGGGCATGACTGCGCTCGAGATCGAGCGCAAGGTAAAGCTGCCGATCGCGCTGCCGGTGATGTTCGCCGGCATTCGCACCGCCGCCGTACAGGTCGTGTCGGGCGCGGTGCTCGCCGCGTACATCGGCGGTGGGGGCCTGGGCGACTTCATCACCGCCGGAATCGCGATGATGGCGCTGCCGCAGCTGCTCGTCGGCGCGATCCCGGCGACGCTTTTGTCGCTGGGCACCGACGCGCTTTTCGCGTCGATTCAACGCGCTCTGACTCCGGCGGGCTTACGCGCGCGATGATCGATCTCGACGCGCTGACGAAATCGTTTCCCGGTGCGCCCCGTCCGGCCGTGGACAGGCTGACGCTGACCATTCCGGCGGGCGTGGTGTGCGTGCTGATCGGCCCCTCCGGCTGCGGCAAGACGACGACAATGCGTATGATCAATCGGATGATCGAACCCGATTCAGGGACGATCAGCGTCGAGGGCCGGAACGTCCTGCATATCGACCCCGTCGAGCTGCGGCGGAGCATCGGCTACGTGATCCAGCAGGTTGGCCTTTTCCCCCACTGGTCGATCGCCGATAACATCGCCACCGTGCCGAGGCTTTTGGGATGGGAGCCGGCACGCACCAGCGCGCGTGTCGATGAGCTGCTTTCGCTGGTCGGCATGGAGCCTGGGCAATATCGGCAGCGCTTCCCGCGCGAGCTCTCCGGCGGGCAGAAGCAGCGCGTCGGCGTCGCGCGCGCACTCGCTGCCGACCCTCCGGTGATGCTGATGGACGAGCCGTTCGGCGCCCTCGACCCGATCACGCGGACGCGCTTGCAGGGCGAATTCCTGCGCATCCTGCGCGGGCTCAGGAAGACGATCGTGTTCGTCACCCATGACATCGACGAAGCGATCAAAATGGGCGATCGCATCGCGATCATGAAGGATGGCGAGCTCGTGCAATACGACACGCCCGAGGCGATTCTTGCGCGGCCGGCCGACGCCTTTGTCGACGAGTTCGTCGGCAGCGACCGCGCGCTCAAGCGCCTGGCGCTGATACCGGCCGCGGACGTCGTAACCACCGACGCCCGCGTCGGCGATGCGAGCCCGAGACTCGCGGCGAATGCGAGCGCGCGCGACGCGCTGTCGGCGATGCTGGCGGCCGGTGCGGACAGCGCCACGCTCGTCGACGAAAACGGCGCGCCGTGCGGGACGGTTACGCTTGCCGCGATGCGTGCACGGCTGACCGCACGCGACGGCATCGCCGGCGAACTGCGTCCGTTACCTATCGAGTGACCTTCGGGGATTTCCGGCCATGCGTATCATCGCTCTCATCGGGTTTTGCCTACTGCAGTCGACCGCGATCGTCGATGCGACCGCCGCCGACGTGTATCCAGCGAAAGCTCTGCGGCTGATCGTTCCCTTCCCGCCGGGTGGTCCTGCCGATTCCCTCGCCCGGCTGGTCGGCGAGAAACTCTCCGCCAGTCTGGGCAAAGCCGTCGTCGTCGACAATCGCCCCGGCGCCGGAGGGAACATCGGGATGGAGCTCGGAGCCAGGTCCGCGCCCGATGGCTACACACTGGTGCTCGCGCCTGCAGGAAATCTCACCGTCAATCCCTTTCTCTACCGCAATGTTCCGTACGATGTCGGGCGCGACTTTGCCCCGGTCACCGTGATCGCCGCAGTGCCGAATGTGCTGGTCATCCACCCTTCCGTTCCGGCAAAGAGCGTCGCCGAACTGGTCCGCTATGCCAAGGCGCATCCGGGAACGCTTAACTATTCTTCGCCGGGCAACGGCAGCGGTGCGCATCTCGCGGGCGAGCTTTTCAAGAGCATGGCCGGCGTCGACACCGTACATATTCCATTCAATGGAATCGCGCCGGCCGTCACCGCCGTCGTCGGCGGACAGGTGCAGATGATGTTCGCCGGCGCGCCGTCGGCCTTGCCGCAAGTCAAGGCAGGCCGGCTCGTCGCCCTCGGCGTCGCGAGTCCGAAACGCATTGCCGCTGCACCCGAGCTGCCTACGCTCGCAGAATCCGGCTTGCCGGGATTCGACGTGACGTCCTGGTACAGCATCGTCGTTCCGGCCGGCACGCCGAACGACATCATCGCCAGGCTTCGCTCCGAAATTGCAGGCGCACTCACTCAACCCGAGGTACAGGAAAAACTGGCCGGCCTCGGCGCCGAACCGATCGGCAATACGCCCGCGGAATTCGCGGCAATGCTCAAGGTCGAGACCGCGAAATGGAGCAAGATCGTCAAGGACGCCAATATTCAGGTCGAGTAAACCCAGGGTCAGAGTCGACTTTTCATGCACTGACCAGATCATAGGAGCCGACTGCGAAAAGTCGACTCCGACCCTATGCGGCGGTCCGTCGATTGACGATCCGGCGACCCACGTGAAAAGGCCGGGCGAGCCCGGCCTTTCTTGTCGATTGCGACGCTTATCTATGCTGCGGCTTTGGCTTCTTTCGCCTTCTTCGTTTTCCTGGTCTTCCTGCTCGCCTTGGGGGCCGGAGTTTCCTTGCCGGGCTTCGGCGCCTTGCCCGACTTGCCCGACTTGGCCGGTTTGCTCTCTTCGGTCGTTTCCGCGGCAGGCTCCGGCCGGTCCATCAGCTCGACCAATGCCATCGGCGCGTTATCACCGACACGAAATCCGAACTTGAGAATGCGCAGATAGCCGCCGGGACGCTTGGCGTAGCGCGGACCGAGCTCATTGAAGAGCTTGTAGACCGCGTCCCTGTCGCGCAGGCGATCGAACGCCACCCGGCGGTTGGCGAACGTTGGATTTTTGGCCAGCGTGATCAGAGGCTCGGCGACGCGGCGCAGCTCCTTCGCCTTGGGGAGCGTCGTTCGGATCGCTTCGTATGTCAGAAGCGAGTTGGTCATGTTTCGCAGCATCGCCAGCCGATGGCTGGTGGTGCGGTTCAACTTACGCAGTCCGTGGCGGTGACGCATGATTCTTTTCCCTTACGGCCGGTCGAGATTCGGCGGCGGCCAGTTCTCGAGCTTCATCCCCAGCGACAGACCGCGCGAAGCCAGCACTTCCTTGATTTCGTTCAGCGACTTGCGGCCGAGGTTCGGAGTCTTCAGGAGCTCTGTCTCGGTGCGCTGGATCAGGTCGCCGATGTAGTAGATGTTCTCCGCCTTGAGGCAGTTGGCGGAACGCACGGTAAGCTCGAGATCGTCAACCGGCCGCAACAGAATCGGATCGACCTGCGGCATCGAACGCTGCTCGATCGGCGCCTCGGTGCCCTTGAGGTCGGCAAACACGCCGAGCTGCTCGACCAGGATGGAGGCCGCATAACGGATCGCCTGTTCCGGCTCGATGACGCCGTTGGTTTCGATGTCCATCACGAGCTTGTCCAGATCGGTGCGCTGCTCGACGCGGGCGCTTTCGACGGAGTAGCTCACCCGCCGCACCGGCGAGAAAGACGCATCGAGCAGAATGTTGCCGATGCTCCGGCC